>JBILRA010000086.1:0-4481 GCA_044372915.1 Candidatus Planktophila sp.
TCTGCGTTTACTCGACCGAGTGAATCAATCTGTAATTGGTGGGCAACTAGATCGGTATCAACACGATGGCGACCACTTGTGATGATTAACAGCGCTCCACCCGAAGGAAGAGTGAAAATCAGCGACGATGCTATTTGGCCTACCTCAACGCCAAGAGCATCCGCTGCCTCTTGTGCTGTCCGCGCACTCTCGCTGAGCGCCACGATTGCACCTTGTACACCGAGTGATTTCATCGCATCTGCTGCTCGGATCACTGATGCACGCTCAAGAATGTGGTCCACGGATCGATAGTACGACATTGTGGCTCTGTAACAAATGAGTGTGGACGATGTTTGATTACCGAATAAAAATGCTTTCAACCAAACTAAAGGCGGCTACCACAAAGAGGAAGTACGCAAAGAGCTTTCGCAAGAGGCTATCGGCGATGGGTAACTTCACTCGAGATGCAATTTGTGCAATAACGATGGCGCTTGCTCCCATGATGAGTGGGATTTCCCAACTCACTTCACTCCAGAGTGCGTGGTGGCCAAGCAAGGCAGTTGCCGAATTCACCGCTATCACTAAAAGAGCTGTGCCAGCAGCAATTGATTGTGATGTGCCAAATCCAAGAACGAGAACAGGAATAACGAGGAATCCTCCACCAATACCAAAGAGGCCGGTAATCGAACCAATTAATAGCGAGACGCCAATGAGAACCGGCCAACTCATGCGTTTATGAATTGTGGTCAACGGCGAACCAAGCATGCTCAGGCCAGCAAAGATAATGACAAAGGAAAATCCGATTGCAATAAAATTTTCTGGTAACCGATGAACCAGGGTTGAGAATCCAAGGTTTGCAACTAATCCGATCGCCCAAATAGCTAGTGCATCTCTATAGTAAATTTCTTTACTTTTGATTTTCGCACTAGCCCCAGAGAGTGCAGCTGCGCCGACAACTGCTAGAGCTGATGTTGATGCAACAGATGGTGTTAATCCAAATCCATAGATCAAGATCGGAACTGCCAGCATTGCACCACCCGCGCCAACAAATCCGAGGACACCCCCGATGAATATGCCAGCTACTAGGGCACCCAAGATTTCCATGGAGTCATCCTCTCAGATCTGAGTTGCTGAAAGAGGAAAGCCCCCGGTTTCCCGAGGGCTTTCTTTCGTGAATGAGTATTACTTGAAGAGCGAAATGCTTCCGATGTTCACGAGAAGATCTGCACCTTCAACGGCACCTGATGCAACGAGTGCGACAAGGATGAGCGCAGCACCTGCAAGTGAGATGTCCTTATTGAAGGCGACCTGCTCTTGCATCTTTGTATTTGCATCAGTTTCTTTCCAAAAGTTATGGAAGATGACGGCTGCTAGTACGAGTGTGATTGCAATAAGGAGCGCTCCAAAATCTACATAAGTACCGATGACGATCAAGATCCCGCCAACAAGGAAGAAGAATCCGCTTGCCATTACTCCAAGCTTTGCCGCTGGGAGCTTCTTGTACTGCGCGTAGCCGGTCATAGCCTCAAGCTTTGCGAAGTGGCCAATACCTGATGTGATGAAGAGGGCAGCAAAAAGCAGCTGGCCGATGAATAAAACGATGGTCATTGTTTCTCCTTAGGTGCAATCAATAGTTTCTCTTACCCGCTTAGGGTAGGGGATATAGTTGAAATTTCAACTATCTATCGACCATCTGAGCGTGGGTGTCTTGACCGCTTGATCTTGTCAGGGGTGTGGGCTACTTTTCGAACATCTGTTCGAAAATTTTTGATAACTACTCCACATAGCTAGAAAGCAGGCAGTACCGATGTCAGTCCCAGAGATAGCCCCGCCCCACAAAACCCGGTCTCACACCCCCCGATCTTATGAGGTTCTCGCCGATGGCATGGATGCGATGGCTACACCGATTGAGTTCACCTTTAAAGGTAAGCGCTTTCGCATCCACGCTGTTCTTTCGCGCTGGTGTGAAGCCGGTGGCTGGTGGAATCGAGTCAGTGATGGTCGCTATCGCCCTGATGATGGCGCGCGCGCACTGTGGACGGTAGAGGCGGCGCCGATTGGTGCACTGACAACATTTGAAATCGAACGCGATGAAGCCACGGGGCAGTGGCTTATTAGATCTGTCTGAGAATCTACTTAAGAACTTATGAGCTTTATACATCTGCGCGTTGCTAGCGCCTTCTCCATGAAGTATGGGACAACTCAACCAGATGATCTTGTTGAGCGCGCTCGCGAGCATGGCGCACCGGCTCTGGCTCTAACAGATCGCGCCAGCCTTTCAGGTGCTATCCGTTTTGCAAAGGCATGTGTTGCTCATGGGATCGCACCGATTATTGGAGTTAATCTTCCTATAGAGATCACAACCCCAGTCAAGAGTCAGCCACTACCTCGCGTGACTGTTTTAGCTCATGGTGATGGGGGATGGGCCCACCTTGTACGTTTTCTTACCGGTCTCCATATGAATAAAGGTGATGGCGAAGTTCGCATTACCACCGATCTCTTGGAAAAATTTAGCGCTCATAGCACTCAGTTACATCTTCTCCACGGGCCACAATCACCGCTGAGTTATGAACTAGCAGCCCATAGAACAGATAGAGCCCTCGACCTTTTTAATCTCACTCGTGGATTTTTTAGTGATCATGCCATTGAATGCGTTTCGCATTTAATTGCAGGTAACGGCCCTGGCTCTACCGCGCATGCTGCTAGGTCGCTGATCTTTGCTCGTGATCACGATATCGATGCGGTGATTACCAATGCAGTACGAATGCGCGATCCTAGCGATGGCCCCATTGCAGATCTCTTAGATTGCGCTCGCCAACTCGTGCCGTTGGATTTCAGACATATTGAACGCCGCAATAGCCAAGCCTATTTAAAAAATAGTGAAGAGATGACACAAGTGGCTACAGAGATAGCGCGCGCAGCAGGTGAGGCAACACCGCGTGCACTCCTTAAGACGACGCGAGAGTGGGCAGAGCGCGCGCTTTTATCGCCGCAGCGAGATATTGGTCTTGGAGGAATCCATCTTCCTGAACCACATATTGTTGGCGCAACATCACAGAGTTCGATGCGCACTCTTTTACGTTCACGAGTGGAGGCAGGAATTCATTGGCGCTATAGCGCAAATAAGGATGTGAAGGCTGCTCGAATGCGTTTAGATGATGAGCTCGCAACAGTTGCATCCTTGGGGTACGAGTCTTATTTTCTTACCGTTGCAGATATTGCACAGATGGCCCGCGATAAAGGGATTCGCGTTGCAGCGCGAGGAAGTGGTGCTGGCTCTCTGATCTGTCACTTACTTGGTATTTCCGGCGTTGATCCAATGCGCCATGGACTCTTAATGGAGCGTTTCTGTTCACCGCTCAGGGCTGCTCTACCCGATATTGATATTGATGTGGAATCAGACCGTCGACTTGAAATATATGAGATGGTCTTTAACCGCTATGGATCTCCATCGCTACATCTGCCGGGTGCAATCTCGCGTGCTGCAACGGTTGCAATGTTTGATACCTATCGAGCCCGCCATGCGATCCGAGATACAGGCGCTGCCCTTGGCCTACCAGCGGCAGAGATTGATCTTCTTGCAAAGGCGATGCCACATGTGCGTGCACGCAATATTCAAGCGGTACTGCAATCTCTTCCTGAGTTAAAGACTTTAAATACCTCAGCACCTCTTATGGCGATGACGGTATCTCTTGCACAAGAACTTGATGGTCTACCACGCCATCTTGCTATGCATCCATGTGCAGTTGTTCTCTCTGATGGCGGTCTTTTTGATCGCATTCCTGTGCATATGAATGCCGGTGGGTATCCGATGGTTGAATTTGATAAAGACGATGTAGAAGATATCGGTCTACTCAAACTCGATATCTTGGGTGTACGCATGCAATCCACATTGGCATATGCAGTCTCTGAGATTGAAAAGATAGAAGAGAAGAAGATTGATATTGATGCAATCTCACTCGAAGACGAAGCAACGTATCAACTTATCCAATCCACTCGGACACTCGGAATTTTTCAAATTGAAAGTCCGGGTCAACGCGAGCTGGTAGGTAAACTTAATCCGCGAACCTTTAGCGATCTGATCATCGATATCTCACTCTTTCGACCAGGGCCAGTAAAGAGCGACATGATCGCCCCCTTTCTTAATTCACGACACGGATTTACCGCAGCCGATGTCATTCATCCTGATTTAGCTCCCATTCTGCAAGAGACTGAAGGCGTTGTTGTCTTTCATGAACAAGTGATCTCCATGATCGCCACCATGACAGGAATCTCTCTTGCTAGCGCTGATGAGAAGCGACGTTCACTAGGGGATAAACAGGGTCAACAAGAAGTCTGCGACTGGTTCTTTCCTGCAGCAACGCAGAAGGGGTACCCACTTGATGTGGTTACTAAGGTCTGGGAGATCTTGCGCGCCTTTGCATCCTTTGGTTTTTGTAAAGCTCATGCTGCAGCCTTTGCTCTTCCTACCTATCAATCGGCATGGCTAAAGACGCACTACC
>JBILRA010000033.1:0-13925 GCA_044372915.1 Candidatus Planktophila sp.
CGGTGGTCGCCGTATCAACAGTTGAGGGTGTTCTACCTACCAATTACGACGATCCACGCTAGTAGGACCACAACAGTTATCAACGAGATTATTCTTCTACTTCTGTAACTCATTCTGAAATTCCTTCAGCCTCATGGACTTCCTTCTGCGACACTTGTGTCGGAATAAGCAGAACGACTAGGAATGCGATTGCAATCAAGATAGGCACCATTATGTAGGCACGAGAGATGCCAAACTGATCATCCAGTAAACCAAGCCCTAGTGGAGCAAGTGCAATTGCGATCCCTGCAGCTAATGAACTCAAACCTATTGCCTGATCTGGCCGCCCATCACTGAGGTGGATGAGTCGCAGCGAAGCGAGAGCAAATTGAGTCGATAAGCCAACCCCAATGAGGAATAATCCAAAAACGCTCAGAATGTAAATGTGCGAGAACCAGAAAATACTAAAGCCAATAAACTGAATTCCGATAACCGTCAATAACTGTTGATCAAGATGTAACTTAAAAAGTATTTGGCCAACATACCAACGACCAAGGCCCATACCGATTCCATAAGCAAGCATGACCGTAGTTGCTGAAGCGCTGGTTCCACCCACTCGATCTTTAAAGAGGCTAGCAGCCCAGAACGCTGTAGCGAACTCGCTACCAATGCAGGCGATAAAGCCAATCCATGAAATCCAGAACTTAAATGACATTTTTCCACGTTGACGTGAGTGCTCTTCAAAGACATGATCAACATAATTCTTATCTCTCACAAAGAGGTAGATAAAGAGTGAGAATGGAACGACGAGAAAAAGACCCAATCGCCATTTATCTGGATAGTACGTTGCGATAGTTCCGATCAAAAGTGTTCCGCCAATAAAGCCAACCGATGCCACAGCATTAGCCTGCGAGATCGTAAGCGCGGCTTTATCCCCGGCATGGCGATTAAGCATTGTCAGGCCATTGTTAATTACCGTTGAAGTTCCAAAACCTGTGATGAGAATTGATACCAGGGTCGTTGGATAAGTTGGAAAGAGAATAAAAGCGCTCAAACCTGCACAGAAGAGTGTGAGGCCGAGCCATGAAAGTTTCACACGTCCGAAATGGTGAGCCATTCGTGAATTAAGTGAGCCGGCAAGAATTGCTGCAATTCCAAGTGCGGTTCCGTGAAGACCGGCTTGAGCGCCAGTTGTTCCTTGGTCATCTCGCAGCAAGCCTTGGGAAGGGCCGAAACCTCCCAAGAACAAATTCAGCGCAACAGTTTGAAAAGCTACCTGCCAGAAGAACCGATCGCGAACAACTTTACGTGGCATCGTTACAGTTGATCAACAACGTAATCAATGCAGGCTGTTAAAGCATCGATATCACTTGGATCAATTGCTGGAAACATTGCAATTCTCAGTTGATTCTTTCCAAGCTTGCGATATGGCTCAGTGTCAACAATTCCATTTGCTCGAAGTGCTGCTGCAACCTTCGTTGCGTCAATGGTGTCATCAAAATTAATTGTTCCTACAACATTTGAGCGCTGTGCCGGATCAACAACAAATGGCGTTGTGTATGAAGTCTTTTCAGTCCATCCATAGAGCTTGGAAGCAGATGATGCGCTTCGCCCTGTCGCAAAAGATAATCCGCCGTTGGAATTCATCCACTCGACCTGCTCGGCTAACAACATCAGGGTAAGAAGTGCTGGTGTGTTGTATGTCTGATCAAGGCGAGAGTTTTCGATGGCAATTCCAAGATCGAAAAATGCTGGTATCCATCGACCTGATGCCTTGATCTTCTCTGCACGTTCGATTGCAGCTGGACTCATGAGTGCAAGCCAGAGTCCACCATCGGAAGCGAAAGATTTCTGTGGAGCGAAGTAATAGGTATCAAATTCCTTTGCATCAACGTGCAATCCGCCTGCAGCACTTGTTGCATCAACAAGAACGAGCGCACCATCTGTTCCTGCGGGGCGAATGATCGGCATCGCAACACCGGTACTCGTTTCATTATGAGTTAGCGCGTACACATCTACGCCAGCTTCTGCTGTAGCAAGCGGGTGCGTGCCTGGCTCAGATTTGATAACGGTTGGTTCGTCTAGGAACGGTGCTTCCTTAGCAGCGCTGGCAAACTTCGATGAAAATTCACCGAAAACCAAGTGCTGTGACTTCTTTTCGATCAATCCACTCGTTGCGATATCCCAAAAAGCAGTTGAGCCACCGTTTCCAAGAATAACTTCATAGCCTTCTGGAAGGTTAAAGAGTGAGTGCAATCCCTCGCGAACACGGTGCACAACATTCTTCACCGGCTTCTGGCGATGTGATGTTCCGATAATTGATGATCCACTTGCAAGCACTGATGAAAGCGCTTCAGGGCGAATCTTCGATGGGCCACAACCAAAACGGCCATCCTGTGGTTTGAGGTTTGCTGGGATTAGGATCTCTGAACTCATGGGCTAAGACTACGGGTAGTACCGAGTGAGGACGAACTCAGAATTAGTACTCTCCCTCTCAAATCGCAAACGATCATGAAGACGTGAGTATCGGCCCTGCCAAAATTCCACAGAGAGAGGAATCACGCGATAGCCACCCCAATGTGCTGGCCGCGGAACGTGTGTACCTTCTGGCCACTTCTGGCTTGCTCCTGCAAAGCGACTCTCTAACTCTGCCCGTGATTCCAAAGGTTGAGATTGCGCGCTTGACCATGCACCAATCTGACTCGACCATGGCCGTGTTACAAAGTAGTCATCTGATTCACTCTCAGAAATCTTCTGCACCAGACCGCTAATGCTCACTTGTCGCTCCATTGCATACCAAGGAAACAAAAGTGTCACCTGTTCATTAATTTCCATTGCGTGCGCTTTACGAGATTGATAATTGGTGAAAAAGGTAAACCCGCCATCAGAGATATCTTTTAACAAGACTGTACGCGTAGAAATTTTCTCATCTCCACCAAGAGTGGATAAGACCATCGCATTTGCTTCAACGATGTATTCGTTGCCTGCAGCCTCTTTGAGCCAGATCGAAAAAGCGCTCAAAGGATCTGACGGGAGGTTTTCTAGACCAGCATCCCCATACGAACGGCGCATCGCCCTGATGGCATCACGAGTCAGGCTCTGATCCGGGCTTTGGTTCATAGCTGTATCTAACGTCACTTTTATCCCCGCGTCATCTTGGCTATTGAATGGTCGCGAGCACCCCGCTTTCGGGTGCAGAATTGGCAACTGTAAACGAGCGTACCGTCAGCGGCGCCAGACTGGAGCAACACCGTGTCAGATGATTTCAAGCCAGGACTCGAAGGCGTAATTGCATTTGAATCAGAGATTGCTGAGCCAGATAAAGAAGGTAGCGCTCTGCGTTATCGCGGTGTAGATATTGATGACCTCGTAGGTCGCGTCTCTTTTGGAAACGTATGGGGACTTCTAGTTGATGATCAATTCAATCCAGGACTTCCTAACGCTGAACCATTTCCACTCCCAGTTCACTCAGGTGATGTTCGTGTTGATGTGCAATCAGCGATTGCAATGCTTGCACCAGCATGGGGCTTTAAGCCAACACTAGATATTTCAGATGAAGAGATTCGCAGCAACCTTGCGCGCACATCTGTCATGGTTCTTTCTTACTTAGCGCAGGCCGCACGTGGAATTATTGCAGCACCAATTCCAGAGTCAGAGATCGATAAGGCGCACACTGTTGTTGAGCGCATGATGATTCGCTGGCGTGGAGAGCCTGATCCACTACATGTTCGTGCAATTGATGCTTACTTTGTATCTGCTGCAGAACACGGAATGAATGCATCAACATTTACCGCTCGCGTAATCGCATCAACTGGTGCTGATGTTGCCGCGGCACTCTCTGGTGCAATCGGTGCGATGTCAGGTCCGCTACATGGTGGTGCACCTTCTCGCGTTCTTCACATGATTGAAGAAGTAGAAAAGACTGGCAATGCAGAGACATACGTTAAGGGTTTGCTAGATCGCAAAGAACGTTTGATGGGATTTGGTCACCGTGTATACCGCGCAGAAGATCCACGCGCTCGCACATTGCGTCGCACCGCTAAAGAACTTAATGCACCACGTTATGAAGTTGCAGAGGCCCTTGAAAAAGCAGCGCTCAAGGAACTTCGCGAACGTCAACCAGATCGTGTACTTGAAACAAATGTTGAGTTCTGGGCTGCAATTATTTTGGATTTCGCAGAAGTCCCAGCCCCACTCTTTACATCAATGTTTACAGCCGCACGCACTGCGGGTTGGTCTGCGCATATCCTCGAGCAAAAGCGCACGGGCCGTTTGATCCGCCCGTCTGCGCGATACGTAGGAAAGCCACCTCGTAAGCCTGAGGACGTTCTCGGCTGGGATTCAACGGTCGAGCAGCTCCATAAGTAGCCCATTGAGGGGGCATGAAAACGTCCCTGTAAACGCTGGCCTTTATAACGATTCGATAAAGGGCCTTTAGGCGCGTTCTTTCCGCCTGTAAAAATTTGATTAGCCGAACGCGAAGCGAAAGAATATGCCCCTCGGCGGTGGCCTAGCGCCTTCGCCGACATCACTGATGAATTGCACCCTCGCAATTCATGTGAATCCATGGAGGAAATATGATCAAGAAGCGCTTTGGTGTTGTCGGCGTTATTGCCGCAGCAGCACTTGCAGTATCAGTGATGGCGGTTCCAACCGCATTCGCTGCGAAAAAATCAATTATCGTTTGGGCAGATGACACACGTGGTCCTGCTCTAGAAAAAATCGTTAAGCAGTTGGAAGCGACTGTTCCTGGATACAAGGTAGAAGTAAAGTCATTTGCTTCTTACGATGCACTCGGAACTGCATGGGATAAGGCAACGGCTGCAACAGGGCCAGACATTATTCTACGCGATGGTTCACTTGCAATTTCAGGTTCAAAATCTGGAAAGATTCAGTCACTTATCGTTTCATCAGCAACTCGTGCATCTTTCTCTAAGGCTGCATTCGGAGCTCTTACCGTTAAGGGCCGTGTTTACGGAATCCCAACGGATGCTGATGTCACAGGAATGATCTACAACACAGCACTTATGGCTAAGGCGCCAAAGACAATTCAAGAGATCTACGATTACTACACAACCAACAAGACTTCAAAAGGTCTAACAAATGGCATCTGTTCATTTAACGGAACTTGGGGAGCACAGCCAGTACTCACAGCACTTGGCGGCGGAACTTGGGGATACAAGGGAACAACTGCTGATCTTTCAAAGGTTGTTTTCAACTCACCAGCATTCAAGTCAAATGCTAAGAAGTACCTTCTTGGTTCAGATGGTAAGACCAACGGTTTCTTCTCATACAGCGAATGCGATTCAGCATTTAAGGCTGGAAAAGTTCCTGTAGCACTTGTTGGTGCTTGGAACATGGATGGAGTCCAGAAGGCTGGAATTAAGTACGCATGGGGATCACTTCCTGGTGTTACCGAAGGAACATTCGGTAATCAGTGGGTTGGATACTCAGCTGCATACCTCACTTCTTATGCAACAAACCACGGAGTTCGCGTAGGAGCCAACCAGCTCCTTAACCGCTTCTTCGCATCAGAAGAAGGACAACTAGCATTCAACGAAGCCCAGAAGACACCACGTCCACTGGCTCACCTTTCAGCTGCTGAGAAGACAAAGGATGTTGATGCAGCAGGACTCGGCCAGGCTTCACGCAACGCCGTTCCACAGCTCAATGGCCCACTCGGAGATAAGACTGGTGGAGCTGATTGGTATGCAGTTTCAGACGATGCCCTCAAAGATATCTTTGCTGGTAAGGATCTGAACACCACGCTAGATAAGGCTGCTGCAATCTTGGCGAAGAACTTCGCTAACGCTGCAAAAAGCTAAGTAGAAATCAGTAGTACATAGAAAGGTGGGGATTTACTTTCAGGTAAATCCCCACCTTCTCTATTGATTCTTGCCAAAATTTGCCAGAAGAAAGGACAAGATGTTTTACACGCTCGTCGGTTTACGCGGACCTCTTGCCCTTGTCCTGAAGTATGCACTTCTAGGTGCAGCCGATGCACTTTTAATTTTGTTGTTAACTGCGGCAATAAACAAGAGCTCTTTTATTATTGCCGGTGTCGTTGTTGCCGCCTTAATCTTTCTGAATTATTCCTTTATTACTAAAGGCGCCATCCCACTTAAATTTCTCAGTATCGGATTAATCTTTTTTACGATTTTTGTTGTTACACCAACCGGATACACAATCTTAATGTCTACCTATAATTTCCAAACCGGTAATGAAGTTGCTAAGAAGTCTGCAATTGTCGAAATTCTCAACAACGGACTTCTCCCAGATGATGCCGGCACTACATATGATCTCCTGCTGGGAAAGTCATCAGACGATCAATTTGCAGCAATTCTTTTTGATCCAGTCAACTCACAGCTTCTTTATGCTACAGAAAGAGGCGCACGCCCCATTTCTGAAAATGAGATCACTCGAGATTCATCAGGCTTTATCACTGCAGCCGAAGGAATTGTAAAACTAACAGATGAAGAGTTTTCTGAACTCGACGCAGTGATCACAACCCTACGTTTTCCTTTGGGAGATGGGTCTTTTGCCAATCCTCAAGGGACAGATGTTGCTGCCCGTCTAACCCAGTCAATTGAATACGACAGTAATAAAGATCAGTTAGTCAATGTTCAGTCTGGAGAAGTCTTTGTCAATAATGGTAAGGGTAACTTTGTCAGTAAAGATGATCCAACTTTTAAATTAGATCCAGGCTGGCGGGCGTTTTCTGGTTTGGATAACTTTAAGTCACTCTTTTTTGATAAAAACTTACGAGATCCCTTTATCAAGGTCTTTATCTGGACAATTGCCTTTGCCTTTCTCTCTGTTGGTACAACTTTTGCAGTGGGTATGGCCCTGGCTATCGCTCTTCAAGATCCGATCAAATTTCGTCGCTTCTACAGAGGATTCTTAATCCTTCCCTATGCAATCCCGAGTTTCATGAGCATTTTGATTTGGAGAGGTCTCTTTAATCAAGAGTACGGAGCGATTAATACTCTCTTTGGTTTAGATGTAGCCTGGTTTGAATCGCCCTGGCTTGCGCGTTTTGCAGTGATCCTGGTTAATCTCTGGCTAGGTTTTCCTTACATGTATCTCATCGGAAGCGGTGCGCTGCAATCGATCCCTTCAGAGATTGTAGAAGCTGCATCAATCGATGGCGCTACAGAGAAGCAGGCATTTATCACTATCAAGCTACCTCTGCTTTTACAGATTCTGAGCCCTCTATTGATTGCAAGTTTTGCCTTTAACTTTAATAATTTTAATATTATTTACCTGCTAACCGGCGGTGGCCCGACAAATGCTATCGACGGAGAAGTGGCAGGAGCGACAGATATTTTGATCTCGTATGCTTACAAGACCGCCTTCGGGACAAACTTCCAAAACTTAGGTCTCTCTAGTGCGATTTCAATGGTGATGTTTGTGATCGTTGGATCGATGTCTCTTTACACTCTGAAAAAATCTAAAGTATTGGACAACTTATGAGCAAAAAGGTTGGTTCAAGTAACGCCTGGAAGCACATTTTGGCGATCTCATTGGTTTTGTTTACTGCATTTCCAATTTATGTTGTCATAGTGACATCTTTTGATCCTACGGGCGGAATCTCATCAAACTCACTCCTTCCCGTTAAATTCAGTTTTGATAATTACATTTTGCTTTTCACCGACTCAAGGGTTCCTTATTTATCGTGGATGAAAAACTCACTTATCATCGCATCTGCCACTGCAGTGACATCAGTCTTGATTGGGGCCGCGGCTGCTTTTGCCTTTAGCCGATTACGGTTTAGGGGACGTCGCATAGGACTTAAGTCACTGCTGTTGATCCAGGTCTTTCCATCCTTTCTCTCACTCTCTGCAATTTATGTGATGATGGAGCAGGTATTTTTGGTAACACCATCACTTGGTTTAGGAAGCATCTGGGGTCTTTATCTGATTTACATCGGTGGTGCACTCGGTGTTAATGCATGGTTGCTCAAAGGATTTTTGGACACGATCCCACTTGAACTCGATGAATCGGCGCGACTTGATGGTGCATCTGTTCCGCAGATCTACTGGCTCATCTTCCTTCCTCTTGCAGCTCCAGTTCTTGCGGTTACTGCTGTACTTTCCTTCATCGGAACGTTTAATGAATTTGTCCTTGCCTCGCTCTTCCTCCAAGATGTAGAGAAGCGAACGGTTGCAGTAGGTCTTCAACAGTTTGTTGGTGGTCAGTATGAACAGACGTGGGGACCATTTGCAGCGGGCTCGATCATCGCATCGGTTCCTTTAGTGATCCTCTTCCTCTCCCTCCAGCGCTTTATTATCGGTGGTCTTACTGCGGGAGCGACTAAGGGTTAAATGAAGATTTTTGAGCCTCATCATGACGGCAGCGAATTGTATGTAAGCAACTCCGCCCCGCACATTGGAGAATCAGTTGAGCTCAGTCTGCGTGTTCCAATTAAAGATAAATCGAATCGTGTATTTATCCGATTTTTTCATGATGGCGAGCCTCGCACGCTCGAAATGAAAGTAAAAAAGAAATTCCCACATGAAATTTGGTGGAGCGCTCAACTCCAAATCCTCAACACCGTTACCCATTATCGATTTCAGCTGGTCGATACCAAGTCATATCGATGGCTAAACGGTGTGGGCGTCTTTGCTCATGATGTTACTGATCGCGAAGACTTCCAGATTATTGCTAAACCACATTATCCACAATGGATTCAAAGTGCCGTCTTCTACCAAATTTTTGCCGACCGATTTGCAAAATCAAATAGACCTGCTGCGATTCCTGATTGGGCAGTTCCTCGAGATTGGGACCAGCTTCCTCAAGGTAAGAATGAAAACACCGGGGTTGAGTTTTATGGCGGGGATTTGCCCGGTGTCATTTCAAAATTGGATTACTTAAAAGACCTTGGAGTTTCTGCTTTATATTTCACTCCGCTTTTTCCAGGAAGAAGTAACCATCGTTATGATGCGGCGAGTTTTGAAGAGATAGACCCTGTCCTTGGCGGAGATCAATCAATGATTGATCTCTCAGAACAAGCGCACAATGCTGGCTTTAAGATCATGGGTGACCTGACGACCAATCACTGTGGTCGCGCTCATCCATGGCTGAGAAAGGCACTCAAGAATCGTTTTGCTAAAAGTAGAGATTTCTTTTATTGGGATGCCTCTATTCCGCATGGCTATGTAGGTTGGTGGGGTTTGGCTTCGTTACCAAAACTCAACTACGCATCTAAGAGACTTCAAAAAGTGATGTATGGCGGCGATCGCTCAGTCGTGCGACGTTGGTTACGTCCGCCATTTAACTTTGATGGTTGGAGAATTGATGTCGGCAATATGACCGGCAGATACCTAGACCAGGATATAAATGCAGAGGTTGCAGCGGGAATTAGGTCGGCAATGGATGAGACCAACAAGAATGCGTGGCTCGTTGCTGAAAATGCAGATCACTCGCCCAAAGATCTTGACGGTCTTGGGTGGCATGGCACCATGAATTACAACGGATTCGCCCGTCCTATGGTTAATTGGATGAATAAAGCGAATGCACAGTTACCAAATTTCTCTCAATTTCCAGTTCCAAACCCACAATTTGATGGTGCTGGAACGGTCTCGGTGATGCGAGCTTTTGCCGCTGGCATTCCGTGGCGTTCACTAGTTGCAAGTATGGTCCTTTTAGATTCTCATGACACTGCACGTTTCAAAACCGTTGTCGGTGGCGACAGAGCAACACACTTATCTGGTCTTACAGCACTCTTTACCTACCCCGGCGTACCTTCAATCTTTGCTGGTGATGAAATAGGTCTAGAGGGAGGTTGGGGTGAAGACTCTCGGCGCACTATTGATTGGGAAGACCGCACAAGCTGGGATCTCACTCTTCTGGAAGAGGTAAAGAAACTGATCGGGATTCGTAGAGAGCACGATGCTTTGATTAATGGCGGCTTGCGATGGATCTACATTGGAGATGATGCATTTGGCTACTTGCGAGAATCAAAGAGTGAAAAACTCTTTATCTTCATTTCGCGAAAAGGCATTCAAGAAAGAATTGATTTAAGTACATACGGGTACTCAATTAAGGAAACACTCTATGGCCCTGAACAAACCGGAAAGATTGTGCGCATACAATCTAAGAAGGCTGTCTCAGGAATTTGGTTGCTGAAGTGAGCATCCTTAAAAAAATTGCTGCAGGGGTTGTTATATCTTCATTGGGCGCAGCACCAGCATTTTCAGCCACTGATTATTCATCGCTGGCCAAACCTGTACTCCGTTTAGCTCAAAGTGATGAATCCATTTATTTCATTATGACCGATCGATTTGAGAACGGTGACAAAGCTAATGATTTCGGTGGATTGGCTCGAGGAGATGAGGCCAGCGGGTACATGCCTGCTGATATCGGTGGTTGGCATGGTGGTGACTTCAAAGGCATTACACAGCGCCTGGGGTATATCAAGTCAATGGGATTCACATCTATTTGGATTACACCCCCAGTTAAACAGAAGTTTATTCAAGGTGATTCAACGGCTTACCACGGATACTGGGGCCTGGACTTTACGACAGTTGACCCACATCTTGGAACCGAAAAAGAGTTGATGGATCTAATCAAACAGGCGCATGCATTAGGTCTCAAGGTTATCTTTGATGTTGTCATCAACCATACGGCAGATGTTATTTACTACGAAAATGGTAAACCTAAAACAACAGCAGAGGAAGCGAACTCTAAATCGCCTAGCTGGCTAAACAAGTTATCAAACTACAACAATCTTGGAAATTCACCAGCGGTTGAGAGCGCAATTGAAGTGAGTGACTTTTATGGGTTGGATGACATCAACACGAAAAATCCCGAGGTTATTGAAGGTTGGATTAAAGTTTGGGCTGATTGGATTGCAAAGTACAATTTTGATGGAATGAGAATTGACACCTTTAAGCATGTGGATGCAGCTTTTTGGAAGCAATTTGTTCCAAAAATCAGAGGCGCTGCAAAACTATCAGGCAAGAACGAGTTCTTGATCTTTGGTGAAGTTGCTGACCCTGACGCCCTCACTCTGTCGCAGTACATAGTAGATAGGCAGACTCCAGGGATTCTCGACTTCTCCTTTCAGAAGAAGATCATTCCATTTGCTCAGTATGGATTAGATGCAGAAGAGCTAGCAGAGCTATTTAACCAAGATGATTACTTTACGACTTCCTATTCGAATTCCGGATCACTCGTAACATTTCTCGGAAATCATGACATGGGTCGTGCCGGACGCTTCATCTCAAATGGATTCTCTGAATCAGAGGCAGATAAGGTTTTAGATCGTTCTAAGCTTGCACAGGCACTACTTTTTTATCTTCGCGGAACTCCGGCTGTGTATTACGGGGATGAGCGCGGAATGGTGGGCTCAGGTGGCGATAAAAAATCGCGTCAAAGTATGTTTGCTACACAAGTAGAGGAATGGAAGTCCGAAGCGAGAATTGGTTCGCAAGCTATCGGTAATGGCTCATCATTTGATGGTTCACATCCTCTCCAGGAACAGATTAGTAAGATGCAAGGGGTTATTGCGTTGCATCCAGGTTTACGCTCAGGATCTCAAGAAGTTCAGATCGCATCTGGTGGGCTCTTCATTGTTAACCGCATGCTTAAGGGGAAGAGCTATCTTGTCGGCTTTAATGGCAGAGATGCCGATCAGAGTATTGATCTGAATTCACTTGGGGTCACACAAGGCTGGCGGCTATTAGACGGTGGTTGCTCTGTGGATGCAACCGACCCAACAAGGTGCACCCTAGCCGGACGCTCTTACTTTGTAATTGAAAGCGGTACCTCTGCAATAAAAGCTTCCACTATAGGAAATCTCAAGGTGACCGCCAAGAGAACATCGTTGCCCACGGGCTGGATTGAGCTCTCTACACGGGTGCCCGGAAAAGATTATGTAGAGGTGAGTTTCAGCGTTAGATATCCGGGCAAAGCGTGGCGACATCTAGGAACAGCGGATAGACGTACTTTCAGTACTGACAAAACCCTGGGCGGCTTGCATCGAGTTTTCTTGCACCCAGAAAAGTTTAAAAAAGGTTCAACGCTTGAGATTATTGCCGTTGTCAAAAGTGGTGACAATAAAGTTAAAGCGTCAACGATTTCTAAGGTAAAGCTTTAAGCCAGAACTTTATTGGCTCATCAATATAAGAAGCCCAAGATTTTTCGTTGTGACCAGTACGAGTGTGTACGCGAGTAACAAAATTTTGCTCGGGTAAATAACCTCGCTCGAGCATCAGCGAATCTGCATGCAGTTGGAAAGGTTCATAGTCTGCATCAAGTCCTTTTGTTCCACGGCTCATGTAAACATTGTGTTTACCAGTTGTTGGTAATTCTCTTATCAGCGCATCAACAAGTGGTAGGCCACCTAGAGACCAGTGGGTAGAGAGAGCTAGTGCGGTGTGAAATTTATCCCCGTGTTTTGCCAGCGCATAGAGCGTTGAGAGTCCACCCATACTTGAACCGATCATCGCAGTTTTGGCGGGGGTCATTTCAATATTCAAATAATCTGCAATAGTAGGGACGTACTGTGAAAAGATCTCATCAAGATAACGGTCACCGTAGAGCTGGTCAACGGTTACTGGGATTACATCACTTGTGATCACTTTGACGCCATTACGCAAGATATTCTCGGGCGCTAACTCTTTTAGTCGGGCCCAAGGATCAGCAGGAGTATTGCCATTCCATATCGCAATTACTGCAGGCGGATTTACTCCCATCTCCTTGCTGAGGCGATTAACTGATTGCCCAATTTCCCATGTCCTGCGCCTGTGTGTACTTGTTTTTCCATCGAAAACATTCTGGCCATCATGGGCAATAAGTACTGAATCCGTTGGTGTATTCGGGGCCCAATAATCAATGATCCGATCGCCTATCGCGATACGAGAAACTTCCCCCGGAATACCACGTACTTGAAACTGCTTAATTGCCCGCATAGTGATTAAATCATGCCATGACTTCACCTCGTCGCGCTATCGTCTGGTTTAGGCGTGACCTGCGCATCGGTGATCACCCAGCACTGAATGCTGCCATTGAGTCATCTGATGAAATAGTTCCAGTATTTATCTTAGATAAGACTCAGATTAACGAAGCGGGTGCAAAGCTACTTGCTTATATGGGGCAATCGTTACGAGCACTTGATCAATCGCTAGGTAACCGCCTGCACATCATTGAAGGCGATCAAGTTGAAGTCCTAAGCGATTTGATGAAGTTGTACGGAGCAAGTGAAGTGCATATCTCAGATGAGTATGAGCGTTACGGTGCTGCGCGTGATGCACGGGTTGAGGCAGCTGGAATAAAACTTGTTCGAACAGGAAGCCCCTATGCCGTAGCGCCTGGACGCGTGCGAAAACCCAGTGACGACACTCCTTACCGTGTTTATACACCTTTCTATCGTGCATGGTGTGTTCACGGATGGCGTGCGCCGGCAAAGACGCCAAAAGTTATCAACGCACCGCTACCTCCAGATAAGTACCGGGTATTTCCAGATTTCCCTATGCCAGAGGGCGTTGAGGTAATTCAAGCGGGCGAAGCAGCTGCTCTTGTGCGCTTCAAAGAATTTTCCAAGAAATCTCTTGACCAGTATGACGAAGCACGGAATCTTGCAGGTATCGATGGCACATCGAAGATGAGTACCTACCTTAAATTTGGTGAGATACATCCACGCACTCTTTTGGCCAATTTAGGAGAGAGTAAAGCCCACGATACTTTCCGGAAAGAGATTGCTTGGCGCGAGTTTTATGCTGACGTTCTCTTTAATAATCCACACACAGATACCGACTATTATGCGCCGCAATTCAAGGCGATGCGTTATAACAAGCCAGGTAAAGAATTCAAGGCATGGTGTGAAGGCAAGACAGGCTATCCATTTGTTGATGCCGCTATGCGTCAATTGATTCACGAAGGTTGGATGCATAACCGCACACGCATGGTTGTCGCATCTTTCTTAGTCAAAGATTTGCACCTCG
>JBILRA010000100.1:0-3698 GCA_044372915.1 Candidatus Planktophila sp.
CCCCATTCTGAACAGCACTTTTACCTATCCACAACCAGTCAACTTTCGGTGAATTTCCAGGTTATGCGTGTTCTGATTTGCCCATGCCCTCTTCTCTTGCCACCCTAAAGCCATTCCCCCTTCCCTTAGATCCCCATTTTTGGGGTGATAAGGGTTTGCCGGAAAGACATAAGGGTTTACCGGAAAGACATTGTGAGAACAGGAGGATCTGAAGATGCGAGAACTTATTGCAAAACCGCGACGCAACGTTGTTGGCCTCTGGTCTCTTGTCGCGACCCTTTTGATTCTGGCCAGCGCCCAGCCAACTGCCTACGGTTTAGATTTTCCTCAGAGCACCCGTCTGGTTCTTCCTGAGGCAACAAACCTCAAATCTTCAATGGTCGATCTCTCAGAAGGTGCCCCACTTTTTTCACAACTTGATTTCTCGCAATCCCTCTTCGCCTCTGAAATGGCCCTGGCCGCATCGGTGACTCGCCAGGTCGAGATTGCCCGCACACCCAATGGTGCAAAGTATGTCGCCCGCCAGATCATGCAGACCGAGTACAACTGGGGCAAATATCAATTCGCCTGCCTCAATAATCTTTGGACCAAAGAGAGTAATTGGAATTACAAAGCTCGCAACCCACGTACTGGAGCCCATGGAATCCCACAGGCTTACCCAGCGAACCGCATGGAGATCATTTCCAGCGATTGGCGCAAAAACCCAGTAACTCAGATGCGTTGGGGTCTTCGCTATATCGAGATTCGATATGAGAACCCTTGCCGAGCCTGGTCAAAATTTAAGCGCAGCAACTACTACTAAAGAGCGATTTTCTAAACTTCGCTAGGACGCGTTCCGATAGCCATCGGCTTTGAGGTCTGAGCAAAGAAATCATTTCCTTTATCGTCGACAACAATAAATGCTGGGAAATTCACGACATCGATCTTCCAGACTGCTTCCATTCCTAGTTCAGGAAAATCTAAGACCTCAACTTTGGTGATGCAATCTTGGGCGAGCCGCGCTGCCGGCCCCCCGATAGATCCGAGATAGAAGCCGCCGTATTTCTTGCAGGCATCTGTCACAGCCTGTGAACGATTGCCCTTTGCCAGCATGACAAATGAGCCGCCCTTCTCTTGGAAATAATCAACATATGAATCCATGCGACCGGCAGTTGTTGGACCAAATGAACCTGATGCATATCCTTCAGGAGTCTTTGCAGGTCCCGCGTAATAAACAGCGTAATCCTTGAGGTATTGCGGCATTGGCTCGCCCTTGTCGATCATCTCTTTAATCTTTGCATGGGCAAGATCGCGGGCAACAACAATGGTGCCCGTCAGACTGACACGAGTTTTTACCGAGTGCTTTGAAAGTTCGGCGCGTACTGCTTCCATCGATTGATTAAGGTCGATAGCAACAACGTTATCGTCGAGGTGCTCATCGGTTGTTTCAGGTAAGAAGCGGGCTGGATCGCGCTCGAGTTCTTCAATAAAGACGCCATCGCGAGTGATCTTTGCCTTGACCTGGCGATCTGCCGAACACGATACGGCGATTGCAATTGGAAGTGATGCGCCATGGCGAGGAAGTCGGACAACGCGCACATCGTGGCAGAAATACTTTCCACCAAATTGAGCACCAATTCCTAGTGTGCGAGTGAGTTCAAGAACCTTGCCTTCAAGTACGATATCTCTAAATCCATGCCCTGTCGCAGCATCTCCTGATGTTGGTAGTGAATCCAAATACTTTGTTGAGGCAAGCTTTGCCGTCTTTACTGTGTGCTCTGCGCTGGTTCCACCGATGACAATTGCAAGGTGATAAGGCGGACAGGCCGCCGTTCCAATCGAGCGAAGTTTTCCATCAAGCCATGTCATAAATGATGCGGGGTTCAGAACTGCCTTTGTCTCTTGATACAAGAATGACTTATTCGCACTCCCGCCACCTTTTGCAACAAAGAGAAAGTTGTACTCATCGCTATGGTCGCTATCTGAATAAATCTCGACCTGAGCGGGCAAGTTATTACCCGTGTTCTTCTCTTCCCATGTGGTGATGGGGGCCATCTGTGAATATCGCAAATTAAGTTTTGTATACGCATCATAAATTCCCTGCGAGAGTGCAACTTCATCCTTGGTTGAGGTCAATACATATTGACCTTTCTTTCCCATAATCAGCGCAGTTCCGGTGTCTTGGCACATCGGTAGAACTCCACCCGCTGCAATATTTGCATTCTTGAGAAGATCAATGGCAACAAAGCGATCGTTAGGCGAGCTTTCAGGATCATTAACAATATTTGTCAGCTGTTGAAGATGAGCTGCACGTAGGTAATGAGAAATATCGTGAATTGCTACTTCACTTAAATGTGAAAGCGCCGACGGTTCAATGTGGAGAAATTCAAGATCGCCATGCTTTTTTACACTCACACCCTCTTTTGTTAAGAGGCGGTAGTGGGTGGAATCTTCGCCAAGTGGCAGAAGATCTGAGTATGAAAATTGTGGCGCCATGGTGATCTCCTATTCGGAGCCATCTTCGGCAGATGTGCGGCTTGCTGCAATCTTCGACTTTGCTCCATCAAGCCACTCTTGGCAGATCTTTGCAAGCGCTTCTCCGCGCTCCCAGAGTGCAAGAGATTCTTCGAGGGTGGCACTTCCTGATTCAAGGGATTCCACAATCTCGGCAAGTTCATCACGGGCTTGTTCGTAGGAGATCTTCTTCTCTGCAGCCATGTTCCTAATCTACTCTTCTTTCTACCGTTGCTTCTAATGAGCCCTTTGCCAGACGAATCTTCAGGTTGGAGCCCGCGGGAATCTTTGCGGCATCGCGTGCGATTGCACCATCTTCCAAGGTGGCAACTGAATATCCGCGATCAAGGGTCGACTGCGGCGAGAGGGATCGCAGATGGGCGCGCACCTGTTTAAGTTCGCGTTTTTCGCTATCGATCAGCGCAGTCATCGTGCGTGCTGCTCGATCGCGCGCGGTTGAAATCTGATCTACTCGCGAAGTCACAATCACCATGGGATCTTTCATCACCGGGCGTGCTGTGAGATGCGAAATTGTTGAGATTTCAAAATCGAGAAGATGAGTAACCTTGCGAATTAAGCGCTGGCGAATAAGGTCGATATCGGCTATCTCTTCTGCAATATCTGGAACAACGCGCTTGGCGGCATCGGTAGGGGTTGAGGCTCTGTAATCTGCAACGAGATCAAGCAGCGGCGAATCTTTCTCATGGCCGATCGCACTGACAATAGGTGTGAGACAAGAACCAGCAAGGCGAACCAGGCTCTCATCGCTAAATGGCAAGAGATCTTCAAATGATCCACCGCCACGAGTAATGATGATGACGTCAACATCTGCGCGCGCTTCAAGTTCGGCTAAAGCTTGCGATACTTCAACAACTGCGGCACTTCCCTGCACCGCAACTTCGCGTATCTCAAATTCAACTGCCGGCCAACGACGACGGGCATTTTCAACAACATCTTTCATCGCATCTGTATTACGTCCGCAGATCAGACCCACCTTATTTGGTAGACGAGGCAGACTGACTTTACGATCTGAATCAAAGAGCCCCTCTTTGGCGAGTACTCCCTTAAGTTCTTCTAAGCGCGCCAATAATTCACCGACGCCAACCTGTCTGATTTCCTTCGCTGACATAGTCAGCGTTCCACTCTTTGTATACCAAGACGCCTTGGCATGAATCACAACGCGTGCATTTGCAGGAAGCGGTTGC
>JBILRA010000101.1:0-3655 GCA_044372915.1 Candidatus Planktophila sp.
GATTGGATTGAAGAGCCTCTTGGCGCCTGGGATCCAGAGGGTTATCGAACTCTTCGCGACAAGACCAAGTGCCTTATCGCTTACGGAGAGCGCGAATGGAATGTCGATGGCTTTGATCAAATTCTGGCAACAGGAACCTGCGATGTTTTTGGAATCGATCCAGGTCGGGCCGAAGGAATCACTGGATTTGTAAAGGCAGCGGCTCGCATCGAATCTCATCGTCGCCAAGCAAATGCACATGCTTGGTCATCTGCAATTGTCTCTGCTGCAAGTTTGGCTGTCTCATTTAGCAGCCCAGCATTTAAACTTTTTGAGTTCAAACCTCTCGTTAATCCGATGCAGAATGAGCTGATTACCGAGCCATTTACACATAAGGACGGTTGGGTCTATCCCCCATCAGATAAGCCTGGTTTGGGTATTGAAATCATCGAAGATGTAGTCAACCGATATCGTCAAACCTTCTAAAACTTGAAGGTACTCTTATCGAGTGTCACATACTGCTGAAAAAGGTTCTTTAGGTCTTCTTACCCTCGGTGCTCTAGGAGTTGTCTTCGGCGATATCGGAACAAGTCCAATCTATGCCTTGCGCGAATCTCTTCACACAGCGGGTACAGAGGTATATGACATCTATGGAGTCGTCTCACTCATCTTCTGGTCACTCACACTCGTTGTATCGGTCAAGTATTTAGCCTTTGTATTGCGTGCAGATAACAATGGTGAAGGAGGAATTCTTTCTCTCTTCGCGCTATTGCCAAGCAAAGTTCGTAATGCAACCCGCGGGCCAAGGTATGCCTTTATTCTCTTTCTGCTACTCGGTACCGCACTTCTTGTTGCCGATGGCATGTTAACTCCGGCGATTTCTGTTTTATCTGCCACCGAAGGTCTAAAGACTCTCAATCCGACATTTGCCGAGTGGACAGTACCTATAACGGTTGCGATTTTAGTTGCACTCTTTGCCTTTCAATTTAAAGGTAGCAACGCTTTAGGAAAGATTTTTGGTCCGATCATTCTTCTCTGGTTTCTCACCCTGGGTTACCTTGGAGTCATTAACGTCGCTGATCGCCCTGAGGTTATTCAGGCGCTTCTGCCAACCTATGCCATCGAGTACGTAATACATCATGGATTTCACACCTTCATCATTCTCTCCTCCGTCATCTTGGCTGTTACAGGCGCTGAAGCCCTTTATGCAGATTTAGGCCACTTTGGAAAACGCCCTATTCGAATAGGCTGGTTCTTTATCGTTGCCCCAGCCCTCGTCATTAACTACCTGGGTCAGGCCGTGATTGCTCTTGAAAACCCCGGCCACGATCAGAGTTTATTCTTTGCTTTAGCGCCAAATGATGGCGTGCGAATCTATCTCGTGCTCCTTGCAACTGTTGCCACCATCATCGCTTCGCAAGCCTTAATAACTGGTGTTGCATCCTTAGCGCGCCAGGCAGTACGCCTTGGGCTAATCCCAAGGCTCAAGATTATTCACACAAGTAGTACTGTCGTAGGGCAAATTTACGTTCCCGCAATCAATCTTATTATCGGGCTTGGTTCAGTCTTTCTTGTCGTCAATTTTAAAACTTCAAGCGCACTAGCTAGTGCTTACTCATTTGCAATCTCAGCAACTATGCTGATGACTACGATTGCTTTTGGCTATATCGCGGGTAAAAAATTGGGCTGGAATAAGAATTTTCTCTACTTTGTCATTCCAATAATGATTTTAATAGACATCTCTTTTTTCTTGGCAACAGTTACCAAGATCTTCAAGGGCGCATGGGTGCCGTTGCTCATCGGATTGGTGATTACTTACCTTATGTGGGTCTGGCGAAAAGGACAGAGCGCGCTTGAAACCGCGGTAAGCGAACAGAATATGACTTGGGACGAAGTAGAAACCCTCATCGCGTCTGGATCAATATCAATCATCCCTGATACTGGCATCTATCTCTCTACATCTGCCATGAAGGTCCCTCAAGCGCTTGCAGCGCAATTGAATAACTTGCACTCTTGCCCGAAGGACATTCTTATCGTAAGTGTTATCCAAGGTGATGTACCTGTAGTTACAGCGAAGCCAATGCTCAAAGAAGTTAACTCTCGCGTAAGGCAGCTCTATGTCTGGGTTGGATTTAAACAAGATGTAAATATTCAACAGAGTATTATCGAAAATGTAATGAGCGCTGAAGAAGAATCTGAATGTACTTACTACCTTGCTGATAGAAAATTCATCGAAACTACAGAGGGCTCTCTCAAAGGGCTGACAGGGAAGACATTTGGCTTCCTTCATCGCAACTCAGCGAGAGCATCTAGCTACTTTGGATTGCCTGAAACCCGAGTCATTACGCTCGGAACACAGATGGATCTGTAGAAAGACCCCCCAAAAAATCTCAAGATTTGTGGAAACGAAGCTTTAGGCCTACCCAGGTACCGAGAAGTGCGAAGATAAAGAAAACCCATCCTGACAAGGCGAATGCTTGTGTTCCCGAAAGCAAAACTCCAATCGTGCAACCCAGGGCAATCATCGAGCCCCACCCCAGCAGAACACCTCCGATTAAAGCTGTCGCAGTATTTCGGGGAGTCAGGCGAGTAATTTTAAAGCGATTACCCGCAATGGCTGCAGCCAGAGAGGCGCCAACGATTCCTAGAATTAGCCAGCCATTATTCGTAATAGTTTCAGAAACAACTGCGATGCATCCTGCCATCCGATCTAATCCAAAAATAGTGTCAGAGCCTAGCTCGCGATTAGCCATCCAGGTTCGCGTAGTCGTACTTATCTGACGAGTTACACCAAGAGGTTCAATGCGTAGATAGGCCACAACTCCAATTACACCCACAAGGGCTCCGGTTGCAATTGGGCTCCAGCGCTCATTAATGAGGCGCCTTAAAGAAAGCGAGATTGAGGAAAAGGGAATTGACTGAGCAGTAAATGGTTCTGAATTTTTTCCAAATTTGAGCGCGAGATATGCGATTGCCAGCAGAACACCTAAGGTAAGAATAAGTGAGCCCGAGTAACCAATGTAATGTGGTAACCAAATTGTTGGTGATTCACTAATTGCATTGAGGTAGAGCCAATTCCATGAGAGAAAGCCCAATCCAAAACCAATCGCTGATCCAAAGAGGGCAGGAATTGCACGCAGATAACCTTGCCCAAGGCGATAGAGGTGGCCACTAATACATGCACCTGAAAGCGCCATGCCTAATCCAAATGCAAATGCAGCGACGATGAGTGGCCAACTAACTGGACCAATATGGGCGCCAGGCGGCAAGCTCTCACCTGAAGTGTCTGGTAAGAATTGTCCAAAAACTATTGAATAACCAATTGTCCCTGTTGCGATTGCAACGAGCACAGAGATAAAGGGGGTGGTATTGCGGTCTTCCAGGCCATCTCGAAAAATACAGAAAAAACAGAAACGCCCTCTTTCAAAAAGTATTCCTAACGCGACGCCCATGAGCAAAGAAATTGGGGCGGTTCCACCTTGGTCCGTCGAGGATAAAAAGTAAGCGAGCCCAAATAAGGCAAGGATGATTACTGCAGCACCAGCAGATCTGATTTTCTCTGCACGTGTCCACGCAGAAGGAGCGGCCCCAGATAAACCGGAGCCGCTCTTCACTGAATCTGTCGTTGAAATTATGACGCTCCCCAGATTGTTCCTGCTGGGTTAGAGATAGGTGC
>JBILRA010000102.1:0-3597 GCA_044372915.1 Candidatus Planktophila sp.
CTTGGTGATATCAGGAACGCGGCGCTGCATATCTTCAAAACCGGCTGGGTAGGCATCGGCATATGGGGTGTAGGTAATTGTTGATGTGGAATTCGTTTGCTTGATGATCTGTTCGGCAAGTTGCTTCATTGTTGTTTCACCGACGCCACCGACGTTAAAAACATCACCGATTGTTGAATCTGTGGCGGCCAAGGTCAAGATCGCTCTGATGGCATCGTGAACGTGGCAGAAGACGCGTGATTGAGATCCGTCGCCGTAAATCGTGATGGGTTCATTGGTGAGAGCTGATTGCACAAAGCGCGGCAAAACCATTCCGTAGCGACCTGTTTGGCGAGGCCCGACGGTGTTAAAGAGGCGCACCGTGGTGACTTTAAGTCCTTGGGTAGTGTGCAGTGAATGTGCAATTGCTTCTTCAAGTGCTTTCGCATCAGAGTATGTCCAGCGAATTTTCTGTGGGGCACCAACAACACGATCTGATTCTTCATGTAGCGGTTGTTCTGGGTTTTTGCCGTAAATCTCAGAAGTACTTGCGATGATGATGCGCTTATTGAATTTGGTTGCAGCGTTGAGGACAACTTCAGAACCGGTGAAGTTCACTGATACAGATTCGATTGTTTTTTCAAGGATGGTGCTCACGCCTAAGGCGGCGGCCATGTGAAGGACGAGGTCGCACTCTTTCACGAGGGATTCAACGAGTGCCTGATCTCGGTTATCCAGGATGCTCACGCTATCCCCACGAGCGATCAGGGCATCGGCCAGGTGTGAGCCGATAAAACCTGCACCACCGGTGATAAATACGCGCATGAGGGGCAGTCTACGGGCTCGTGGGGTTTATCTGCTGGTACTCACCTGTTCGTCAGCAAACTCTCAGGTTGGTAGGGCATGGTCTGGGTATGTCAACGCCAGTGGTCAGCTTCGGTCGCGTGTGGAGTGCGGGTGTTTCATGGGCGGCATGGGTTGCAGGTATCGGCATGGGCCTTACGGTGGCGATGCAGGTGAGCACGATGAATATCGCCGATATCAATACGGTCTATGGCGCAATCGTGTCAGCGTCGCGATTGGCAGCGTTGGTGGGAACGTACTTGTCGGTGATTGGAATTTTTCTTATTGCGCGAATTCCAGCGGTGGAGAAAAGTATTGGACATGATCAACTAGTGATCTGGCATCGCAATTTGGGGCCGTGGTCGTTGTATTTGATTGGTGCGCATTTTTTACTCGTTGTGGTGGGTTATGCCGGGCAAGATCAGATGAGCCTTGCCAGCGAAATCTGGCGGATGCTAAATGACTTTGCATGGATGTGGTGGGCGTTAGTGGGCCTTGTGTTGATGGTGCAGGCGGGAATAACTTCCTATAAGAAAACACGAGCGAAATATTCATATGAGACATGGTGGATATTGCATGTGCTTACATATGGCGCGGTGGCATCGGCATTTATGCATCAAATAGAGAATGGCCAGATGTTTATTGGCCATCCGCTTAATCGTGCATATTGGATTGGTTTGTATGCCTTGATGGCTTTCTCGGTGATCTATTGGAGATTTGCATTGCCAGTAGCGTGCTCACTTCGACATGATCTGCGCGTTGAAAGCGTTGTTGAAGAATCCCCTGATGTGTATTCGGTGATTATGAAAGGCCGCAACCTCGCCGCACTTGGTGCAGAGGGTGGGCAATTCTTTGAGTGGAGATTTGCAAGTAGAGGACACTTCTTAGTGGCGCATCCATATTCATTATCAGCTTCTCCTACCGCTCGATATATACGAATTACCGTCAAAGGGTTGGGCGATCATTCACGATCGATGGCGACAATTAAACCCGGGACTCGTGTCTTTATCGAAGGCCCGTACGGTGCCTTTAGAGCGGGACAGGCGAAAAAGAAGCGAGTGGTACTCATCGGCGGGGGAATCGGCGTGACGCCAGTGCGCGCCTTGCTTGATGAATTCAAGGATTCGGTGCGGATTGATTTTATCTATCGTGTTTCGCGCGAAGAGGATTTAGCGCTGAAAGATGAGCTTGATCAGATTGCTCAGCGTTCAGGTGGGTCTACAACAATTCATTACATGGTGGGTTCTCGTAGCCAATACCCGATGGATGCAGCGCATCTTCTCTCGGTGGTACCGCATGTGCGCCAGAGTGATATCTACATCTGTGGGCCCAAGGCACTTGTCTGGGCTGTGATGCAGGCAGCGGATGAGTTAGGGATTTCACCTGATCGAGTGCATAACGAAGAGTTTGAGTTTCATAAAACTATGGAAAAGGTGCAGATATGAGAAAAGCAATCTTAATTGCAGCAGGAACAGTGACAGGACTTGGTGCAGTTCTTTCCATAACACCACCAGCACTCAGTGGTGCAGTCGGTGAAGTCAGCGTGCCTGCAGCAGAACCTGTAGCTAAAGCAAAGGCGACGGTAAAGCAAACTACGTCGACCACAACGATTGCAAAACCAGCGGCGGCCGCACCTGCTGCAACTGCGGGATTTAGTGGAACCGTCAACGGTGCCTCGTACCGCGCTCGAGATTATGGAACCGTGAGCGTGAGTGCAACATTTTCAAATGGAAAGATCACGAGTGTCTCAGCTTCGCAGTCACCGCGATCATGGTCGCAGCAATCACTCTCAGTGATCATTCCTTACGTCAACGGTGGAAGCATTACCATTGAGCAGGTGAAGCAATTTAGTTCTGCGCAGCTACCGTGTTCGACTTCAAATAGTTGTAATTCTCGCGCTAGTTACACAGCAGATGCCTTCTGGTCATCTCTTAAGTCGGCGATTACAAAGGCAGGGCTTTGAGAGTAGAACGCTTTATTCAAACGTGGGGAACTGTCATTGTCGTTGATGCGACATCTCCTGCCTTAGATGAAATAACACTGAATGCGGCGATAGATAAGGTTGCGCACTTTTTTCACCATGTTGATGATGTCTTCTCGACCTATAAAGAGAGTTCGCAGGTGTCTCGGTTTCGCCGTGGTGAGATCGGTTTAGATCAGTGCCACGAAGATTTCCGACATGTCTGGCAGTTATGTACAGAGGCGAAAGAGTTAACTCTCGGCGCATTTGATCCGTGGGCTGCTATCGGTGGCTTTGATCCCTCTGGAATTGTTAAAGGATGGGCGGCACATTGCGCTGCAGATTTATTGGTTGCAGATGGTGCAGTACATGTATTGATTAATGCAGCCGGTGATCTTGTTCTGCGCGGTGGTGATTTAGGTGGCGATGGTGTGGTGCGCCCATGGCCTGTTGGGATTAGCGATCCAGATGATGTGGATCAGATTGTGAAAAGCTTCGCGGTCTCAGATGGTGCGGTGGCAACAAGTGGCGATTACGAGCGCGGAGAACATATTCGTGACCCACGTAATGGAATGGCAGCGTTGGGGGCTAAGTCAGTCACCGTTGTGGGGCCAGATGGCGGGTTAGCTGACGCTCTGGCAACTGCTGTGATGGTCGATGGGATTGACGCGCAACGTTGGGTGGTGCGCGAAGAGCTACGTGAATACAGCTTCTATGTGATTAATCGCCACGAAGGCAACGCCTGGTTATATGGGCCCAATAAAGGGTATTAAGCACTCACTGCGTTGAGGGCTGTGACTTCATCGGATGTAAGT
>JBILRA010000103.1:0-3578 GCA_044372915.1 Candidatus Planktophila sp.
GGAATCCCGACGCCCTTGCCACTAACAACTCACTAATTAGTGATCTGCTGGCATTCCTTCTGCAACTGACTTCATGCGTGCGATCTTCAAGATTGTGAGACCGAATACGCACTTCGCCAAGATATCCGCGATTGTGTAACCAACCTGGATTGCAACGAATGACTCTGCTGATTCATCTCCAACAATGTTGAAGATGTAAGCGATTGGGTATACACCCCATGTAGCAACGAGAAGAAGACGTAGACGTCCAACTGTCTCTGCTACGCCAGCTGGCTGACGATCCAATGACTTTGTTAGCTCTACGAATAGTACGTAGAGAATGTAAAGGAATGGGATTGTTGAAAGAACACCGTAGAGAACCTGTGTGTTCTGATCTGTTGAGATTTCTCCTGGGTAACCAAGAGCAATCATCGCAGCTGATGCTGGTACGAGGCGCATGATCAATGACTTTGCAACTGCTGCTGCAAGTGCAAGAACCGCGATTACCTCAACGAGTAGAAGTGGAACTGTAAGTAGCCAATCTACATAACGGTATGCCTCATTGAATGAACCCTGTGCACCTGAAACATTTACAACCTGATCTGCTGATGACTCAGAGAATGAGTTGAAGATGCGGTAGTAGTGGTATGCAGCAATGAATGTAACCATTGATGACATAACAAGGGCATTGCGATACTTAGGAAGCACGCGATTCTGTGAAACAAGTGTGTACACAGTTGTTGCGAGCATTGAAACTAATCCAAGTGAGAAAACCGCGTAAACGAGGTTCCACTGGTTATTATCGAGTGTTACTGACATATCTCCTGAGCCTTTCCTGACTCTTGCATCAGTGCGGGCCGGTCGGCCCGTAAGATCTCAGGCCACAAGCGCTCCTAAACCTGACGGCTCGGGCACGCTGACCTTTGATAGAAGAAATTGTGACTGTTAATCGGGAAAAATTCTCTATTACTTGTGAGTAATTCGCATGAATTTTTAAGTATTTTTAAGATTTTACGCTCAAATCAGGGGTTACAGTTAAAAAAGCTCCGCCAGCAAGGCCTCGATGCGCCCCTTAATCTCATCTCTGATGATGCGCACAGGCTCAATACCTTGGCCAGCTGGATCATCGAGTTTCCAATCTTCGTAGCGCTTACCTGGGTAGTACGGGCAGGCATCACCGCAGCCCATAGTGATAACCACATCCGATGCCTGGACAGATTCTGGGGTCAAAATCTTCGGTTGCTGATCTGCGATATCGATTCCGAGCTCGGCCATGGCTTGGACCGCTATCGGATTAATTGAATCTTTCGGCGCTGAGCCTGCAGAGAGTACTTCGACTCTGTCGCCGCCAAGGGTGCGCATAAAACCTGCCGCCATCTGGGAACGCCCAGCGTTATGGACGCAAACAAAGAGAATCGTCTTCTTATTCTCGTTACTCATCTCAGCTCTTTCTCTCATTTATTTGCTTGTGACCGGTTGATTGCTTGTGCCCAGTGGATTGTTTGAGGAGGTGGGCCAACCCATAACCTAGGAAAGCACCTAAAAATTGGAACGGTATAAACACCAGCGCAGATTCTGGTGAGATACCTGCAAATGTCTTGGTGAAGATTCGTCCAATCGTGATTGCGGGATTTGCAAAAGAAGTGGAGGAGGTAAAAAAGTATGCAGCAAAGATCCATAGCCCCACTGCTGCCGGAATCAAATTAGATTTAGCAGAATTGATGAGGTGGAAGATAAGAAAGATTAGTCCAGCGGTCGCAACTGTTTCGCTCAAAAGAATATTTGATCCTTCTCTGACTCTCTCTGAGATATCGAAGGCAGGAAAATCAAAAAGTAGGTTTGCGAGTGCTGTACCAGCGATGGCGCCAAGTACCTGTGCGATAGCGAAGGCGGCGAACCGTGGGATAGAAAGTTCGCGACGTACCAGCGCAAAAAGAGTAACGAGCGGGTTGAAGTGAGCCCCAGAGATATGGCCAAAAAGATTGATGATTACCCAAAGCACAGCACCGGTTGCTGCGGCATTAATCAGTAGCTGTAATCCGACATCTGTTGTGAGATCTTGCGCCATGGCGCCAGAGCCGACAACTGTCAAAGCCAGGATTGCAATACCAAAAAATTCTGCGAGAGCTTTCTGCATGGTGTCAGCTTAAGGGTGGGAGATGAATAAAAGGTGAACTATTTCTAATCATTAGAAGTACTATCTCTCAATGCTCGCACAGTTAAAGAACCTGCGTACTCATGAGGGTTTCTCCATGCTGATAACGGCTCGCCTCATATCAAATGTCGGAAACGGCTTATCACCAATCGCTTTGGCCTACGGAGTCTTAAGCCTGCCTGGTGCAGATGGCAGCGATCTCAGTATTGTGATGGGTGCGCGTTATCTTCCCTTGATTCTCTTTATGTTATTCGGCGGAGTATTCGCCGATCGTTTTCAGCGCAATCGCATCGTGGGTGGCAGCGACATTATCGGAAGTTTCCTTGTTGCAGTTAGCGCAATCTCTTTAATTGCTGGTTTCTCTTCCATCATGTTGCTGGCGGTGATGGGCGCACTCTTTGGAGTATTAAATGCTCTCTGGTGGCCTGCCATGTCGGGCGTGCTTCCCGAGATATTGCCAAAAGAAAAATTACAAGAAGGAAATGCAATTATTGGATTAATGAGCAATATCGGCGTTGTCTTTGGAACTTTGCTCGGCGGCGTAATTGTGACTTTGACTAGTCCGGGATGGGCACTCTTAATCGATGGGTTCTCTTTCTTTATTGCTGGCGTAATAGTGTGGAACCTCAAGTTAAATGCAAAGAGTCGCATTGAGAGCCCCGGAATCCTGGATGATTTGCGCGAGGGTTGGCGCGAATTCATATCGCGTTCCTGGGTTGTAACCATGGTGATTGCATTTGCATTTATCAATATGGCATTCGATTCGATGATTACGATTCTGGGCCCATTGAATTTCAGCGACCCCGAGACTGGCCCACGCAATTGGTCTTATAACTTGGCTGGCCTGACCATCGGCATGATGATTGGCGGAGTAATTGTTTTCAAGTTTAAATTTAAGCGCCCACTCTTTGTTTCCATGATTCTAGTCGCGATATCTGGGGTCTGGGATTTTGCTCTTGCACTTGATCTTTCGCTGGTGATTGCAATTGCGGCAGGTATATTCTCCGGAATCGCGGTCGAAATCTTTCTCGTTACCTGGAGCACTTCAATGCAGACTCATATCCCTGAAGAGTCTTTCTCGAGAGTTAACTCCTACGATTCGTTGGGTTCATATGGATTCGCCCCGCTTGGCATCATTATTGCGGGTCCACTAGCTGAGGCTTTCTCGGTTAACTCCATTTTGTTTGCAACTGGACTTATCACCCTTTTAGCCTCCCTCGTGGCGCTATCCGTTAAATCGGTGCGAACCTTGAGTAACGCGTAGTCTTATCAGCATGAGCGAAGCGAGCGCGACCCCAGTAGCTCCACTCGCACCAGTTGCTCCCCCAAAGCTTCGCGGTTGGTTCCATCTGGCAGCTACTCCAGCAGTTGTAATCGCATCACTTGTGCTCTTCATTCTTAGCAAAGAATCACTCAAATTTGCAGTCGCTCTCTATTCACTTAC
>JBILRA010000034.1:0-13367 GCA_044372915.1 Candidatus Planktophila sp.
GCTGGTGGAACAACAAACACACTAGGTGGATATTTCATCACCCCAACAGTGATCGCAGATCTCAAGCAGAGCGATGAGCTGATCCAGAGCGAGATTTTCGGACCAGTAATCACGATCCAGAAATTTAATGACGAAGCAGAGGCGATCGCCATGGCAAACGGTGTCGATTACGGCCTCGCCTCATCGATCTGGACTAAGGATCATGGCCGGGCGATGCGCCTTGCGAAGGCCTTTGATTTCGGTTGTGTCTGGATCAACACCCACATTCCTCTGGTGGCTGAGATGCCTCACGGGGGATACAAGCGCTCTGGCTATGGCAAAGATCTCTCCAGCTATGGCTTTGAGGATTACACCCGCATCAAGCATGTGATGAGTAACCTCAACGCCTAGAAGATCTCTCGAAAATTAAGAGAAATTTCTCCCGAAAATGCCTTCAATTAGTTTGGCCTCACAGGCCTAGGGGCTCCATAATGAGCCCTGCACAACCGTCCCTTGTTCCGGAAAATAAAAAGGAGCCCATCTACATGGCTAATACACCGAAGTCTTCGGCTTTATCACAAGAAGCACGCGCAATTCTAAATTCAAAGGTTTCACGTCGTGGCGTATTTGCCGGAGCTGCAGGAATAGCTGGAGCAAGCATGCTGACAGCATGCGGTGGTTCTTCATGCGATGTCTACGCAGCTCCCGCTGATGCAGCAACTCTTCGATGGGGCAACTGGCCGCTCTACTTGGATTACGATGACGATTGTGCCTTCTATCCTTCGCTAGATAAATTTAGTCGCGAGAACATTCTTAATAGCCAGTACTTTGAAGATTACAACGATAACGACGAATTCTTTGGAAAAGTTCAGGCTCAGCTTAAGCTCAAGCAAGATATTGGTTATGACATCGTAACTCCAACCGACTGGATGGCAGCTCGCTGGATCCGCCTTGGATATACACATAAATTTGATAAGACAAATATTCCTAACGCTGGAAACATTCTTGACACACTTGCATCGCCTTCGTTTGACCCAACGCGCGAGCACACGATGACATGGCAAGGAATCATGGGCGGATTCGGTTGGAACACTGAAAAAGTTCCTGGCGGAGTTCGTACTCTCGATGATCTCTTTGCACCAGAAAATAAGGGAAAGATTGTTGTTCTCTCTGAAATGCGCGACACCATTGGAATCATCTTGCGTTCACGTGGTGTGGATCTTCAGGCAGTGACCGAGGATCAGTTTATGAGTGCTGTTGAATTCCTAGAGCAGAAAGTTTCAGATGGCTGGATTCGCGGCGTTAAGGGCAACGAATATGCAGAAGACCTTAAGTCAGGCGATGCAATTGCCGTCATTGGTTGGTCTGGAGATATGTTTATCTTGAAGAATGATTACGATGGCAAGTTTGACTTCGCCATTCCTGATTCAGGCGGAACAATTTCAGGTGACAACTTGATGATTCCTTACACAGCAACAGCTGAGGCGAAAGCAAATGCTGAAAAGCTCATTAACTGGTATTACGACCCTGCAATCGCTGCAGAAGTTGCTGCCTACGTGAACTATGTAACCCCAGTAAAGGGTGCACAAGCTGAGATGGAGAAAATTGATCCAGATCTAGCCTCGAGCGAATTCATCTTCCCAAGCGAGAAGACAATGGCTAACCTCTCTGTCTTCCGTTCATTGACACCTGCTGAAGAAACTTCTTGGTCAGAGGCATTCCAGAAGGCATCTGGCAACTAAGTGAGCGATAGCGCAAACTCTGCACGCGGTGATCTCAAACTCACCAGTGTTACCAAGAGTTATGGCGACTTCACTGCTGTCGATGATCTCTCATTAACCATCCCTGAAGGTTCATTCTTTGCATTGCTTGGACCTTCAGGGTGTGGCAAGACCACCACTCTTCGTATGGTGGCCGGTCTTGAAGAGCCAACTGTGGGAAGTATCCACTTAGGTTCAACTGACATCACCTTCACTAAGCCATATCAGCGCCCCATCAACACAGTTTTTCAGAACTACGCACTCTTCCCACATTTAACAATCTTTGAAAATATCGCTTTCGGTCTGCGCCGTCGCGGAATCAAAGATGTAGATGAGGCAGTGACCAAGGTCCTAAACCTTGTAGAACTTCCTCATCTGGCACAACGTAAACCAACGCAGCTATCAGGTGGACAGCAACAGCGCATCGCACTTGCTCGCGCCATTGTTAATCGACCAGCGCTTCTTCTCCTTGATGAACCACTCGGAGCGCTTGACCTTAAATTGCGACGTCAGATGCAGATCGAACTCAAGTGGATTCAAAAGGAAGTTGGTCTCACCTTCGTTCACGTCACGCACGATCAGGAAGAGGCCATGACAATGGCTGACACGATCGCAGTGATGAATGAGGGCAAGATTGAGCAGATGGGAAGTCCTGCCGATCTCTATGACAATCCAAAAACCGCATTTGTTGCAAACTTTCTCGGTCAATCAAACTTAATCAAGGGGTCTTTTGTTGGCAATGATGGAGATTCATTGATTGCCGACCTCTTTGGCCAGAAGATTTCTCTGCCGCGCTCTCGTTCTCATGCAGCTGATGCATCGATGTTTGCAGGCATCCGCCCAGAAAAGTTCCGTATCTCGCTACTTCAGACTCCCACGTCGGGCAATGTGTTAAGTGGTGGAAAGATCGAAGATGTTTCATACATCGGGGTCTCAACCCAATATCAAGTCATGATGCCTTGGGGACAAGAGCTGATGGTCTTCGAACAAAATGATGACGGGGTAGCACCTTTCCGGATCGGTGACCCGGTAAATATCTCTTGGGAGCCAGTCTTTACCTTTGCACTTCGTGGCGATGAAGATGCCGAAGCAGGTACCGAAGTGGTCCCTGAAGATCTCGACGAAGAGTAATCAAAAGACTCCGGTTATGAAGAAGATAAGCACCCCTTACCTACTGCTTCTTCCTGGCTTTGCATTCCTCCTAACATTTTTTGTTTTTCCGATCGTGAGCCTTGCTCAAGTTTCGACTGCAACCCCGATTAGTGGCGGAGATATTGGCGAATTTGAACAAACCTTCAGGTTTAGAAATTATCTGGAGGCCTTTCTAGAGAGCAGAGAGCACTTTGGGCGCTCACTTGTATATGCACTACTTGCAACGCTCATTGCGCTGCTGATTTCTTATCCTCTGGCATATGCCCTGGCATTCAAATCCGGCAAATATAAAAATGTACTTCTCGTGCTTGTAGTTGCCCCATTTTTCACTTCCTTCTTACTCCGCACAGTTGCCTGGAAGCAAATTCTTGGTGAAGAAGGCTTTGTGGTCCCCCCACTGAGAGCCCTCGGATTAATCAGCGAGTCGACTACCCTTACTTCAACAGCCGGTGCGGTAGTTCTCGGTATGGCATATAACTTCCTGCCCTTTATGACGCTACCTCTTTACGCTTCAATTGATCGAATCGATCCTCGCACCCTAGAAGCATCGGGTGATCTCTATGCAAATGGCTTCACCACTTTCCGCAAAGTAACCCTGCCCTTATCTATGCCAGGAGTAGTTGCAGGAACCCTGCTCACATTTATTCCGGCAGCAGGTGATTACGTTAATGCCGAATTATTGGGTGGCCCGAATAACACAATGATTGGTAATGTCATTCAATCGAGGTTCCTCATTCCGGATTATCCGACAACATCTGCCCTGTCATTTATGTTGATGGCTGGAATTTTACTTATTGTTACGCTGTATATCCGTAAAGCGGGAACGGATGAAGTGGTATGAGTAACGTGCAAAGAGAAGCCGTAGTTTCACAGAGGCCTGTAGGTGTCTCGGTGTCACGTTGGTTTGGCCGAAACCTCATTCGTATTTACATGGGCTTGGTCTTTACCTACCTCTTTATTCCAGTGGCTTACACCTTTGTCTTCTCTTTTAACGATTCAGGTAAATCAAATATCGGCTGGCAGGGGTTCACCTTCGATAAGTGGTTGAATCCTTGCGGAGCGCCACGTGTATGCGAGGCACTTGGAAACTCAATTAAAATCGGATTGATAGCCACGATAATTTCCACAATTCTGGGAACTCTCATTGCTTTTGCAATCGGGCGCTATGCATTTAGAGGTCGTTCAGCATCAAATCTCTTGATCTTTCTTCCGATGGCAACGCCAGAAATTGTGCTGGGCGCTTCTATTCTCTCCCTCTTCCTTGTTCTGCAGATTAATCCAGGCTTCTGGCCTATCGTTATTGCCCACGTTGTCTTCTGCGTTTCATTCGTTGTCGTCACCGTCAAGGCGCGTATTGCATCCCTTGACCCAAGGCTTGAACAAGCGGCCATGGATCTCTATGCAAATGAATTCCAAACATTTCGACGCGTGACTCTGCCTTTGGTAGCACCAGGAATTGCAGCAGCGGCACTCCTTGCCTTTAGTCTCTCTTTTGATGATTTCATTATCACCAACTTTAACTCTGGCACTGTTACAACCTTTCCAGAGTTCATTTATGGATCAGCTGCGCGTGGAATTCCGGCCCAAGCCAACGTCATTGCCTCTGCCGTCTTTTTCCTTGCCTTAGCCCTTGTTGTCGTTGGACAAGTGGTCAGCCGTAAGCGTAAAGTTTCTTAAATGGTCAACCACGGCAATATGTACGGTCCAAGTTTTACCTTCCTTGGTATTGCTCAATGTGACCTCGATGACCCATCAACCTATGCCGATGCAGACGTTGTCATTCTTGGAGCACCAATAGATTCAGGAACGTCGCATCGATCTGGTGCAAAGTTTGGACCACAAGCGATTCGGGGTGGAGATTATCTGCCTCACGATGCAAGCCGTCCACATTTAGCACTTCGCACAGATGGTTTGAAAGATCTGAAAGTTGTTGATGCAGGCGACTTGATGATGCCTGGGGGAGATCTTGCTGCATCATTGACCGTCTTGCGCGAAGCGACAGAGAAGATTTCACGATCGGGCGCTATTCCCGTCATTCTGGGCGGAGATCACTCCATCGCTTCTGCTGACGTTGCAGGCATTGCAAATCACCGTGGACATGGAAAGATCTCGATGATCCACTTTGATGCACATGCTGACACTGGTGAAGATCACTTTGGTGCACTCATTGGTCACGGAACTCCGATGCGTCGTTTAATTGAAGATGGATATGTGCGAGGAGATCGATTCTTACAACTTGGTCTTCGCGGATATTGGCCAGATGAAGCAACTCTTGCCTGGATGCGTGATCGAGGTATGCGTTCATATGAGATGACCGAGATTCATCACAGAGGACTCAACACTGTTCTTGATGAATCATTTGCAACTCTTACCGATGGCTGTGATGGAGTCTTTCTCTCAGTCGATATCGATGTTGTCGATCCTGGAATGGCACCTGGCACCGGAACTCCAGAACCTGGAGGAATGACATCACGTGAATTACTTGAGGCAGTCAGGCGTATCTGTTTAGAACTTCCAGTTGTCGGAATTGATGTCGTTGAAGTTGCTCCGCCATTTGATTCAGCCGACATCACGGCAATCTTGGCTAATCGCGTTGTCTTAGAAGCGCTAAGTGCAATTGCAAAACGTCGCAATGGAAGCAGTTACTCACCCACACAAAATCTTCTGGATCGTTAATTCATGCGTGATGTTGTCATCCTCGGTTCAACTGGATCGATTGGGGTGCAAGCCCTTGAAATCATTGCAGTACACCCTGATCTGTTTCGAGTTGTTGCACTCAGCGCTGGAGGCAAGAACACCGACTTATTAGTTGAACAGGTAAAACGATTTAAAGTCCCAGTCGTTGGTCTTGCCGCCCATGCGGATCAAGTGCGAGATCAACTACCCGGAGTCACAGTAATTGACGGTCCACAGGCATCAAGTGAAATCGCAGCGATCACCTGTGATGTTGTCCTTAATGCAATAACTGGATCAATTGGTCTTGGACCAACACTGGCAGCTCTTAAGGTCGGAAATACACTTGCCCTGGCCAATAAAGAATCACTTGTCGCTGGTGGTGAGATTGTGATGTCAATTGCAAAGCCAGGACAACTTCTCCCTGTTGATTCCGAACATAGCGCTTTATATCAGGCACTCAAATCAGGCAAGCGAAGTGAAGTATCCCGTCTTGTGCTCACAGCAAGTGGTGGTCCGTTTAGAGATCGTGATGATCTATCTAGCGTTACGGTTGCAGAGGCACTTGCACATCCAACATGGACTATGGGTCCTGTTGTCACTATTAATTCTTCAACGCTAGTTAATAAGGGTTTAGAAATTATCGAGGCTCACTATCTCTTTGATATTCCTTACTCGCAGATTGAGGCGGTTATCCACCCTCAATCTGTAGTTCATTCATTCGTTGAGTTTATTGATGGCTCTACAATTGCTCAGGCAAGTCCTCCCAATATGAAGGGTCCGATTGCATACGCGCTTTCTTATCCTGACCGACTAAGTCAAGCGACATCACCAATTGATTGGATGAAAGCATCGACTTGGAATTTCTCCCCAATCGATCACACCAAATTCCCAGCCGTAGATCTTGCTCGCCGATGTGGCACCCTCGGTGGCGGACTTCCTGCGATATTTAATGCTGCTAATGAAGTTGCAGTGGCAGCATTTCTCGATTCTCACATCGGATACTCAGAAATTATCGATATAGTCGATGCTGTGGTTCAACAACTATCTCCCTCAGCAATTTCTCCTCTGCGCGATCTGGCTGATGTCAGCGCCATTGAAGATGATGCTCGCCTTGTTGCTCTTGAGAAGATAAAGAAGGTTGCCAGATAATGGAAATTCTTGGAATTATTGCTTTTGTTGTCGCGCTATTGCTCTCAGTGATGGTGCATGAATTTGGCCATTACATCACTGCTCGCAAATTTAACTTTCAGGTCACAGAATTCTTCTTAGGCTTTGGAAAGCGCATCTGGTCATATCGTCGCGGTGAAACTGAATATGGAATTAAGGCTATCCCAGCAGGTGGATATTGCAAGATCTCTGGAATGACACCAGATGATCTGATGCCACCTGGACAGGAATCGCGCGCCTTCTATACAGCCCGCTCATCAAAGAAATTAATTGTGCTTGGTGCTGGATCTTTCCTTCACTTTGTACTCGGTTTCTTCCTCCTCTTTACTCTTCTAGCAGGCGTTGGCGTCAACACAATTACACCGGTGATCAAAGAAGTGATTCCAGATTCAGCAGCACTTGATGCTGGATTCCGAGTAGGGGATGAGATCACATCCATTGATGGGGAGATCATCACCGACTGGAGTAAAGGTTTTGAACTTATCCGCTCATCTAATGGAGCACAGCTTCGATTCACCGTCGATCGCGATGGGCAACAAGTCTCACTTGTTGCAACGCCCCGACTTACTGATGTTGGCGGGGAAGAGCGTTACCTTCTTGGAATTATCAATGAGATCGGTACCAAACGCGTAGATGTTCTCACCGCTGGAAAAGATTCAGTCTCGATTACAAAGAATATGACTGTTGAATCAGTGAAAGCGTTAGCGCTGCTACCCGCCAAGGTCCCAGAACTATGGGGACAGACGTTCGGTGGCGAAGAGCGCGATATCAATGGATTAGTGGGTGTTGTTGGTGTGGCGCGAGTCTCAGGAGAGACTCTTGCCAGCGGAACTCAAAACTGGAGTCAGCGAATTGGAACATTCTTGCTGATTATTGCCAGCCTTAATATCTTTGTTGGAATCTTTAATCTCCTTCCAATTCTGCCACTTGATGGTGGCCACATGGCCGTGGCGATTGCAGATGAGTTCAGGGCATTTATCGCGAGATTGCGCGGTCGTCCGCGACCAGCACCAATTAATGTTCAGGTGCTCACACCGATAACGGCGGTAGTTGTTGTGATCTTAATTGGCCTCACCCTGCTCTTACTTGTCGCCGACATAATCAACCCCATCTCGCTCAATGGCTAGAGTTGAGGCAGAATAGGGCCATGGTTGATCTTGGAATTCCATCTGCTCCCTTAAAAACTCTCGCACCACGTCGCAAGACCAATCAATTAATGGTCGGCAAAGTGGGCGTCGGTAGCGATCACCCTGTAAGCGTGCAATCAATGTGTACAACGCTCACATCCGATGTCAACGCAACCTTGCAGCAGATCGCAGAGCTCACCGCCTCTGGCTGTCAGATTGTTCGCGTGGCAGTTCCTAGTCAAGATGATGCCGATGCACTGGCTCAGATTGCAAAGAAGTCACAGATTCCAGTAATTGCCGATATTCATTTTCAACCAAAATATATCTTCGCTGCCATTGATGCAGGATGTGCCGCTGTTCGTGTTAACCCTGGAAACATCAAACAATTTGATGACAAGGTTAAAGAAGTGGCGAAGGCGGCAGGGGATGCGGGAATTCCGATCCGTATTGGCGTCAATGCGGGTTCACTTGATCCAAGACTTCTTGCAAAGTACGGCAAAGCGACCCCAGAGGCGCTAGCTGAATCTGCGCTATGGGAAGCCTCGCTCTTTGAAGAGCATGGCTTTTCAAATATTAAAATTTCAGTAAAGCATCACGATCCGGTCACTATGGTGAGCGCATATCGACTCTTGGCCGCGCAGTGTAGTTATCCATTGCACCTTGGTGTGACAGAAGCTGGTCCTGCATTCCAGGCCACCATTAAATCTGCTACCGCCTTCGGTATTTTGCTCGCTGAAGGAATTGGCGACACTATTCGTGTTTCAATGTCTGCACCTCCAGTTGAGGAGGTGAAGGTCGGAATTTCTATCCTCGAATCACTCAATCTTCGTCAGCGTAAATTAGAGATCGTTTCATGTCCGTCATGCGGACGCGCTCAGGTCGATGTCTATACATTGGCGGAAAAAGTTCAGGCCGGACTTGAGGGAATGACAGTTCCTCTTCGCGTTGCCGTTATGGGATGTGTTGTTAATGGTCCAGGAGAGGCTCGCGAAGCCGATCTTGGTGTTGCATCTGGAAACGGCAAGGGGCAGATTTTTGTGAAGGGCGTTGTTATTAAGACAGTCCCAGAAGCACAGATCGTTGAAACGCTGATTGAAGAAGCGATGCGACTAGCAGAAGAGATGGAAGCCGCAGGGGTTGCAAGCGGTACACCAGAAGTTCTCACGCGCTAAAACTGCAGTTTCTTCTTCTCTCTCAGGTAGGCTCGCCCCATGTTGCGAATGTCCACTCTCTTCCTGCGCACGCTTCGTGATGATCCAGCAGATGCAGAGGTTGCAAGTCATCGCCTCTTAGTACGAGCGGGATACATTCGCCGAATTGGTGCCGGAATTTATTCTTGGCTTCCACTTGGCGTGATCACACTTCGAAACATTGAGCGCGTGATTCGCGAAGAGATGGATGCTGCTGGATTTCAAGAAGTCCACTTCCCATCACTTCTTCCACGTGAACCTTATGAGGCAACTAATCGTTGGGAAGAGTACGGCCCATCACTTTTCAGACTTCAGGATCGTAAAGGTGCCGATTACTTGCTAGGCCCAACACATGAAGAGATGTTTACCTTGATGGTCAAGGGAGAGTACTCCTCGTATAAAGATCTACCTCTCTCGATCTATCAAATCCAAACAAAGTTTAGGGATGAAGCGCGCCCACGCAGTGGAATTATTCGCGGGCGAGAATTTGTTATGAAGGATTCCTACTCATTCGACATTGATGATGCTGGGCTTGATCTCTCATATCAGAAGCATCGCGACGCCTATGTTAAAACTTTTGATCGACTTGGAATGAAGTACAACATAGTCAGGGCAGTCTCTGGCGCTATGGGTGGTTCAAAGTCAGAAGAGTTTTTAGCCCCATGCTCAACCGGTGAAGATACTTATGTCCTCTGCCCATCATGTGGCTTTGCCGCAAATGTGGAGGCGATGATTACTAAGGTCGATGCAGTTGATTCATCGGCGACACCAGCGATGGAAGAACTCGATACTCCGAATACACCAACAATTGATTCCCTCGTGGCTGTACTCAACGAACGCTTTGGTGGCGGATTTAATGGTGGGCACACATTGAAGAACGTGATGTTGATGGCAGATGGCAAGGCGATCTCTGTTCTTGTCCCAGGAGATCGTGAAGTTGACCTAAAGCGCTTCCAAGAAAATTGTGGAGGCATTCATGAGCTTCGCACATTTGAAGAAGCGGATTTCGCACAATTCCCTGGGCTTGTAAAAGGTTATATCGGGCCACAAGATGCACAAGCTCTCGGAATCACTGTTTATGCAGATCCACGAGTTGCACCAGGAACTTCATGGGTAACCGGTGCAAACACAATCAATCGCCATGCACGCAATGTTGTGAACGGCCGCGACTTCACACCTGATGCTTATGTCGAATCCGCAGAAGTGCGCGCAGGGGACGCTTGTCCAGAGTGTGCAACCGAAGTCGTTATCGATCGAGCAATTGAGATCGGCCATATCTTCCAACTTGGTCGCAAGTATGCACAGTCACTATCGCTTACAGTTCTTGACCAGAATGGAAAATCCCAAGTAGTGACCATGGGCTCATATGGAATCGGCGTCACTCGAGCCGTTGCAGCAATTGCTGAGCAGACATATGATGAAATCGGACTTAATTGGCCCGTTGATTTAGCGCCAGCGAAGGTTCATATTGTTGCGACGGGTAAAGAGGATCTTCCCTTTGATACGGCGGAGAATATTGCAGTCGAGCTCGAATCACTTGGTGTGAGCGTGATGTTAGATGATCGCCGCGGAACAAGCCCTGGAGTTAAATTTAAAGATGCTGAATTGATCGGCAATCCTGTAATCGTTGTTGTCGGCAAATCACTCGAGCAAGGCAATATAGAGGTCAGAGTGCGGCGTACTGGAGATAAGCAGGAGATGCCTTTATCAGGGGCAGCGCGTTCCATTGCAGCTTTAGTGGATTCGCTCTAAAGCTCTTCTTGTGTTCTACGAATTAACTTTAACCACAATCATATTTCTGATCTGTGCTGCTTTCTGTGCTGGACTCATCGACTCTATGGCAGGCGGGGGAGGGTTGATTCAACTTCCTGCGCTCCTGATTGGGTTACCAAAGTTTGAAACAGTAGAAGTGCTGGGAACAAATAAATTAACATCCGTCTTTGGCACAACTGCTGCCACCATTTTGTACCGCAGGGCGATCACCTTTAACTTTCGATTGCTCTTTGCCATGGCCTTACCTGCCTTCATTGGTTCTATCGCTGGAGCGCAATTGGCAGCGACTATTCCTACAAAAGCTTTGCGTCCGATCATCGTGCTCTTACTTATTGCCGTCGTAATCTATACATGGAGACGTCCACAACTTGGCGCGGTTGAATCATTGAAGCATTCGCCATCGAAACAAATTCGAATTGGAGCCCTCGCAGCTGGAGTTATCGGATTTTATGATGGGCTAATTGGACCTGGGACTGGTTCATTCCTGATCCTCATTCTTGTAGCGGTGCTCGGTTTTGCATTTCTTAATGCATCTGCGATGGCGAAAGTGATCAATCTCTGCACAAACCTTGGTGCGATTATGGTCTTTGGCCTCAACGGCTCAATTTTATGGAAGCTCGGGCTTCTCCTAGCTCTGGCAAACATTGCAGGAGGATTGATCGGCGCAACTCTTGCTATTCGGGGTGGTTCAAGCTTTGTTCGAAAAGTATTTTTGGCCATCACAACACTATTAATTTTTAAGGTGGGTTTAGACACAATCACAATGTGGTGATAAATTTAGCCTTACAACTTAACAACAATCGAATAGGTAGGCTGACTATGGCTCTTAAAGATCAAATCTCTGAACTCTTAACACCTGCAGTTCTTGAAGCCGGTTTCTACCTTGAAGATATTCACATTGCTACCCCTGGAAGTCATCGAATCGTTACATGCATTGTTGATGGCGATGCTTCGCTCAATCTCGACCAAGTAACATCAGTGTCTCGCGTGATTTCTGAACTGCTGGATGTCGCACCGATCATGGGTGAAACACCGTTCACTCTGGAAGTTACATCACCCGGCGTTGATCGCCCGCTGACCCTGCCTCGTCATTTTCGAAAGAATCACGATCGCCTCCTTAATGTGATTCGTTTAGATGGCAGTGAAGTAATTGGTCGAATAGCAGCGAGCACTGATGATTCAGTGACATTGCTTGTCGTAGATAAGAAAGAGAGCCGAGAGGTTGTGCTTTCTCTCGCCGATATCAAGCGCGCACTTGTTGAAATTGAATTTAGCCGTAAGGAAGATAAGTAAATGCATGTAGATATGCAGGCACTCATCGCGCTGACGTCAGAGAAAGCGATGCCTATCGAAGCCTTGATTACAGCGATCGAACTTGGGGTGTTAACTGCCTATAACGAATTACCAGAAGCGAAGCCTCGTGCATTCTCGCGACTTAATCGCGAGACTGGGGATGTCGTAATTTTAATCCCTATCTATAACGAAGAGGGAGAGAGAGTTGCCGAGGAAGAGGATTGCCCAGATGGATTTGCGCGCAGTGCTACTTCTGCAATTCGCCAAGTGATTAAATTTAAAGTGCGTGAAACAAATGATGCAGAAATTGTCGGTGAATTTACAGGATCAGTAGGAGATGTGATTTCGGGCGTAGTTCAGCAAGGTCGAGATCCAAAGATGATTAATGTCAATCTTGGTCGAGTGGAAGGTCGGATTCCTCCTCAAGAACAAGTTCCGGGCGAAGTGTATAAACATGGTGATCGAATTAAGTGTTTTGTTGTTGAGGTAAAGCAAGGGCTCAAGGGTCCTGAGATCATGCTCTCTCGGAGTCATCCGGCCCTCGTGAAGCAACTATTTTCACTGGAAGTTCCTGAAATTCAGGATCGCATCGTAGAAATCATGGCAGTTGCACGCGAGGCAGGACATCGCACAAAGATTGCAGTGCGTTCGCATCGTGCAGGTGTTTCTCCAAAGGGATCTCTCATTGGACCAATGGGTTCTCGCTCACGAGCAGTCATGGAAGAACTTCATGGAGAAAAGATTGATATTGTCGATTGGTCTGAAGATCCTGCTCAGTTTGTTGCACATGCTCTCGCCCCAGCGAAGGTCACATCTGTTGAAATTGTTGATGAACTCGCGCGTTCGGCTCGCGTGGTAGTTCCGGACTATCAGCTCTCGTTGGCTATTGGAAAAGATGGCCAGAATGCACGATTGGCCGCACGTCTGACGGGGTGGCGCATTGATATTCACCCAGACACACCCGTCACTCCCGCATAAAGCCAACCTCCGTTTAGGAATTTCCCTCGGCCTTAGATAGACTTGAGGGGTGGAACGAACATGCATTGCATGTCGCAAGAAGTACTCTTGGGATGAGCCTGCATCAAGTGAAACACTCGTTCGAATAGTCCGAAATGGCCTGGTACTTACTCCAGATCCTGATCGATTGTTAATCGGACGAGGGGCGTGGATACATAGATCATGTGTATCTCAAGCCATAGAGCGAAAGTCATTTAGGGCCGCTTTTAAGTGTTCCGACAATTTCGATCACT
>JBILRA010000035.1:0-12947 GCA_044372915.1 Candidatus Planktophila sp.
AGCAAAGTTTACCCTTTTCCCGGTAAATCAATTTTTTAACTGGTGGGCGGTGAGGGTTTCGAACCCCCGACATCCTCGGTGTAAACGAGGCGCTCTACCACTGAGCTAACCACCCGGGCCGTGCTTTCCTACCTGCGCATACTACTTTATAGATGCGAAAGTACGAAAACGAGGCTTAATTAAAGGCTGGCGAGCGCACTCTTGTACTCAGCGATATTTCTAGCATCACCGAGTCCGTTGACGATCTGCCAAGCAAGGTTGCCGTTCTTATCAACGATAAATGTGCCGCGGACTGCGCATCCACGTGCTTCATCGAAAACTCCATACGCCTTTGCTGCTCCACCATGTGGCCAGAAGTCTGCAAGAACTGGGAATTTGTATCCCTCTTGTTCTGCAAATGCACGTTGGGCATACATAGGATCGCAAGAGATCGCTAGCAATTGCACGTCATCGTTTTGAAATGCTGCAAGATCATCACGTAGTGAACATAGTTCACCAGTGCAGATTCCTGAGAATGCGAATGGGTAGAAAAGAATGACAACATTCTTCTCGCCCTTGAATGATGAAAGTGTGACAGCAGTTCCATGCTGATCCATGAGAGTGAAATCTGGTGCTGGTGTTCCAAGTGTTAAAGTCATGCGAGAAACTTAGCGCTTGCCTGCCTTACGTGCCACTAGACGCGTTCCGGCCCAATCTTTTGCTAATGCAAGTGTTGATGTTTGGCTAAGGCCTGCAATCGGAGCCGCATCTTGAATCTCACTTGAATCTACATGTCCATCTCGACCAAGTTTTGGTGTTAATACCCAGATGGGTCCTGTCTCTGTCAGATAGGTAAGTGCATCCATTAACTCATCAACAAGATCGCCATCACCCTCTCGCCACCACAGAAGCACGGCATCTACGACCTCAGTGGTTTGACCATCAATAAGTTGAGTGCCAGTGATCTTTGAAATCTCACTACGCAAGACATCATCACAATCGGGCCCATAGCCCACTTCAAGAATGAGCTCTCCGGCTGCAAATCCCATTCGCATTGGCACAGGAGAAGTCCACCCCACATGTGACCACTTTGACAAGGGTTATGGAGGAATTACTCGCCAGTTAGCGCCTGCAGATTTCCCCTAGAGAGGATTTAGCGCGAGAATACGACCCATGAGTGGAATTTTTGATGCGCCAGATCAGAACGTCGACCAGTTAGTAGATATCGATCCCACCGAGACCGCTGAATGGCAGGCATCTTTTGATGCAGCCCTCGAGCATGCCGGTCCTGTGCGTGCACGTTATCTAATGCTCAAGCTTTTACAGCGAGCACATGAAAAGCAGATTGGTCTCTCTTCTCTGCGCAACACCGATTACATCAATACGATTTCACCAGAACATGAACCTGAGTTCCCTGGCGACGAGGCGATCGAGCGTCGTATCCGTACCTATATCCGCTGGAATGCTGCCATGCTGGTGCACCGCGCACAGCGTCCAGGAATTGGCGTAGGCGGACATATCTCAACATATGCATCCTCTGCATCATTGTATGAAGTTGGTTTCAACCACTTCTTCCGCGGAATGGATCATCCAGGCGGCGGAGATCAAATCTTTTTTCAAGGACATGCAAGCCCGGGAATGTATGCGCGCGCTTTCCTAGAAGGAAAACTTTCAGAGAACCAGCTAGATGGATTCCGTCAAGAAGTTTCTCACCCAGGTGGCGGACTCTCTTCTTATCCGCACCCACGTTTGATGCCAGATTTTTGGCAGTTCCCTACAGTCTCTATGGGAATCGGACCTATTAATGCAATTTATCAAGCACGCTTCAATAGATATCTGCATAACCGTGGAATTAAAGACACGAGCCAGCAGCATGTATGGGCATTTCTTGGAGACGGTGAAGTCGATGAGGTAGATACTCTCGGTGCAATCGGTCTAGCCTCACGTGAGAATTTAGATAACCTCACCTTTGTTGTTAACTGTAATTTGCAGCGCCTTGATGGCCCAGTTCGCGGCAATGGAAAAATCATCCAAGAGCTCGAATCAACATTTATCGGAGCAGGCTGGAATGTAATCAAGGTTGTATGGGGTCGCGAATGGGATCCACTACTGGCGCAAGATCGCGAAGGCGCACTTGTTAATCTAATGAATTCAACTCTTGATGGTGACTATCAAACGTTTAAGGCTGAATCTGGCGCTTACGTTCGTGATCAGTTCTTTGGGCGCGATCCACGAACAGCGGCGATGGTTGCAAATTGGTCAAACGATCAAATCTGGGGACTCAAGCGCGGTGGCCATGATTATCGCAAGCTCTTTGCTGCATATACCGCTGCTATGGAACCTAATGGAAAGCCAACTGTCATTCTTGCAAAGACAGTAAAGGGATGGACACTTGGATCTACCTTCGAAGGGCGCAACTCAACGCACCAGATGAAGAAGATGTCACTGGAAGATATCGTCACATTCCGTGATCGCCTTGGTATTCCTCTTGCAGATGACAAGCTCGATAAATACACACCTGCTTATTACAAACCAGCACCAGATTCAGAGGAGGCTAAGTACTTAGCTGAGCGTCGAGCAGCACTCGGTGGATCAATTCCACGTCGTCGCTCTGCTTCAAAGCCATTGCCGATGCCGGCAGATTCTGTTTACGAGAGCGTTAAGCGCGGTTCAGGTCAGCAAGAGATTGCGACCACGATGGCATTTGTTCGTATGCTTAAAGATATTGCTAAAGATCCAGGAATTGGTGCTCGAATTGTTCCGATTATTCCTGATGAAGCACGCACCTTTGGAATGGATTCACTCTTTCCAACTCTAAAGATTTATTCACCACATGGTCAGAAGTACACCGCCGTGGATCGTGAATTGATGCTTTCATATAAGGAATCAACATCTGGTGTAATTTTGCATGAAGGTATCAATGAGGCTGGGTCTACTGCTTCATTTACCGCTGTAGGAACTTCGTATTCAACACACGATGAACCGATGATTCCGATTTATATCTTCTATTCCATGTTTGGTTTCCAGCGCACAGGGGACGCGTTCTGGGCTGCAGCCGATCAATTGGCACGCGGATTTGTTATGGGAGCAACTGCTGGTCGCACCACACTAAATGGCGAAGGCTTGCAACATGAAGATGGACATTCACATCTTCTTGCATCAACTAACCCTGCCGTCGTCTCGTATGACCCAGCATTTGCCTATGAAGTGGGACATATCTTTAAAGATGGACTACGTCGGATGTATGGAGAAAATAGCGAAAATATTTACTATTACATCACCGTGTATAACGAGCCATACCTTCACCCTGAAGAGCCAGCGAATCTCGATGTTGATGGACTTCTCAAAGGTATCTATCTCTTCCGCTCTGGTGAGCGTCAACGCAAGAAGAATGCCCAACTCTTAGCATCAGGTGTTGCAGTTAATTGGGCGCTCAAGGCACAGGAATTGCTCCAAAAGGATTGGGGTGTCAGCGCCGATGTCTGGTCGGTGACATCATGGAATGAATTGCGTCGAGATGGTCTCTCTGTTGATCGATACAATCTTCTTCATCCTTCTGCCAAGAAGAGTGCTTACATCACTGATCGCCTTAAGGGTGCACAAGGTCCGGTAATCGCCGTAAGTGATTACATGCGCACTGTGCAAGATCAGATCGCCCCTTGGGTTGAGCAAGACTTTGTCTCACTTGGTACAGATGGCTTCGGGCTTTCAGATACACGAGGTGCTCTACGTCGCCACTTCAAAGTTGATGCAGAATCAATCGTCGTGCGAACTCTTGCTCAACTAGCCAAATCAGGGGAAGTTAAAGAGTCGGTCGTCCAAGAAGCGCTGACTAAATACCGGCTTGATGACATTTCGGCAGCAGATCCGGGTAACACTGAAGGATCTGGCTGAGGCGTCAGCCACATTCGTCATGATTAATCGACTCCCCATCACAGAGATCTCACCTTCGGTCTTCTTTGGTGGAGAGTTTGTTCCGGTCAAGGCAATTGCAGGCGAAGAAATCGAAATCAGTGCAACCGTTTTTCGCGAGGGACATGATGCGCTTGGTGCCGATGTTCTTCTCTACAACGACAAAGGCTTAGAAATCTCTCGAATCCGAATGCGTGAGGGTAGTCAAGGGAGTCATCGATTTACCTCAATTGTTCGCATACCTGATCGCGGTGACTACCACTATGCCATCGAGTCATTTGATGATCCCTTTGCCACATGGCTCCATGAGTGTGAGATCAAAATTCCAGCAGATATAGATGCTCAATTGTGTTGCCTCACTGGATTGTCACTCCTTGAAGCCGCAGTTGAAAAAGATCCATCAGCTAAGAAACTTCTTGCACCTGCAATCAAAGCGCTAGCTGATAAAAAGCTTGCCCCGGCAAATCGCTTCTCTATTGCTTCTAGCGAAGAGGTAAAAGGATACTTTTCAGAGAACCCTCTACGGCGCCTTCAATCCACCTCGCACCGGATTCCTATCCGCGCCGATCGCGATCGGGCCCTCGTTGGCGCTTGGTATGAATTCTTCCCACGAAGTGAAGGTGCCTCGCAAGATGCAATGGGCGCGATCACGTCAGGGACCTTAAAAACTGCAGCGCTACGAATACCAGCAATTGCCGCGATGGGATTTGATGTTCTCTACCTGCCACCGATACACCCCATCGGAGAGACTTTTCGGAAAGGTAAGAACAACACACTCACGCCAAATGAATCTGACCCCGGAGTTCCTTGGGCGATCGGAAGCAGTGCTGGCGGACATGATGCAATTAACCCAGAGTTAGGAACGCTAGAGGACTTTGATGAATTTATGCGAGTTGCTCAGTCTCACAAGATTGAAGTCGCCCTGGATTTAGCACTTCAGGTTTCACCTGACCATCCTTGGGTAAAGAGCAACCCAGAGTGGTTCACTACTCGCGCTGATGGAAGCATCGCATATGCTGAAAATCCACCTAAGAAGTATCAGGATATTTACCCAATCAACTTTGATAATGATTACGAAGGAATTCTCAACGAAGTTATTCGAATCATCAATTTTTGGGTGGCTCGAGGTGTTCTCATATTTCGTGTGGACAATCCACACACTAAGCCGGTAGGTTTTTGGCAAGATGTGATGTCAATAATGAATAAGGAAAATCCTGATGTGATTTTCTTGGCAGAGGCATTTACTCATCCAGCAATGATGCATGCACTTGGTAAGACTGGATTCCATCAGTCGTACACATACTTCACGTGGCGAACCAGTAAGGCAGAGCTCACCGACTATGCCACAGAAGTCTCGCGCCACACATCAGCATTCTTCAGGCCAAATTTCTGGGTCAATACTCCCGACATTCTTCCCTTCCATCTGCAATCTGGAAATCCTGCAATCTTTGCCTTGAGGGCCGTTCTCGCCAGCACGCTATCTCCCTCTTGGGGAATGTATGCAGGTTATGAACTCTTTGAACATCGTCGCTTTAAAGATGGTGGCGAGGAGTACATGGATTCCGAAAAGTACGAGATCAAAATTCGTGATTGGGCGACTGCTGAAAAGATGCAGGTGACTCTTTCACCATTTATCACCAAACTCAATGAGATCCGAAGAGCGAATCCAGCTCTCGCACGACTTCGTAATCTCGTCTTTCACCATAGTGATAACGATTCGATCATCGCTTACAGTAAACGAGAGAGTGGAAATCTCATTCTTATAACAGTCAATCTTGATCCAACGGCTGTGCAAGAAAGTACCGTTCATTGGGATTTGAACGCCCTTGGATTGAAGAATTCCCGATTTAAAGTCACAGATCTCATTGACGGGGCAAGGTACGAGTGGGATCCTCATTCCTTCGTACGACTAGATCCCAATCGCCCGATTGGAAAAGTCGCTCACATTATGGTGGTGGATCTCTAGTGTCTTACTTCTCAAAGTTCTTTAAAAAGAGCCGAGAGACTACTGCTGTTGAATACATCTCGCCCGTAACATTCCTCAACCCTCACTCAACTCTTGGTGAGTTGGATTTTCATCTCATTGCTGAAGGACGCCACGAACGGCTCTGGGATGTACTCGGTGCTCATGTGATTAAAGATGAGGCAGGCGAAATTCTAGGAACTGCCTTCTCTGTCTGGGCTCCAAATGCACAAGAAGTGAGCTTGATTTGTGATCGAAATTTTTGGGATAAAGAAAGCAATCCCATGGTTCGTCTTGGTTCAAGCGGAATCTGGGAAACTTTTATTCCAGGTGTCGGTATAGGAACACGCTATAAGTTTGCAGTCTGCACAATCAATGGAACATGGGTTGATCACGCTGATCCATTAGCGCAGGCAACGCAAACACCTCCACTTACAGCATCAGTTGTCACCGAATCTACATACGCCTGGAATGACCAAACCTGGATGCATGCTCGGAATAACTTCAAACCGTGGAAATCACCCGTGAGCGTCTATGAGGTGCATCTTGGATCATGGAAAATTGGTTTGAGTTATCGCGAACTTGCAACTGAACTTGTGGAGTATGTAAGTACTCAAGGATTTACACATATTGAGTTTTTGCCAGTGACCGAACACCCTTATGGCCCATCGTGGGGATATCAAGTAACATCATTTTTTGCGCCAACTTCACGCTTTGGCTCCCCCGATGAATTTCGATATCTCATAGATGCACTCCACCAAGCAGACATTGGGGTCATTCTTGATTGGGTACCCGCCCACTTTCCAAAAGATGAATGGGCACTTGCTCGATTTGATGGAACCGCTCTCTATGAACATGCAGATCCGCGTCTAGGTGAACACCCTGATTGGGGTACATACATCTTTAACTTTGGGCGCAATGAGGTGCGAAATTTTCTCGTTGCTAGCGCTCTGTACTGGTTAGAAGAGTTTCATATTGATGGGTTGCGAGTAGATGCAGTTGCTTCGATGCTCTATCTGGACTACTCGCGCGAAGAGGGTGAATGGCTACCGAATAAATTTGGGGGGCGCGAAAACTTGGAAGCTGTGCAACTTCTCCAAGAGGCAACTGCTACCGCCTATAGAAACCATCCAGGGATCATGATGATTGCGGAGGAATCCACTGCGTGGCCAGGAGTGACCCGCGATACCAATGGTGGTGGGCTTGGATTTGGTTTCAAGTGGAATATGGGATGGATGCACGACACTCTCTCATATCTGACTCATGAGCCAATCCACCGTGTCTATCACCACAATGAAATCACATTCTCAATCCTCTACGCGTGGTCTGAAAACTTTATGCTGCCTCTCTCCCACGATGAAGTTGTTCATGGCAAGGGGCAGTTAGTAAATAAATTTCCGGGCGATCGTTGGCAGAAAGTTGCCACACTCAAAGCCCTTTATGGATTTATGTGGGCTCACCCTGGAAAGAAGCTACTCTTTATGGGATGTGAGTTTGCCCAAAATGAAGAATGGAGTGAGAGCGCTGGATTGCAGTGGTACCTCACTGAATTCGATGAGCATCGGCAGGTGCAAGATTTAGTTGCAATCATGAACCAGAAATATAAATCGCACCCGGCGCTCTGGGAGAAAGATACAAGTCCTGAAGGTTTTTCCTGGATAGTCAATGATGATGGTGGCGCAAATACACTTGCATTCACGCGTTGGGCTGATGACCAGAGCCCTCTAGTGTGTATAACTAACTTCTCACCCGTTCCACATGAGCGATATCGATTGAAGATGCCGATGCCTGGTGTTTGGAGAGAGGTACTCAACACCGATTCCCAAGAGTTTGGAGGAAGCGGTGTAACTCAAAAATCATTTGCGGTTGATCTGGGTACAGACCTTTATGTCGAGATGCGAATTCCACCACTTGCAACGGTCTGGTTTGAAAAAGTTTAAATGCCTTTTGCCACTCGTGACATGAATGCCACAGATATCAACATCAGACCAGGAATAATCAGCGCGATTGCTATTGAGCCAGTGAACTGAGCAGTCCACGCAATGATTGTCTTAATGATAAGAATGAGGATGGCATTCACAACACCCATTTGGCCAACGACGATGGCGCTGTGTTGAGGAGAGCGTGCGTTAGCTGCCGTAAAGAGTGTCGGAGATAAGAAAGATGATCCAAGACCTCCAATTGCAAAACCCAGGACTGCACAGATAAATGAGGCGGTCTTTGACACGTCAACAAGCATGTTTGATGCAGTGATAAAACCAATAAATCCAACGCCACCGACAATACTGCCAATCTTGACCATGGACTCAAGAGGAACTCGGCGAGTCACAACATGAATTCCAAGTCTTCCAATAATCATTGCAATGAGGCTAGCGATATACGGAATTGTTGCCAGTGATCCGTTTACACCGACAGTCTCCTTCGTATAGATGGCTGACCAATCTGCTGTGACGAATTCTATGATTATTGCACAAGCGAAAGCGCTGGCAACAAGCACATCAAGGCGAAAGGAGGTGAGTAAATCTAGAATTCTGAAGTCATCATTTTCGTTCACACTGGGCTTGATCAATTCGGGGCCAAGTTTTGAGATGAAAAAATAGATAGCAACAAATGAAATCGCACTTAAGGCGCTGATATGACCAGCAATACTTACAACATCAACTAGTGCACCCGATAAAACCGCAGTGGCCAAAGCGCCAATCGTCCAATATCCATGCTGCTTGCTGATGATCATTTCACCAGCGCGATCTTGAGCATGAAATGCTTGAGCATTAATTGCGATGTTGAATGCAGAGATTGCTGCTCCATTAATCATGTTGAGAATAATAAAAAGAGTTGCAGACTGAAGATGTGTAATTGTTGCAATTGCCAAACACATGATTAGCGATGAAAGGACTAGTACTCGCCTTGAACCGTATTTTTGTACAAGATGACCTGATGAAAGCATCGCTACGACGGCTCCGACAGAGCCAAGGCTTAAGTAAGTTCCAAACTCACCGTTAGATAACGCTAAGTTCGCCTTTATTTCAGGAAAGCGTGGCACCCAGCTCATGATTTGAACAGCAAAGAGAACGAAGATGATTCCTACATAACGTTTCTCTTCAATAATAGTTAAACGCGTATCAGAAGAGGGCATTTGCCAGCTCTGCTCTTGCCTTGATCACTCGAGGATCGGCAGGGTCGACCAAAGAAAAAAGGTCAAGAAGACGATTCTTTACAATTGTTCGTTCATCACCTGAGCTTGATTTTACAAGCGTGAGGAGGCGAAGAAAAGCCGGCTCTACTGTTCCTGTAGCAACTTCAATATCAGCACATTGCAACGCTGCTTGAATGTCGAGAGGGTTGGCATTGGCAGTGGCAATCACATTAGCGGGGTCTAACCCTTCGATACGTAACTGCAATTGAGTGTGAGCTAACCCTAACTTGGCATATGGATCTTGGGGTTTGCGTGCCACAAATCTTTTGTATGCCTCTTCGGCTTTGAGAAGTTCGCCCGCCTCTAGCGCAGCAAGTGCCTCAACTTCTTCGGGTTCGAGTTTCTCTTCTGGAGTGCTACCGATTCCTTGCTCTGCAGAGATCGTAAGTAACTTTAGGATGACGCTCTTCACTGCATCTTCACTTATTGCTTCCTCAAAGAGTGGAATAGGTTGACCACCGACTAAGGCAACTGCATATGGAACGGTGCGTACCTGAAGAGCACTCGCGACCTCAGGTACACGATCAATATCAACACTACCCAGCTCCCAAATCTGGTTATCCTCTTTATTGAGCTTATCCAGAGTCGCTAGTAGATCAAGTGATTGTGGTGACCGGCTTGTCCAGCACAGCAGGATCACCGGCTTACTCATCGAGAGTTCAACAAAATCAGAGGCTAGGTTCTCTTTTGTCACTTCTTTTCCGCAATCAATTTTAGGTGTTGATGCGGGTGGTTTGCCAAGTGAACTCAAATCAAATGCTTGTCCAAAATTAGGAGGAAGTGCCATGTAAAGAAACCCCCGAATCTCGCCTCATTGGTAATACATCCTTAATGTATGCAAGTGCTGCAAACTCTAGTCCAACATCGTGTCCAGCCTTCTCACTTAAGTACCATCGATGTTCCAGAGCCTCATGGAAGAACTGCGCTAATTCAATGCGACCCTGTAACTCATTTGGGATGAGGGCAACTGTTGGGTAGAAGACTTCATCAAGCCATCGCTTGGCTGACTCATGCATCTGAGGATGAGGCAACTTCTCTCGACCTCTAAACCGATCAAAGGATGCCAGTAATCTCTTTGCTTGAAGTTCTTCCGTTTCAAGTCCCACGAGCTCGCGTAGTCGTTGTTGATGATAGCCCGCCTCGACCAGCTTGGGTTGAAAGAATAACTTCTGACTATCGCCATCGAGTGTCACAGAAACTTCTTCAACAGCGAAGCCCAGGTCATGCAGTGCTCGCATCGCGCGCTCCACGGCATGGCGATCATTTGGATCTAAGACTTGGCGCTCTTTTAATGTCGTCCAAATTCGTCGATATCTTTTTATAACAGCATCGCTTGCCCTAATTGGGTCCATCCCTGGATATAGAACGCCCGATAGTGAAAGGTCTTCGAGCTCGGCTGCAACATTAAAGTGAGCAATTTCTAAATCATGTTCGCGTTGACCATCACTTAAGTTTTTTTGAAATTCACCAGTTTCTGCATCCACAAGATATGCAGCGAAACCTTCAGCATCTCGGCGAAAGAGAGTATTTGAGAGTGAGCAATCGCCCCACCAAAAACCTAGCAAATGCAATCGGACTAAAAGAAGAGCTAGGGCATTAGCCATCAATGTAATCTCTTGTGCGGTTACATCTTTACCACTGAGCAATACTCGATATGGGAGTGAGAAAGGAAGGAATCGTGTTGCAAGGGCACACGGGAGCTCCTCACCATTTATATCTGTGCGACCTTCAATAACTGCAATTGGTTCAACACTCGGTGCACCAAGATGGGCCAGATCTCGAAGGGCTTTGTATTCACGGTTAGCGAACTCTGAGACCGTTTCTTTTATTGCATAAACCTCTGATTCGGCGGCATCACTAGAGCGCACTAAGCGAACCACGTGCCGGGAGATTCCACGCTTTTCAGCCAGGTGCGGATCCTCTGGCCAGTCTTCGAGGCTTACCTGCCACGGTAACCCTGAGACTGATGCTATCTCTTCACCTAGTCCCGTAATTCGCAGCGCCATATCTGAATTCTCTCACTAACTAGACGGGCAAAAGCCGATCTACCTTGATCGGCGCCTTAGAATGGAGATATGTCACATCAAAAGAGAGATGAATTCGGTGTCGCTGGTGCTCCGATAAGTAGATCAAATCCATTTTATTTTGGATTCGTTGCAGCTCTGGGTGCACTCACCGCGATCGTGCTTCTCCGAGCACTAGCAAGTGCGAGCCAAATATTCGTGCTCATCATCGTCGCTCTCTACTTGGCAATGGGAATCAACCCTGCAGTTGAAGGTCTAAGAAAGCGTGGGCTCTCGCGCAACTCTGCCGTTCTTGCAATTTTTGTTGGAATCATTGCTTTTGTAGTTTTCTTTATCGCAGTGGTCATTCCACCGGTGATAACTCAGGGATCGGCTCTTATTAACTCAGCCCCAGATCTCTTAAGAGATCTGGAAACACATCCTTTAATTGCTGACCTCAATACACAGTTTGGTGTTATTGATACTCTCCAAAAAACTCTCTCTCAGGTCACATCTGATGGAACTCTCATCGTCTCAGCCTTCGGAGGCGTGGTCGGTGTTGGTAAGACAGTCCTCTCCGGTGCATTTACGGCGGTAACAGTTTTAATCCTGACCCTCTATTTCGTTATTGGACTTCCTCAGGCAACCAGCTTTGGATTGCGTTTTGTTCCAGCTACCAGGCGAGATCGAGTCTCCAAGCTGACTTTTGCAGTTATTGCACGCGTTGGTTCATTTGTTGGCAGTCAAATAGTTCTCGCATTTATGGCTTCAATTTTTGTATTAATTCTTGCCTTCGCACTAGGGCTACCTTCGCCATTTGCTATCGCCATGATAGTTCTGATTTGCGCTCTGATTCCTTTAATTGGCCACTACATCGGTGGAACGATTGTCACATTAATTGCCCTGACTCAATCACTACTCTTCGGCGTGATCGCTCTCGTTCTTTATACCGTTTATGTACAAATTGAAAACTATATTTTCACTCCAAAAATTATGAAGCGCGCCCTCAATGTTCCGGGTGCCGTGACAATAATTTCGGCTCTATTGGGCACTTCATTATTGGGGCTTGTTGGTGCACTTCTTGCGGTTCCTATTGCGGCATCAATTATTTTGATTCTTGAAGAAGTAGTCTTCCCGCAATCTGATAAACACTAAGAATTAATCTCTTGTGACAGAGGTAATCTTTCTGGCGCAACAAGGCGGGTAATTTCGGTAAGGATTCGATGTACTGAAGGCTCGCCAACCCACAGGTGCTTGCCGCCATCGACTGCGATCAAATTGAGGTGTGAAATTTTGGCAAAGCGTTTACGAGCTTCTTCTGGGACAAGGTAATCGTCAAATTCTGGAACAATTGCAGTGATAGTCCGTGGATCGTTTACCCAAAAATCTAGATCAGACTCTTGTGAATACTTCAGTGGTGGACTCAGAAGGATAAGTCCCTTGATTCGAGAATCTCGTGCATATCTCAGTGCTAAATCTGTGCCAAAAGACCATCCACAAATCCATAGCTCTTTCACTTTCAATGTTTGAAAACAAAAGGTAAGCATTGCGTCGACATCAAATTTTTCATTATCACCATTGTCATAGACTCCAGAACTAGTTCCTGCTTCACTTGAAGTTCCCCGAGTGTTAAATCGAACGATGGTGATTCCAGCCATTGCCGGTAAGCGATTAGCGGCCTTCTTGAAAACATGAGAATCCATCATTCCCCCACCCGTTGGATTTGGGTGAAGAGTTAAAATAGTTGGCGATGGGCCCTCTTGTACTGGTGCCGCAACTTCCCCAATTAAGATCACTCCATCTTCCGTCGTGACTGTAAATGGAGTGCGGATCGCTGGCAAAACTGTACTCGGGCGAATCGGTTCGGGCATAGGTTTCATTCTAGCAACCGCTT
>JBILRA010000104.1:0-3398 GCA_044372915.1 Candidatus Planktophila sp.
ACGGAAGTAAATCTAGTGAGGACGCCATAACCATATTTACCTTCGTAATATCTGTTACGAATAAGAATTTGGTTCTCTGGGTCAAAACTTCCGGAAACCCTCGTTGTTCGCCATTCGCTCGCCTCAACATTAGTGATCAGATTTTCTAACTCATCGATGGGTTGAGCAATTCTTAACTCAATGGTGTCGTTCTTCGCCTTTCGATCCTCACCTCGGTGAAACTGCCACTGAGACGCCCAGAGGCACCCAGCGATAAGGATGAGAGCGATGAAAGTTTTTAGAAAGGGACGCTGCTCACGAGGCTTGATCACAGAGAGAGTGTAGTTAGGAAAGCGAGCGAGGCTTTTCATTGAGCAATGCATCACCTGGAGTGATTGTCTCGCGACCAGCATTTGCAATCACTACTGCGATATACGGAAGTGTCACTGCTCCAACAAGAGCGAACCATCTATATGGACTTGGCAAGATCACAGTGAGAATAAAACAGACAGTACGAATCATCATTGAGATCAGATAGCGGCGTTGGCGTCCTGCCAGATCACGGCTGAGAGCCTTTGGCGCGCTAGTGACGTCAAAGACCTCTTCGTTACCCTGCTTGGCGCGATCCATACTGGTAAGCCTAGGGGTGACTTGCCCTCCAAGCGACTCCAAATACTGGTTACGCATAGGTAGCGCTGTAAGTTTCGTCTATGTCTTCTCATGGTTTGTCCTCTCTTGCTTTAGTCACAGGCGGAAACCGCGGTATCGGTCTAGCGATCGCACACTCGCTCAAGGCTGATGGCCATGATGTCGTTATCACTCATCGAACTGGCGTCGCCCCTGACGGCTTTAAGTCAGTACTCATGGATGTGACATCGACAGAATCAGTTGATGCCGCCTTCACGCAAATTGAGAGCCAATGGGGAATTCCTGATGTGATTGTGATGAATGCCGGTATCACTCAGGACACTCTTGTTCTGCGAATGAGCGAAGAGGATTTCACCTCGGTCATTGATGCCAACCTCACTGGCGCTTTTCGAGTCGCAAAGCGCGCGACAAAAGGTTTACTCAAGGCTAAACGCGGTCGCTTAATTTTTATCGGGTCTGTAGTCGGATCTATCGGTGCGCCAGGACAGGTGAACTACTCAGCAAGTAAGGCAGGCCTTGTCGGCATGGCTCGATCTTTTGCGCGCGAATTAGGAAGTCGTTCAATAACAGCAAATGTTGTTGCTCCTGGATTTGTTGAAACGGATATGACCGCTGCTCTCGATGTGAAGAGACGCGATGAGATTGCAGAACAAATTCCATTGGGGCGTTTTTGTAGTGCTGAAGAGATCGCAGAAGTTGTTACATTTCTCGCTTCAGAAAAAGCAGGTTACATTACTGGTGCAATTATCCCGGTTGATGGGGGATTAGGAATGGGGCACTAGCAATGGGAATTCTTTCAGGGAAGAACATTTTAGTAACTGGGGTACTCACCGATGGTTCGATCGCGTTTCACGTAGCAAAGATTGCCCAAGAAGAAGGTGCACGCGTCATCCTCACAGGATTTGGTCGCGCCTTAAGCCTTACGACGCGAATTGCTGGGCGACTTCCAGAGCTGCCTCCCATTATTGAGTTAGATGTTACTAATCAATCCCACCTTGACGGTTTGGCTGATGAGATAAGAAAACACGTCCCACATCTCGATGGAGTAGTGCATTCAATTGGTTTTGCACCCGAAGCTGCTCTTGGTGGAAATTTTCTGAATACCGCTTGGGAAGATGTTGCTACCGCAGTTGAAGTATCGGCCTATTCTCTCAAGTCACTTTCTCTTGCCTGCCGTCCAACATTTACTGGTGGCGCTTCAATTGTCGGACTCGATTTTGATGCATCAGTGGCTTGGCCTAAGTATGACTGGATGGGGGTCGCTAAGGCGGCTCTTGAATCTACCTCTCGCTATTTAGCGCGCGATCTTGGAAGTGAAAACATCAGAGTGAACTTAGTTGCAGCAGGACCTATTCGTACCATGGCGGCGAAGTCGATTCCTGGCTTTGATGAGTTTGAAAAAGTCTGGAACGATCGTTCACCGCTTGAGTGGGATGTCAATGATCCTCAACCGGCAGCGAAGGCAGTCGTTGCTCTTTTAAGCGACTGGTTTCCAAAGACAACCGGTGAGATTGTTCATGTAGATGGCGGGCTTCATGCGATGGGCGCATAGAGAGCGCACCTTCTTTACGCTTGTAGTAGTTCTCCCTGTTCTCTTCGGTCTTCTCTTCTCATTCGCTAATCGCACAACCGATGTTGCTACCGTTGCGGCAAAAAAATTAGAGCCATCATCGTTCCTTCAGTGCTTTAATACATCTGACTATTTGATCTACTCGACTCGACAAGATCAGTGTCCTCCGGATTTCCTTTCTCTTGGAAACCAAGCTTTAACCGAGAGTGCTACCGCATTAGGTATTGTCGAAGAGATTCATCCAGAATTACAGCAACGCTTTAATACTGCACAGCTCTTTGCTGCACGCGATGGAGTTGCACTTCTGATCACTTCAGGATTTAGATCTCTTGAACGTCAAAAATTTCTCTACGATCGTGAAGTTCAACTGAGGGGGAGTGAGACCGAGGCGGCGAAATGGGTTTTACCGCCGCAGTCATCTCACCACCCGAAAGGCCTGGCCATTGATGTGAACTACCCGATGGATCCTACTGGAGCGATGTGGCTTGAAAGAAATGGCTGGCGCTTCGGGCTATGTCGGGTCTATGCCAATGAGTGGTGGCATTTTGAGGCAGTAATCGCTCCAGGTGAGAGATGTCAGGCCCTTGCCCCTGATGCCCGCGTAGATCTCGAGCGGGCTGCCCCTTAATTTCCAGATTGAGCCATCCCTCAGGTACTCTTACCCCAGACCAGTGACGCAAAGTTGCTGCAAGAGGAGCTCACCGCTCCCACCTCTCTCGCAATGCGGGTGTTGGTTATGTCGGATGAAGAAGGCTCATTGAGCCGTGGGCTTGCCCGCACTTCACTGTCTGCGGTGTCCTTATGCGGCGGCTTCGTTACAACAGAAGCAGAGCCAAACGAAGGAGCAGAAATCACCACTGAACCGCGCATCAATGATCGAATCCGCACACCTCACATTCGTCTCATCAATTACACCGGTGAGCAAGTTGGAGTAGTAGATATCGAAGTAGCGCTTGCAATGGCCGATGAAATCGGACTCGACTTAGTTGAGATCGCACCAGAGGCCAACCCACCTGTTTGCAAAATCATGGACTTTGGAAAGTTCAAGTATGAAGCAGCACAGAAGGCGCGAGAGGCTCGTCAGAACCAGACCCACATTGTGGTGAAGGAAGTGCGATTGACACCAAAGATTGAATCTCACGATTACGAGACAAAGAAGAACGCAATCGAGAAGTTCCTCAAGGGTGGCGACAAGGTAAAG
>JBILRA010000105.1:0-3350 GCA_044372915.1 Candidatus Planktophila sp.
TTCGCCTTGTGGGGAGTTGCTCTTTATCTGGGTACGGGAGTTTCATACTTCCTCACCGCCATCAAAACTATTAGAGTGTGACGCTGCGCAGATAAATATCGGGGGAGAAATAGATGTCGTTGATTCCAGATTCACTCAAATATACAAAAGAGCATGAATGGGTCTCTGAAAGTTCACCCACCCTGATTCGTATGGGGATTACTGACTTCGCTCAAGGAGCGCTCGGTGACATTGTCTACGTGCAACTTCCTAAAGTTGGTGATGTAGTCGTTGCAGATCAAGTGTGCGGCGAAGTTGAGTCAACGAAGAGCGTGTCAGAAATTTTCTCACCAGTCAGTGGCACGATCGTCTCTGTCAATGATGGATTAAATCAAGCACCCGAGCTACTCAATAGCGATCCGTATGGCCAGGGTTGGTTGGCTGAGATCGAAGTCACCGACACCCCTACCGCCCTCCTCACAGCCGAGCAGTATCGCCAAATCACCGCGTAGTTTTCGTCTGTTTCAGCGCTCATCCCGCGCTTGATTTATCTATCGACTCAATCTAGTGTCAGCCTCCAGTTGATCTTTATATTGTGATCGAGGGGGTGGTAATAGATGAATTCTCAGCATGAGAATGAGTTGACCACAACCCTCAGACTAGGTGGCAATCCTGTCGATCAGAAGACATCCCCGCTTCTATCGGCGTTCTTAGAATCCATTTCAGAATCTGAGCAAGAGACTGTTGACCAGATACTCAATGGTTCGTCTGATAAAGCGATGCTGATCATTCATAGAGGACCAGCCAAAGGGTCGAGATATCTGATCACGACCGATGGCTGCACAGTAGGTCGTTCACATGAGAGCGAAGTGTTTCTCGACGATGTGACGGTATCCCGTAAACACGCGGTTATCTCGTTCGTCGCGCAGGAGTCCCTCTTTGAGATCACCGACTCATCAAGTCTCAACGGAACATATGTAAATTCAGAGAGTATTGAAAGCAGAAAATTATTCAGTGGAGATCAGATCCAAGTAGGAAAGTTCCACTTGGTCTTCATTACAGGTAAATCTAAGTTGATAGGGGAGAGATAGTGAGCGTTCCAGCCCGTGCCTATTTAAGTATCGGTGAAGTGTTGTCAAAATTGCGTGGGGATTTCCCTGATGTGACGATCTCCAAGATTCGTTTCCTTGAATCTGAAGGGTTGATCGAACCGCAACGTACTCCTTCTGGATATAGAAAATTCACCAGCGTTGATCTTGAACGCCTTCGCTATGTTCTACTCGCTCAACGCGATCAATACCTACCGCTTCGCGTCATCAAAGAAAACCTTGATGCAATGGACCGTGGACTAGAGCCGGCCTCTACCGTTGGTGGCGCTGCAGCTCCTCGACCAGCCTTAGGACTTGCCACCGTTGATGGTGAACTCTCTGCTGCCAATTTTGCTCCATCTTCAGAGATGCGTCTTTCTCGCGAAGAGTTGGTAAGCGCCTCAGGTGTGAGCGATAGCGCATTGACAGAGCTTGAAAGTTTTGGCCTCATCACAATCCGTGGGCGTCACTATGACGCGGACTCGCTATCAGTAGCAACCGCAGTTGGTCAGATGTCTGCCTTTGGAATCGAACCACGCCACCTGCGTTCATTTAAATCAGCGGCGGATCGTGAAATCGGTCTGATTGAACAAGTTGTCACTCCATTGCATCGTCAAAAGAGCAGTGATTCAAAGGCGAGAGCAGAGGAAGTCTCTAAGGAGATAGCCGCGCTCTCGATCAGATTGCATGCTGGCCTTGTCCGAGCAGGATTGAATCGTCCGCGCTAGACTCAATTCATGAACGATGAGAGCACTCCCTTTATCAGCATGGAAGTTGTGGGTGTTCGAATTGAGATGCCATCAAATCAGCCGATAGTGCTCTTGAAAGAAATTGATGGAGATCGCTTCATTCCAATCTGGGTCGGTGCCACCGAAGCAACATCTATCGCCTTTGCCCAGCAAGGTATAAATCCGAGCCGTCCCTTAAGCCATGACCTCATGCGCGATATTTTGCACACTCTCGATGCCACATTGTTGGCAGTTCAGCTTACTCACTTGCGTGATGGAGTCTTCTTCGCGACTCTTCAGCTCCGAACCAGCGAGGATGCAGCCCTAGCGATCTCGGCCCGTCCATCTGATGCGATCGCCTTGGCTCTTCGTAGCCAGAGCAATATCCTCGCCTCTCGTGAGTTACTCGAGCAGGTTGGGATCGAGATTCCTGAACGGCTTATCCAGGAGATGGATGAGAAGGGGCAGCCAATCGATGCGGCCAACGCCGATCTGGATGCTTTCCGCGATTTCCTCGACCAGATCAATCCAGAGGATTTCGCCGGATAAGTCTCACTCTTTACTTGAGGTTTGCATCGTGTCGGTCATTGATTCACCCCTATCCCAAGCGTATATTTGAGGGCAACCCCAAGAGAGAAGAGTCTTCCGTGTCCTCCCCAGTCACGCCTGAGATCGGTTATCGCGGCGCTACCGCCTGTTCCGCCGCTGGAATTTCATATCGTCAACTCGACTACTGGGCGCGCACCGGATTGGTAGAACCTAGCGTTCGAAGCGCGACGGGTTCTGGAACTTCTCGACTTTATGGCTTCCGCGACATCCTCGTCTTAAAAATTGTTAAGCGTCTGCTTGATGCTGGAATATCATTGCAGAATATTCGCTCTGCTGTCACTCATCTTCGTAATCGCGGAGTTGTAGAACTTGAGAGCATCACCTTGATGAGTGATGGTGCATCTATCTATGAATGTGCAAGCCCAGATGAGATCGTTGATCTCTTGGCTGGGGGACAAGGTGTATTCGGTATCGCTGTTGGAAAAGTCTGGCATGAGGTGGAAGGTTCACTTGCTAACCTTCAAGGCGAAGTTGATGGTCAGATGACTCGCGTTGATAGTGACGATGAACTCTCATTGCGACGCAAAGCTAAAGGCGCATAAAGCAGAGAGATAGCCTAATATTTCCCCGTAATCAAACAGGGGAGTGGCGGGATGAGTATCTCTGGATTCGAAGACCGCCATATCGGTCCAACGCATAGCGACGAATTAGCAATGCTGAAGGCTCTTGGCTATTCAAGCCTCAGCGCATTCATCTCCGATGTTCTGCCTGCCAATATTGCAATCTCAGGTGTCATTGAGAAGGCAATTGGTTCTGGAATCAGCGAGGTTGCGGTTCTGGATGAACTTCGAGCCCGTGCATCCAAGAATAAAGTTTTAACATCCCTGATCGGCAGCGGATATTACGGCACCAATGTTCCTTCGGTGATTAAGCGAAATGTTTTAGAGAATCCCGCCTGGTACACCGCGTACACGCCATATCAGCCAGAGATCTCGCAAGGTCGACT
>JBILRA010000106.1:0-3345 GCA_044372915.1 Candidatus Planktophila sp.
AGATTCAATCACCATCGCTGATCAGCGGTAAGCGGTAAGCGGTAAGCGGTAAGCGGTAAGCGGTAAGCGGTAAGCGGTAAGCGGTAAGCGGTAAGCGGTAAGCGGTAAGCGGTAAGCGGTAAAACTACGAGTCGCGTCTTGATTTGCGTCGCGACACTTCACGTTCAATTTCACGTGAATCTTGTCGCTCCTTGAGGGCCGCGCGCTTATCGTGCGATTTTTTGCCGCGTGCAACAGCGACTTCAATCTTGGCCTTGCCATCTTTAAAGTAGAGCTGCAAAGGAATAAGAGTGAGGCCACCCTCTTTGGTGAGTGCGTGAAGTTTGCGTAGCTCCTGGAGATGAACCAGCAACTTTCTTTCGCGTCGGGGTGTGTGATTATTCCATGTTCCTTCGGTGTACTCAGGGATATGTACGCCACTCAACCAAAGCTCGCCATTACTCACATGCGCATATCCATCAATAAGTGATGCGCGGCCTGCACGCAAAGACTTTACCTCTGTTCCTGTTAAAACAATTCCGCACTCATAGACATCTTCAATCGAATAATCATGACGTGCTTTTTTATTTTGAGCGATGAGTTTTCGACCAACTTCTTTAACCATCGCGTTGCTCGAGACCCTAAACCTTTAGCCTTAGACCTTGAGGTAACGGCGAAGAGTAATAAGTGAAGCGAAGGTTGAAACCACAAGTCCTGTAAGTAGCAGCCATGCAGAAGATACCCAGACTTCATTCCATCCGAAGAATCTGGTAAAGGTCAGTAGGGGCGCAACATTTGTATCAATTACCTGTTTGAGCCCTGCAAGTAATCCTGTTGCCAGACCCCATCCGATAATTGCTGAAATGACACCTTCTAGAAGAAATGGCAATTGAATAGAGAAAGATGAAGCACCAACGAGTTTCATCACCCCAGTTTCGCGGCGACGATTAAAAGCCGCAATCCTTAATGTATTTGAAATCAACAGGGCGGCAGTGAGAACTGATGCAAGTCCGACCGCAATTGCACCATTTCGTAAGACTTCGAGAAGTTTAAAGAATTTTTCAAGAATTGTGCGCTGATCCTGAACCACATCAACACCCGGACGTCCTGAGAACGCGGAAACTACAACTGCAAATTGAGTCGGATCTTCAAGTTTTACGCGAAATGATTCAGGCAACTGATCTGCCGTCACATTCTGCGCAATCGCAGATTCTTTGAATCTCTCTTGGAAGCGCGTAAATGCTTCGGATTGACTTTCATAATAAACGCTCTGAACAACAGGCAAGAGCTCAAGATCTGACTTGATAGAGGCACGTTGTTCATTAGTTACAACACCACCAGAGCATGATGAAGATTCAGAGAGTGGACCACATAGAAAGACCGAAACTTCGATCTTGTCATACCAATAATCTTTCATGGCGTTGACTTGTGCATTCGAAAGGAGGCCAATACCTAGTAACGATAGCGAGATTGCTGTAGTGACAACGACTGCAAAAGTCATTGTGAGGTTACGGCGAAGTCCAATACGAACTTCGCTAAGCAAAAATCCTGCGCGCATCTCTCTCCTCTTTCCTTAACCGTTACCCGGTATATCCATAAACGCCACGAACCTGATCACGAATCACATGTCCACCATCAAGTTCAATCACTCGTTTACGCATTTGATCAACAATTCCAGAATCGTGTGTTGCCATCAAGACTGTTGTACCCTCACGATTAATTCGATCAAGCAACTTCATGATGCCCACAGAAAGCGCTGGGTCAAGATTTCCAGTTGGCTCGTCGGCAATAATGATTGATGGCTTAGTTACATATGCTCGTGCGATGGCAACACGTTGCTGCTCACCACCCGAGAGTTGGTTTGGAAGTCGGTCGCCTTTATCTTCAAGACCAATGAGTTCGAGTACTTCAGGCACCTCGCGGTTAATCTCTTTCTTTGAGTAGCCAAGTACATGGAGAGCAAATGCAATGTTCTCAGTGATGGTCTTATTTGGGAGAAGTCTAAAATCTTGAAAAACCGTTCCGAGTTGGCGACGGAGTTCAGGAATCTTATGGTTTGAAAGCTTGCCTAGATTCTTCCCTGCGACGTGAATTACTCCTGTAGTCGGTTTCTCTTCACGCAGAATCAATCGCAGAAATGTTGACTTACCTGAACCAGATGCGCCAACAAGGAAGACAAACTCCCCCTTAACGATTTCAAGGTTGACGGAATCGAGGGCAGGGCGCTCTTGACCTGGATAAGTCTTAGTCACATTCTCTAAGCGAATCATCTGCTACTCCTCTTTGCCTACAACCAGCCAGACGCTGGGTCTGAGCCTTTGGATCCAGAGCAGGTGCGCTCCGAGTTCTCCGTACTGTCCCTAGTTTATGGAACAAGGGTGAAGTATGCGGGATTTGAGCGCAGATAGACCCGACTTTAGATAGAAATTGAGTCCAGTTCGGTGCGTGGGAGCAGTGTGATCTGGGAGATACGAGTGATCCCAGCGGTGTGTGCACAAGTGAAAACTATGCAATAACTCAGATTGAGAAAGGTATTGATTTATGTGTGATTTATTGCGTTGCTTGAGAACGACGCCAACGAATACCGGCTTCGATGAAATCATCAATCTCGCCATTAAGAACTGCAGATGTGTTGCCAGTTTCATGGCTATTTCGAAGATCTTTCACCATTTGATACGGCGCAAGCACATAAGAGCGCATCTGATTGCCCCATGAACCGGAGTTATCACCTTTAAGAGCATTGATTTTCGCTTGCTCTTCTTGGCGACGTCGTTCAAGTAATTTTGATTGTAAGACAGCCATTGCTGTTGCTTTATTTTGAATCTGTGAACGTTCGTTCTGACAGGAGACAACAATCCCTGTTGGTATATGTGTGAGCCGTACAGCAGAGTCTGTCGTATTTACCCCTTGTCCACCTGGACCCGATGAGCGATACACATCTACTCTGATTTCCTTCTCATCGATTTCAATGTCATCACTCTGTTCCACAACTGGCACAACTTCGACTCCAGCAAAAGATGTGTGTCGACGTGACTGCGAATCAAAAGGAGAAATACGCACTAAGCGATGGGTGCCCTGCTCGACAGAGATAGTTCCATATGCATATGGTGCGCTAACACGGAAGGTGGTTGATTTAATTCCAGCTTCCTCAGCGTAGGAAGTTTCTAACACATCTACTTTGAATTCATGTCGTTCACAGTATCGAAGATACATGCGCATCAACATTTCAGCCCAGTCCGCGGCTTCTACTCCGCCCGCTTCTGAGCGAATTGTGATGAGTGCATCGCGATCGTCATATTCCCCATTAAGCAATGTTGTTACTTCGAGATCGCTAATCGCCTTTACGGTGGCATCTAATTCAATCTC
>JBILRA010000107.1:0-3322 GCA_044372915.1 Candidatus Planktophila sp.
CCACGTACCGTCTGGATTATGGTCCCTGCTTCGGTGACTGATTCAACAATTGCTGCAATTGCTGAGCACTTAGAAAAAGGCGACACCATTATTGATGGTGGAAATAGTTATTACAAAAATGACCTAGAGAACGCAGCTCTACTGGCCGAAAAAGGAATTAATTTCGTTGACATTGGAACATCCGGTGGCGTCTATGGGCTCGAGCGTGGGTATTCACTGATGATTGGTGGCAACCCGCAGGTTGTCGCATCCCTTGATCCAATTTTCAAAGCTCTCTGCCCAGGCGTTGAATCGGCTGAGCGCACACCTGGTCGCACGGGAGAGCCGACACAAGCAGAATATGGCTACCTCCATTGCGGTCCTGTTGGGTCCGGACACTTTGTAAAGATGATTCACAATGGAATTGAGTACGGCATGATGGCAGCCTTTGCAGAGGGCCTTGCAATATTTGATGCAGCAGATGAGATGGTGCCAGCCTACGATTTAGATATCCCAGCAATCACCGAAGTTTGGCGTCGTGGTTCAGTTGTGGCATCGTGGTTGCTAGATCTCACGGCTCAGGCATTAGTCGAATCAGAAGAGCTCGCCGAATACTCAACTCAGGTCAGTGATAGTGGCGAAGGTCGCTGGACAGTGCAGGCGGCAATCGAGGCAGGTATCCCCGCACATGTTCTTAGTGCATCTCTCTATTCACGCTTTGCATCAAGAAATAATGATGAGTTTGCAAATCGAGTTTTGAGTGCAATGCGATACAAATTCGGCGGCCATAACGAAAAGCCCCATAACGAATCTGCAAAGGCTTAATTAGTGAAGGCTGATGCTTTAGTGCTCTTTGGCGCGACCGGAGATTTGGCTAAGAAGAAGTTGTTTCCAGCCCTCTATGATCTTCAGGAGCTCAACGAACTTGATGTTCAAATCTTTGGAGTTGCATCTTCAAAGTGGACTCAGGATGTTTTCAGAGCCAATGTAGATAGCGCTATTCGTGCACGTAAGCCAGATGCAGACGAGGCCGTGTTATCTACGCTTCTCAGCGAGATGCAACTCTTGGTTGGTGATTACGAGGATCCACAAACCTTTGTAAGGCTGGCCGAACTCATCAAGGATTTTAAGTTACCTGTGATTTATCTAGCGATTGCCCCTGAACACTTTGCAAAAATTGCCCAAGGCCTGGCAAAGGTCGGAATCACCAAAAGAGCACGCGTAGTTGTTGAAAAACCCTTTGGTCGAGATCTGGAATCAGCGATTGAACTCGATAGCGAACTCAAACAGGTACTGCCTGAGGATCAGATTTATCGCATCGACCACTACCTTGGAAAAGAAGCGGTCGAAGATCTCTTGGTATTTCGCTTTGCCAACACACTCTTTGAACCTGTCTGGAATCGAAACTATGTTTCAAATATCCAAATTACCATGGCAGAAAATTTCGGTATTGAAGGTCGTGGAAAGTTCTATGACGGTGTTGGTGCTACCAGAGATGTGTTGCAAAATCATATTCTGCAGGTTCTTACAATGCTCACAATGGAGCCACCTATCAGCATTGGCTCAGAAGATATGCAGAATGAAAAGATCAAAGTTCTCTCTGCCATTCGAGATATCAAAAGCGATGATGTTATCCGCGGGCAATATGTTGGTTATCTCGAAGAAGAGGGCGTAGCCGAGCACTCTAATACAGAGACCTTTGTTGCAATGAAGATCTTTATCGACAACTGGCGCTGGGCTGGTGTTCCAATCTATATGCGCACTGGCAAAAAGATGCCAGAAACAGTTCTTGAAGTACTTGTTGAATTTAAGAAGCCACCGCGAGAACTCTTTGGCCGAGGCAATCCCAATGCGGTGCGCTTTCGACTCGGGGCAAAAGATGGCGTGGATATTTCTCTTCTGGCAAAAAAGCCTGGCACCAAACTCGCCACCGAAGAGATTGATCTCACTGTAGAGTTTTTTGCGGAATTCGGCGATCGCCAAGGCCCTTATGAGCGACTACTACGGGCTGCCATGCTTGGGGATCACTTCCGATTTACACGTATCGATGCTGTCCTGCATTCATGGAAGATTTTGGATGATATTTTGAAGTCACCAACCCGCGTCCACCCATACTTCGAAGGGACATGGGGTCCAGATGAAGCCCAAGACATTGTTCCAGGTGGATGGAATCCTGTGGGCACACAAGTTGAAGGCTGAAAAACTAGGTCCTGGATTTAATCGGCTCTTTGGAGCAAGTGCCATTAGCAATCTCGCCGACGGGTTGCTTGCCGTTGCAGCGCCGCTCTTGGCAATAACGCTCACTAAAAACCCTGTACTAATCTCAATGCTGAGCGCACTTGTCATGCTTCCATGGCTTCTCTTTGCAATCCCTATTGGACTGATTGTTGATCGGGTTGATAAGCGACTGTTGGTTACAGCTACTAACTCCCTTCGCTTTGTGATCGCAGGGATTTTAGCGCTGGCCATATCCACTGATTTCATAACCATCTACTGGTTGTTTCTCGCCGCATTTCTCATTGGAATATGCGAAGTAGCCAGTGACACTGCTGCCCAATCTCTTATTCCAGTACTTTTAGAGAAGAAGCACTTTGAGCGAGCTAATTCTCGTCTCAATATCGCAGAGACTGTCATTCAAAACTTTATTGGCGGACCCTTAAGCGGATTTTTATACGCCACAGCTGTAGTACTCCCATTTATTCTCAATAGCGCAGGCTTCCTTATTGCCGCTGTTTTCGTCTTTCTTATTCCCGCGCACCTGATCATCGAGTCCAGGGATGAGGCAAAGCAGCTGGATGAGAAGAAGAGTTTTATGGGTGACATCAAATTTGGGCTAAAGTATTTGTGGAATGATCTTGATCTGCGCGGACTTGTAACAATCACTACAACTTTAGGTTTCTTCTACTCACTCTCCATGTCAACAATGATTCTCTTCATCACAGAGGTTTTGGGGTTACAAGCGAAGTATTTCGGAGTATTAATGGCCGGTGCAGGCTCCGGTGCGATCATTGGTGCTCTAGTCACCCCAAAAATCTCAAAAAGATTTGGCCGCGGAAAAGTTCTAGCAGTGGCAATTTTTATGTCGTCAATTACCGTTTTGCTACAAGGATTAGCACCTAACTACTGGGTGTTTGGCACAATTGGCTTTATCTCATCATTCTTTATTACAAACTGGAATATTCTGTTGATGTCTTGCTATCAAGTTTTGATTCCCAAAGAGCTCTATGGCCGCATCCACGGTGCACGTCGGACCTTTGTGTGGGGCACGATGCCCTTGGGTGCATTCCTCGGCGGAGTTATCGCTCAAGGGGGATTACGCCTTCCGCTATTAGTAGGAGGCATT
>JBILRA010000036.1:0-12379 GCA_044372915.1 Candidatus Planktophila sp.
TGTTACTCCTGCCATGACGGCACTCCTTTTTAGATTTTCTATGCGCGCGCGTAAGCACTCGCAGAAAATCTGCTCGGTTTATGACTTAACGCTTTGTTAAGTCCGTCGCACTTACAACGCCGACTGATATCAAAGAGATCAGACCGAAGTGGCTTTCATTCCTTGCAAAGCAATTCATGAATAAGTGCTGAGAAGTCATCAGTTTTTCAACTGATGCTGGGCGAAATTCTACCTGAGCCAGATGAGTGCAAAATCCCACCTTATGCGCGGGGATGAGCCTGCTGAAAGGCTTTTTGAAGCCTTTCAGTCGATACATGGGTGTAGATCTGCGTCGTTGCCAGGGATGCGTGGCCCAAGATTTCTTGCACGGTGCGAAGATCTGCTCCCCCTTCAAGTAAATGTGTGGCCGCTGAATGTCGCAGACCATGTGGCCCCATCCGTTCAACGCCCTCTAGCGCCGAGAGCGCTTCATAAACAACTCTACGAACTGTGCGCTGATCGATTCGCTTTCCTCTTGCCCCCAGAAAAATTGCCACACCAGATTTATCAGTGGCAACGAGAGCCCGCGCATCCTTAATCCACGAATCAAGTGCCTTCATCGCCGGATTACCTAACGGAATCGTGCGTTCTTTATTTCCCTTACCCAATACTCGAATCGTATTTCGTGAATAATCAACATCTTCAAAATCAAGGCCACAGAGCTCTGAGACTCGCGCTCCCGTTGCATACAGCACTTCCAGGATGGCCAGATCACGAACTGCCAGCGGCCCCTCTTCTTCCCCCACTCGCGCCCCCAACGCATCCATTGCAAGGGACGCGTCAGCGACTGTAAGTACGTCAGGCAAAGTGCGATGGCCTTTAGGTGTTGCCAGTGAAATTCCTACATCGCTAGCAAGAAAACCTTTCTTATGTGCCCACTTAGTAAAGATTCGAATCGACACTGCGCGGCGAGAAAGAGTTGTCCGCGCACCACCTTTAACCTGCTGATTAGCAAGCCACGAGCGAATATGAGCCAAGGTCAACTGTGAAAAATCACTGACACCCAGTGAATGAATGTGCGCCAACAAACTATCGACATCACCCAGATATGCCCTGACTGTGTGTACTGAAAGGTTTCGCTCTCGTTCTATATGAAAAGCAAAGTCATAACGGATCTTTTCGAAGTCATGGCTCATAGTGAAAGGTTACTCGGGCTTTCGTCCTTGTCGCAGCAAGCCGAAGGTAAGCGCATCTTCAAGTGCCATCGCAGATGCGGCGATTACGTTTTCGTGGACGCCCACGGTGCTCCACTCGCCTTTGCCATCTGAAGTTTCAACTAAAACGCGAGTAATCGCACCTGTGCCAAGACGTCCTTCGAGGATGCGCACTTTGTAATCAGTGAGTTCAAGGACGGCAAGTTCTGGATATAACGTGTTGAGTCCATCTCGCAAGGCGCGGTCGAATGCGTTAACAGGTCCATTTCCAGCGCCACTACAGGTGATCTCTTTACCTTGTGCGGTAACTGTGACTTCTGCTTTTGTAACGATCGAACCTTCACTGCGCTCGGTTGTTGTAAGCCAGTGATCAATGGTGAAAAAGGCTGGACGCTTTCCATTGAGCTCTTCAAGAAGTAACAATTCAAAGGATGCATCGGCTGCCTCAAAGGTAAAACCACGAGATTCCATCTCTTTAACTTTTTCGACAACGCGTCCAATAAGTTCGCGGTCTCCTCCAAGGTCAACACCAAGTTCTTGAGACTTTAATTCAATGGATGCACGCCCGGCCATCTCAGAGACCAACATGCGCATATCGTTTCCGACAGATGCCGGATCTTCGTGTTGGTAAAGATTTGAATCCACCTTGATTGCAGATGCATGCAGCCCGGCCTTGTGTGCAAATGCCGATACACCCACATATGGCTGGCGAGCAGATGGTGAAACGTTGGTGACTTCTGCAACGGCGTGAGAGATACGGAAAGCCTCACGCAGTGCATCGGGTGGCAGCACTTGTTTATCTTTCTTAAGTTCAAGGTTTGCAATAATTGAAACGAGATCGGCATTACCGGTGCGCTCACCGTATCCATTGAGTGTTCCTTGGACGTGGGTTACCCCTGCTTCGATCGCAGCCATTGAGTTGGCGATGGCACAGCCTGTGTCGTTGTGGCAGTGAATTCCAAGGCGAGCACTTGATGCTTGCAGAACATCATGGACAACTTGTGAAAGCTCATCAGGCAACATTCCGCCGTTGGTATCACATAAGGCAATCACATCTGCGCCAGATTCAGCAGCAACGCGGACAACCTCGAGTGCATATGCGCGATTGTTGCGGTAGCCATCAAAGAAATGTTCTGCATCAAGAAATACGCGCTGACCTTCTTGGCGAAGGTGAGTAATACTGTCGCGAATCATCTCAAGGTTCTCATCAAGTGAGGTCTTAAGGGCAAGATCCACATGGCGATCAAAAGCCTTTGCAACAAGAGTTACTGCAGGTGCACCAGAATCACGAAGTGCGCCAAGCAGAGCATCATCTGCTGCCTTTACGTTGGGGCGACGAGTGGCACCGAATGCTACAAAGGTTGCGTTCTTGAGTTTCAATTCTTTCTTAGCGAGTGCGAAAAACTCAGTGTCTTTTGGATTAGCCCCTGGCCATCCACCTTCGATAAAGCCAACACCGAGATCATCGAGGTGGCGAGCAATTGTTAACTTGTCGTGGACGGAGAGATTGAGACCTTCTTGCTGTGCACCGTCGCGCAGGGTGGTGTCATAGATATGAAACGCGTCATCCATTGCCATCAGATGACTCTCTTTACCCAGCCGTGCTTATCCTCAATGTTTCCGTGCTGAATACCAAGTAAGTGATTGCGGATTTGCATAGTGATTGTGCCAGGTTGTCCGTCCCCTGTGATCCAGGTACCCATTGCACTCTTTGCCTGACCGATCGGTGAGACAACAGCTGCAGTGCCACATGCAAATGTTTCGGTGATCTCACCGGAGGCGATGCCATCTTGCCAATCAGTGGTGCTGATCATTCCTTCTTCAACTGTGTAGCCAAGATCTGCGGCAACGCTCAAGATTGAATCGCGTGTGACACCTGGCAATAACGTACCGGTGAGCTTGGGAGTAAAAATTGTGGCATCTGCGCCTTTACCTTTAACAAAGTAAAGATTCATCCCGCCCATCTCTTCCACCCATTTGCGTTCGACGGCGTCTAGCCAGACAACTTGATCACAGCCTTGCTTGGCCGCGGCTTTCTGTGCAACGAGGCTTGCTGCGTAGTTTCCGCCGCACTTGGCTTCACCAGTTCCACCTTGGGATGCACGAACGTATTCAGTTGAAATCCAGACAGAGACTGCCTTTGATGGATCAAAGTAAGCACCGGCAGGTGTTGCAATTAAAAGGTAGGTGGCTTTATTAGTGGGGCGAACGCCAAGACCGACTTCAGTTGCGATCATAAATGGGCGAATGTAGAGAGATTCACCAACTTTATTCGGAACCCAGCCAGCGTCCTGCTTTACTAAAGTTTCAACTGTTTCAAGAAAGAGTTCAACTGGCATTTCAGGAAGGGCTAAACGGGCAGCGCTGCGTGCAAAGCGCTTGGCATTTGCTTCAGGGCGAAAGAGTGCGATGCCACCATCTGGTTGGCGATAAGCCTTCATTCCTTCAAAGATTTCCTGACCGTAATGAAAAACCGCTGTTGCAGGATCTAAGGTGATTGGACCGTAGGGAACTAGTTCAGGTTCTGCCCATCCGCTCTTCTCATCCCACTCACAAATAACCATGTGGTCGGTGTAGTACTTACCGAAACCACCTTCAGCAACGAGAGCATCTCGCGTTGCCGCATCCTTTGCTTGTGGGTTGAGAGTAATTTTCATTTCAGAGTAGCGCGAGCAGCGCATCCCCCACTTCAGTAGTGCTTCGCTTGGAATCTCCTCGTGTTGCTAAATCTTTTATAACTGCCTGCTCTACCTCGCGGGCAGCCTGCGCCATTCCAAGATGATCAAGCATCATCGCAACTGACATCACTGTCGCAGTTGGATCGGCCAGATTTTTACCAGCAATATCTGGTGCTGAGCCGTGAACAGGCTCAAACATTGATGGGAATGCCCCGGTTGGATTGATATTGCCAGATGCTGCCAAACCAATTCCGCCGCAGATTGCTGCAGCGATATCGGTCAAGATATCTCCGAAGAGATTATCGGTGACAACAACATCGAAGCGATCAGGGTTGGTTACAAAGAACATGGATGCTGCATCAACATGCAGGTAATCGGTGGAGATTGTTGGATACTCGGTAGCAACCTCATTAAATGTGCGAGTCCATAGGCTTCCCGCACGAGTCAATACATTGTTTTTATGGACAAGAGTCAGCTTCTTGCGATCGCGCTTTGTAGCAAGTTCGAATGCATAACGGATTGCGCGCTCTGCACCACGTCGAGTGTTAAGTGATTCCTCAGTCGCAATTTCGTTCTCGGTACCAAGGGCAAGGACGCCACCGGCACCAACGTATGGTCCTTCAGTTCCTTCGCGGACAACCACAAAATCAATTGGCGCTTTTGTTGCAAGAGGTCCGGTGACACCTTGTGCAAGGCGAGCAGGACGCAAGTTGATGTAGTGATCGAATGCAAAGCGAAGCTTGAGTAGAAGTCCGCGCTCTAGGACTCCGCTAGGAACAGTGGGATCCCCCACCGCACCAAGCAAGATGACATCTGACTTTGCAATCTCTGCCATTACTGAATCAGGAAGAACCTCACCTGTGCGATGCCAATACCCTGCACCTAAGTCGTATTCTGTTTTAGCAAAGGTGGTGTCGTACTTTGCGGCAACTTTATCGAGGACACGGATACCTTGCGCCACTACTTCAGGGCCGATTCCATCTCCTGCAATAACGGCAAGGTTAATCTTCTTTGACATTAGTTCACCAAGGAGACAGATCGAACAAGATCTGCTCCGATCTCCTTTGCAACAGATGCTGCAACAGATTCTGAGACAGATGAATCAACGGTGATCGCCATGAGTGCGCTTCCACCTTGAGCCTGTCGCGCGACCTGCATACCGGCAATGTTTATCTTGGCAGCGCCAAGTGCGTTACCAACAGCACCGACCACGCCAGGGCGATCAACATAACCAAGGAAGAGCATGTTCTCTGATGGTGGAAGATCAAGATCAAAACCATCAATTGCGATGATCTTTTCAACTTTGCGAATACCCATCAAGGTTCCATCAACTTTGATTGATTTACCGTTATTGAGCGCAAGGCGAAGAGAGATCATGCTGCGGTATTCATGGCTTTCAGGAGTGGTCGTAACGTTTGATGTGACACCACGATCTGAAGCAAGTCCTGGAGCATTCACGTAGGTGACGTCTTCTGAACCGGCGGCAAGGAGTGCGCCTTTAAGCGCGCTGATTGCAAGAACAGATGAATCATGTCCTGAGATATCTCCCATGACAGTGATCTCCATACTGACAGGAAGTTCTCCTGCCAAAGCTGTTCCGATCTGAGCCATCTTCTCAACCAATGGAAGTGAGGGACGAATCTCATCGTGAATTGCTCCACCCTTAACGTTGACTGCATCAGGTACGAGCTCACCACCAAGTGCCTTACGAACAGAGACTGCAACTGCAATACCTGCGCGCTCTTGTGCTTCATCAGTGGATGCACCAAGGTGCGGAGTTGCAACTACTTCATCTAGCTCAAACAGTGGTGAATCTGTGCATGGCTCTGTCGCGTACACATCAAGACCAGCACCTGCCACACGACCTTCTTTAATCGCTGTGTAGAGCGCTGCTTCATCTAGTACTCCCCCACGAGCTGCATTAATAATGCGTACCTGTGGTTTGACCTTCTTGAGCGCTTCTTCGCCAATCAGATTAGCTGTCTCTTTTGTCTTTGGAAGGTGGATAGTGATGAAATCACTTCGCTTGAGCAGTTCGTCGAGTTCGACGAGTTCAACATTAAGTTGAGCCGCACGAGCTGGTTGCAAATATGGATCGTAGGCGATGACATTCATGCCAAATGCCTGCATGCGATGAGCCACCAATTGTCCGATGCGACCAAAGCCCACAATGCCAAGAGTTTTTTCAAATAACTCAGCGCCGGTGTACTTAGAACGCGCCCACTTGCCGTTACGCAATGCTGCGTGTGCAGGCGAGACAAATCGAGCTGATGCGAGCAAGAGTGCAATAGCAAGTTCTGCGGCAGAGACGATATTTGATGTCGGAGCGTTAACAACCATGACACCAGCAGCTGTTGCTGCCGGAATATCTACGTTATCAAGACCAACGCCTGCGCGCGCAATCACGCGAAGTCCCTTTGCTGCAGCAATTGCTTCGGCATCCATCTTGGTTGCTGAGCGAATCAAAACAGCATCGACACCTTTGCCAAGTTCGGCCAAAAGCTCTGCCCGGTTTGCACCGTCGCAGTTACGGACCTCAAAATCAGGTCCAAGCGCTTCAAGTGTTGCTGGACTTAACTCTTCTGCAATCAGAACAACAGGTTTACCCACGTGATGCGCTTCCTTCTTGGTAATCATCCTTATTTGAGTTCTTCATCCAGCTAAACATCTTGCGAAGTTCGCGGCCGACTGCCTCAATTGGGTGTGTCTCACCCTTTGCGCGAAGAGCCTTAAATTCTGGCGCTCCTGCTTCTTGATCATCGATGAAGCGCTTTGCGAATGCTCCTGATTGGATATCTGCAAGTACTGCCTTCATATTCTCTTTCACGCGTGGATCGATAACGCGTGGACCCGAGACGTAATCTCCGAATTCAGCAGTATCTGAAACTGACCAACGCTGCTTTGCGATTCCACCTTCGTACATCAAATCGACAATCAATTTGAGTTCGTGGAGACATTCAAAGTAGGCAACCTCTGGCTGATATCCCGCTTCGATAAGAGTTTCAAAGCCGTACATCACGAGCTGTGATGCGCCGCCACACAATACTGATTGCTCACCAAAGAGATCTGTTTCGCACTCTTCAGTAAATGTTGTCAAGATTCCACCGGCGCGCAATCCACCAATTGCCTTTGCGTAAGAAAGTGTAAGTGGCCAAGCACTCCCTGTTGAATCTTGTTCAACAGCAACGATCACTGGAACTCCGCGACCAGCTGAGTACTCACGACGCACTAAGTGGCCTGGACCCTTTGGTGCAACCATGCAGACATCAACGTGTGCTGGGGGTGTGATGTAACCAAAACGAATATTGAATCCGTGTCCAAAGAAGATCGCATCCCCTGACTTGAGGTTGGGTTCGATTGACTCGGTATAGATGTGGCGCTGAACATGGTCAGGTGCCAAGATCATGATGACAGTTGCTTCCTTGACTGCATCAGCAACACTTGTCACGCGAAGGCCGGCTTCTTCTGCCTTTGCGCGCGATGGTGAACCATCTTTGAGACCAACTCGAACATCAACACCTGAGTCACGAAGACTCAGTGCGTGTGCATGGCCTTGTGAGCCGTAACCGATGATCGCGACCTTGCGACCCTGGATGATTGAGAGATCTGCATCCTCTTCGTGATACATCGTTGCCACGGTATTTCTCCTTTGTTGTTGTTCTGTCGAGATCTAGTTTAGTTCTGATAATCGGGTTGAGTGTCGTGCTTTGTATTGCTGATAGCGCCCTCGAGGACTTCCTCGATGCGAATTACGTTGATTAACTTATCTAACTGGGCTATTACCTGCTCAAGAGAGTGACCTTCGACACTCACTTCGATAACCATCTTGGAAATCTTTGAGTTTTCGGTTGGCCCAACCACTAACGAGTCAATGTTGTAGGTACGGCGAGCAAAGAGTCCGGCAACGCGCGCCAAAACTCCTGGTTCGTTTTCAACGAGAACTTCTAATTTATGAATGGCCATTAGAGCTCCTGTGAATCCCAGTCAGGGGCTGTTGCCCGGGCGATCATGATGTCATCGTTAGAAGTTCCTGCTGCAACCATCGGCCAGACCATTGCATCGCGATGAACACGGAAATCTACGACAACTGGTTGATTGTTTATTGACATCGCCTTTTCAATTGTTGCATCAACATCTTCTGGACGTTCGCATGAAAGACCAACACAGCCCATTGCTTCGGCCAATAGCGGAAAGTTAGGGATGCGCTTTGATTCAAGGCTGGTATTTGAATAACGACTGTCATAGAACAGTGTCTGCCATTGGCGAACCATTCCAAGGCTTTCATTATTGATGATTGCAATCTTTACAGGAATGTCATTGAGCGCGCACGTGACGAGTTCCTGATTTGTCATCTGGAAACATCCGTCACCATCTATAGCCCACACTGTTGTGTCGGGTGCGCCGACCTTTGCACCCATTGCGGCAGGAACGGCGTATCCCATTGTTCCCGCACCGCCTGAATTCAGCCATGTGCGCGGCTTCTCATACTTAACAAATTGCGATGCCCACATCTGATGCTGGCCAACACCTGCTGCAAAAATTGTGTCAGATCCACAAATTTGACTGAGGCGCTCAATCACAAATTGTGGCGAAAGCGAACCATCGGCTGGAACGTCATAACCAAGTGGATAAGTCGCGCGCAATTTATTCATCGAAGTAAGCCACGGAGTTAAATCTGGATGACTCTTTGCAAAGGCCGCTTTGAGCGCGGGAATCAGTGCTTTCATAGTTTCGCGAACATCACCGATTACCGCTACATCGGCATAACGGTTCTTACCGATTTCAGCAGGATCAATATCTGCATGAATTACCTTTGCGTTGACTGCGAATGTCGAGAGCTTTCCTGTCACACGATCATCAAAACGTGCGCCTAATGTAATGAGTAGGTCTGCCTTTTGAAGGGCGGTAACCGCTGCAACGGTTCCGTGCATTCCAGGCATACCCATGTGAAGTGGATGTGAATCAGGGAAGGCTCCGCGTGCCATCAGCGTTGTAACCACAGGTGCACCCAACAGTTCGGCGAGCTCGAGCAGTTCGCGCGCACCGTTTGCTTTGATGACACCACCGCCAACATAGAAGACCGGCTTAAGTGATGATGCAATGAGTGCTGCCGCATCGTTGATCGCACTCTGATTTGGTATGACTTGTGGCTTATAGCCAGGCAGATCAATGCTTGTTGGCCAGTTATATGTTGTCTCTTTCTGAAGAGCATCTTTTGCGATATCAACAAGTACTGGGCCAGGACGACCTGTGGTTGCAATGTGAAAGGCTTCAGCAATTACACGAGGAATTTCGTCTGGGTTGGTGATGAGAAAATTGTGTTTTGTAAATGGCATTGTGATGCCGCGAATGTCCGCCTCTTGAAAGGCATCGGTTCCAATTGCAAGAGAAGGAACTTGCCCTGTGATGGCAACCATTGGAACTGAATCCATCGCTGCATCTGCAAGTGGTGTCACAAGATTTGTCGCCCCAGGTCCAGATGTAGCGATACAAACGCCAGCGCGTCCTGTTACTTGGGCATAACCAGTGGCTGCATGGCCAGCACCTTGTTCGTGACGAACCAAGATGTGCCTGATCGTGGAGTCGAAGATGGGATCGTATGCGGGCAAGATCGCACCGCCAGGAATACCGAACATCACATCAACGCCAGCGGCTTCAAGGCTTTTCACCAATGAAGTAGCTCCATTCATTACTGTGCCTTCTGCTGTTGGAACATGTGCCATCTCTTCGTACTCCTTTCGATCTCAATAGAACGGTCAAATAAAAAAACCCTCAGATATCTGAGGGCGCGTGTTGTGAAGGCACGCGCTATCGAATCACCACCACTGATGATGTCTGAAGGCGTGCACTTGTCATGCTCATATTCTCCAACCTCGAGGCAAATGCGTCAAGAGGTGAGATGGCGATCTCACAATATGAGAGGTTCTTTGAGTTAGTCGCAGACAGCCCCGCGTGAGGCTGAGCCAACGAGCTGAGTAAATTTATGAAGCACACCGCGAGTGTATTGATGCGTCAGTGGCTGCCATCCAACTTTGCGGGCCTCTAACTCTGCGGGATCAACGAGAAGATCAAGGGTTCGAGTGGTGATATCAATTCGAACAATGTCACCATCTTTTACAAATGCGATCGGTCCCCCATCAACTGCCTCTGGCGATACGTGACCAACGCATAATCCGGTTGATCCACCAGAGAAGCGACCATCAGTAATAAGCAGGGTTGATTTTCCAAGACCGGCACCTTTAATAGCGCCAGTGATCATTAACATTTCGCGCATTCCAGGACCACCTTTTGGGCCTTCATAGCGAATGACAACAACATCGCCAGCCTGAATAGTTCCATCCTCAAGAGCATCCATCGCTGATTGTTCACGATCAAATACTCGAGCAGGGCCTTCGAAGTTCGCAATTCCGATTCCTGCCGTCTTACAGACAGCGCCTTCTGGTGTGAGCGATCCACCCAGAATAGTGATTCCTACATCGGTAGAAAGTGGCTTATCAATAGCGCGAAGTACCTCACCATCTGCAAGTGGTGGCTTAATGTCAGCTAAGTTTTCAGCCATAGTCTTACCGGTGACAGTCAATGTATCGCCATGGAGATATCCAGCATCAAGTAATACCTTCAAGACAACAGGAATTCCACCCACGCGATCAACATCAGACATGACGAATTTACCGAATGGTTTGAGGTCACCAAGAAGTGGAACTTTTGAACCGATACGGTGGAAGTCTTCTAGCGTTAATTCGACATCGGCTTCATGAGCGATTGCCAACAAGTGAAGTACTGCGTTGGTAGACCCACCTAAAGCCATTAACAATGTGATCGCATTTTCAAATGCCTTTTTCGTAAGGATCATGCGCGTTGTGATTCCGAGTTTGATGAGATTCACAACTGCTTCACCAGATTTAATAGCATAGGCATCGCGTCTGCGATCAATTGCAGGAGGGGCAGCTGAACCAGGAAGTGAGAGACCTAGCGCTTCACCAATGGCTGCCATGGTGTTTGCAGTAAACATTCCAGCACAGGCACCTTCACCAGGACAGATCGCACGTTCAATCTCATCAACATTTTCCTTTGTTATCAGTCCGCGAGCACAAGCGCCTACTGCTTCAAATGCATCAATAATCGTGACATCTCTTCCATCTACCTGACCAGGTAGGGATGAACCTGCATAGACAAATACTGCAGCCACATCAAGTCGCGCGGCAGCCATCATCATTCCGGGAAGTGACTTATCGCAACCCGCAAATGTCACCATTCCATCAAATCTTTCGGCCTGCATAACAGTTTCAACCGAGTCAGCAATAATCTCGCGAGAAACTAGCGAGAAGTGCATTCCCGAATGGCCCATGGAAATTCCATCAGAGACAGAAATTGTTCCAAATTGCATTGGGAATCCGCCAGCGGTGATCACACCTTCTTTAGATGCTTTTGCAAGTCGATCAAGTGAAAGATTGCACGGGGTGATTTCATTCCAAGAAGAGGCGATACCGATTTGTGGTTTGACCCAATCCTCATCACCCATTCCAACTGCACGCAACATACCTCGCGCAGGTGCGCGTTCTAATCCATCAGTGACAACTCCAGAACGCGGTTTCATCTTCGACATGAGACAATTCTAGCCTCTAACCATCCAAAATGAACTTTTTAGGAGTACCACCTGTGTCACAAGCACCTGTTACTAGTCTTGATCCCAACCGTTGGCGCACGCTCTTTGTTGTAGCCATAGCCCAACTCATGGTGGTTCTTGATTCATCAATCGTAAATATCGCAATTCCAAGTGCGAAGGCAGATCTCGGAATTACCGATGCGAACCAGCAGTGGGTCATTACGGCATACACACTGGCATTTGGTTCTCTCCTTCTCATCGGTGGTCGTATCGGTGACTTCATGGGACGAAAGAAGATTTTTCTAGTTGGACTTGCGGGATTCGCTGCAGTCTCAGCACTCGGTGGTATTGCTGCAAATCAAGAACAACTCTTTGCAGCGCGCGCACTTCAAGGAGTATTCGCAGCGTTACTAGCGCCTGCAGCACTTGCCATTATTAGTGTGACTTTTACGGTTCCAGCAGAACGAGCAAAAGCATTCGGCGTCATTGGCGCAATTTCAGGAGGAGGCGCTGCTATCGGTCTCATTCTTGGTGGGGCGCTCACTCAATACTTCTCATGGCGTTGGACTCTTGGTGTCAACGTTCCAATCGCAGTCGCAGCTGGATTACTAGCAATTAAGTATGTAAAGGAATCAAAGGCGAGCGGTGATCACAGCTATGACATCCCTGGAGTTATCACGGCAACTGGAGGTCTCTTTGCCCTCACATACGGTTTTCATGAAGCGGCAACAAAAGGTTGGTCAGCCGGGTTAACAATTTCATTCCTTGCTGCTGCAGTCGTTCTCTTGGTTGCCTTTGTCTTTATTGAGTCAAAGGTTGCTAACCCAATGATGCCTCTGCGGGTTGTGACAGAGCGCAACCGCGGTGGTTCATATCTTGGTTCACTCATCGTCGGTGCGGGC
>JBILRA010000108.1:0-3169 GCA_044372915.1 Candidatus Planktophila sp.
AGTCCAACAATGTTTCCGCGCTCATTGGTGATACCTGCAATGAGATTTCGTGAGCCATTGGGATTTTCGCCCACGTAGCGCGCGACAATGCGGCCTTCTTCTTCAAGGGCTGCAAGGGTTTTATCATCACATTGAAAAGAACCTTCACCATTTTTCAAGGGGATAACAATTTCTTGGCCCTTTGCATAATCAGAGGACCATGCTGTTGCGTTATTTTCAATAACTAACTTTTGATCACGGCATAAGAAATGTAGATCTTTATTTCGAGTCAACGCACCAGGCAACAAATGCGCTTCACAGAGCACTTGAAAGCCGTTGCAAATTCCAAGAAGTGGCATTCCACCATGAGCTGCATCAATGACTTTCTCCATTACCGGGGCAAAGCGACTGATCGCACCACAGCGCAGATAGTCACCGTAAGAAAATCCACCGGGCAAGATAACTGCATCCACACCTTTGAGGTCGGCATCGTTATGCCAGAGTGAGATTGCTGTTGTGCCAGCGGCGCTGGCAGCGCGCAGGGCATCACGATCATCTAACGTGCCAGGAAATGTGATGACACCAACTTTCATGCCTGCACCGTCACTACATATGTCTCGATGACTGGATTAGCCAGAAGTGTTGCCGCCGCCTTCTCAATCTCCTGCATTTGTTGCGGTGTGGGTTGGCCATCAATTTCGATTTCAAAACGTTTTCCTTGGCGCACACTCTTTGCAAAGGTGAAACCAAGTCGAGGAAGAGCAGCACCCACGGCAACACCTTGTGGATCTAAGATCTCAGGCTTGAGCATTACTTCTACGACGATGATGGCCATGTGATTTCCCCTTAGAACTTGCTGCCGGTGAGTATGAAATATGCCTGGTGATAACGCTCCGCAGTTTTCTCAACGATCTCTGCAGGCAATTCTGGCGGTGGGCTCTTCTTATCCCACCCTGATGTTGTGAGGTAATCCCTGACAAATTGCTTATCAAATGATGCACCTAAATCTGTGGCATCCCAGAAACGAGATGAATCAGGAGTAAGCGCTTCATCGCCAAGGAGTATTTCTCCGTCAGTATCTAGCCCGAATTCAAATTTAGTATCAGCCAGAATAATTCCACGGCTCTCTGCAAATTCAGCCGCTTCTGTATAGAGCTTGAGGGTGTAGTCGCAGAGTGATTGTGCATACTCCACGCCCACAATTGCTGATGCTTGGTTAAAGTCAATATTTATATCGTGCTCACCAATTTCAGCTTTTGTCGCAGGTGTAAAGATCGGTGTTGTAAGTTTTGATCCATCACTTAAGCCATCTGGCAGAGAGTTGCCACACACTGCACCGTTGTTTTTATACTCAACGAGGCCGCTACCAGTGAGATATCCACGGGCGACACATTCAATATCAAACATCTTCAGAGGCTCCACAATTACAGCGCGATCTGCCACTTGTGATGGAACATCATCGGTAATGATGTGGTTAGGGATAATGTCTTCGAGTAACTCAAACCAGAAGAGTGATAACTGAGTGAGGATTGCGCCTTTATCTGGAATCGTTGTTGGTAGCACCCAATCAAAAGCGCTGATGCGATCTGATGCCACAAGAAGAATTTCACCTGATGAATTTGTATAGAGATCGCGAACTTTTCCAGTGCGCAAGTGATCCCACCCAGCAACCTGTGGTGCTGGTGGTGGACCAGCAAGGCCGAAGCCGCTCACCGAATAGAGCCAGGTTTGTACTGCGCTGCGGCAGGATGCGCGGAAGTAATCGCCTCAATGCGATCTACAACTCGTGCAATGTGGTGGCGAGCATCGCCAGTAAATTCAAGGGGAGCGCTGATCAAGTTCTCCAGCGCTGCTTTATCCAACGGAATCTTTGAATCGCCAGCTAGCGCGTCAAGAAGAGTATTTGGCTGACCGGCTCGCATCGCAAGTGCTGCCTTTACTGCGTGCTCTTTAATCACTTCGTGTGCGACTTCACGACCAACGCCGGCTTTAACCGCTGCCATCAAAATTTTTGTTGTTGCAAGAAATGGAAGATAGCGATCAAGCTCTGCTTCGATAACTGCAGGGAATGCGCCAAATTCATTGAGAACGGTAAGTGTTGTCTCTAATAAACCGTCCATCGCATAGAACGCATCGGCAATCGCTACACGCCTGACAACGCTGCATGAAACATCGCCTTCATTCCATTGATCGCCAGCAAGTTCAGAGACCATGGATGAATATCCGCGCAGGATCACAGCTAGGCCATTGATACGCTCACATGATCGAGTATTCATCTTATGAGGCATGGCAGATGATCCGACCTGACCCTCTTTAAAACCTTCGGTCACAAGTTCGGCACCGGCCATCAATCGAATTGATGTAGCAAGAGAAGATGGCGCTGCAGCTAGTTGAACAAGTGTTGTAAGAACATCGTAATCAAAGGAGCGCGGATAGATCTGGCCGGTTGAATCAAGTACTCGATTAAATCCAAGTTCGGTAGCAATTGCTCGTTCGAGTGACTGATGAGCCTCTGTTGATCCAAGTAAGTCAATGGAATCTTGCGCTGTACCAACAGGTCCTTTGATGCCGCGCATTGGATAGCGTGCCTGCAAAGCCGTTAAACGTTCGTATGCGAAGAGTAATTCTTCTGCTGCACTTGCAAATCGCTTACCAAGTGTTGTGATTTGCGCTGGAACATTATGTGAGCGTCCCGCAATTGGCTGATCAGCATAGAAGGCAGCTTTTGAAGCAAGGGCAGCAAGAGTTGCAATCACTTTGTTACCGATGAGATCGAGCCCATTTTTGATCTGCAGCGCTTCAACATTTTCTGTGAGGTCGCGGCTTGTCATTCCTGCATGAATAATTTCATGGCCAGCCAGATCATTAAATTCTTCGATGCGCGCCTTCACATCATGGCGGGTAATTTTTTCACGTGCATCAATGGATTCCAGATCCACCTTTGTCACAACTTTCTCATAATCTGCAATCACAGCATCAGAGATTGTGTGGCCAAGCTTTGATTGTGCGCGCGCTACAGCGATCCACAATCGACGCTCTGCAATGATTTTTTCTTCAGGGGCAAAAATGGCGCGCATCTGTGCTGATGCATAACGGTTAGCTAATACGCTCACTGGTGCATTCTCCCTTACTTAATTCTCTACCTGGGCTAGCGACGCAACGAGGGCGATATCACTTCTGTAGAACGAGC
>JBILRA010000045.1:0-9353 GCA_044372915.1 Candidatus Planktophila sp.
GTTGCAACAGCGTATGCAACAGCTGCTTCGAATCCTTCTCCAGATTCTGGAGCATCATCAATCACCCATGGGTAGTAGGCAGGCTCTCCAGTTGCGATGGTAAGAACGCCATCTGCGACAGTTGCAAGATCTGCTTTTTCACATGAAGCTGATGCGCTCTCCGTTGAGTCGCTACTTGAACACGCTGAAATTCCGAATGCAAATGCAACGGTCAACGCAATTACTAATCCGTTACGAATTTTCATACTAAGCCTTTCCTAGAGGGGTAATACCCCGCAAAGGCTAATAACGACCCTGAGCCCTGTCTAGTTGCGAGCCGATCGCATTACATAGTGAGATGCATGCCCGCGTGTTCAGCGAAGTACACTTGCGCCTCAACGCTCATTCACGATTTCGCCCATAGGGAGAGCAACGCTTTTATGCCGATCATCGCCCATCTTCATACCGAAGATATTGCTAGGCCCGCACTCGTTCTTGTGCATGGCTTGGGTTCAGCCGGCACAATTTGGAAGAGTCTCATCCCACAACTGACAAAGCATTTCAGCGTCTATGCCATTGATCTTCCAGGTCATGGGGTTGCCGACTTTCATCCAGAAGAAAAATTTGATCCGAAGTCACTTGCTCACGCCATCGTTACCGAACTAGAAAAAACCCACGGGGTTGAGCAGATGCATGTTGCAGGAAATTCATTAGGCGGATGGATAGCACTTGAAATGGGGGCTGTTGCGCCAGAAAAGGTAAAAAGTATTACGGCGCTAGCACCTGCAGGTCTGTGGCATGAACCACCTAAGCATTGGTATCCACCAAGTATTGATGCTCGAATTCTCGCCAAGATCTCTCGCCACTTTATGACTCTGGCTTATCGAATTGCGCCACTGAAGGCACTCGGCTACAAAAAGATTACCCACCTATGGCGAGATCTCAGCTTTGAATCATGTCGCGATTCAGTTCTGGCTATGGCGCACTCACGTGGATATATGCCAATGTGGAATGGGGCGCGAGGTCGAAGGTTTGAATCTGAAATTCCTGCTCATATCAATACTTCAATTATCTTCGGTGATTACGATTTAATGCTTCCAGAAGATGTTGCGCAAGAAAAGGCTGTTGCCCCGGCGCACTCAAATTGGATCGTTGTGGAAAATTGCGCCCACGTGATTATGTGGAACTACCCAGATCTCACAGTTGATTTCATCAGGAGAACTGCTGAACGTTCACGATAGTTAAATCAAATAGCATTTAATTGAATTTAAGCCCCATGATTATTTCATTTGAGTCACTAGTCAATGTTGAGAAGTTGAATTTCTCGTAGAAAGCCAGCGCCCGACTATTGCTGGACGAGAGGTGAAGATGAACTCCGGTTGAGCCAGCCAGTTTCAATTGATTGAGAAGGTGACTAATCATTAATCTTCCATATCCAAATCCTTGATACTTTTCGATAATGTCAATGTGTAGATGGGAAGGAAATTCATTTACGATCGATGGGCTACTCACTCCAATCTCTTTGAGGGTGTCAAGTAGACCTAGATCAGCCGAGGTGGGCACCGTTTCCATGTCCTTGTATTTCTCTCTCACGGTCGGCCAATAGTTAGAGGCAAGTTTTTCTTCGAATTCTGTCGTATCTAGCGCGCCTAAAACATATCCAACAACTTCATCGTTGGTGGCAAGAACGTGTGCAAAATCCAATTCATAGAGCACATAAGGGGCGGCGTAGATCTCCCCGACTAAATCTGGCAAATTGTGGAGGTCTGTGGCATCGGCACCCGAGTCTGCAGTTTGCAAACAGACACTGAGCAATCCTGGTAAATCCGAGATAGTGGAAGGGCGAAGCGTGAGCCCACTTCCGAAATCGATACCTGACACGACATAATCATACCTGTCTATTTCCATGTCTAGGATGAAGGGTTTCCCCAATGAATTCCAAGAATGACTACATGGTTATTGATGTCGGCGGCTCCCGGATTCGTGGATACGCATCAGAAAGCCAATTAGAATTTCAAGGTGAAGGAGTTCGGCACAGCGACTCACTCTCTTTAGATTTGGCAAGAAATATCTCGTCAGCTATTCCATCAACGATTTCAACTGTTGGCACTTTGATTTTGAGCATGGCGGCAATTCCCCAGAGTGAGGACGATAGAAAACTTCTTGCAGCCGCAATTTTCCAGAGAATAAACTTCGCCAAACTTGTAGTTCTCTCAGATACTCAGGCTGCCGCTCAGGGCAATAGCTCAGCAGCCGATCTTGTGATCGCAATAGGCACAGGGATTACAGCAATGATTTATAGTAAAGATTTGTCGTTCGAACTTACGGGACATGGCTTTCTCATTGGAGATGAGGCTAGCGGATACTGGATTGGAAGAACTGGTTTAAATGCCGCACTCAAAGCTCACGAGGGCCGAGGTCCCGCAACGAGTTTAAGTAAAGTTGCTGAGGAATTCTTTCAAACTAACATTGATAATCTTGCCGACCTGGTCCATCAACTCAATAATCCAGTATTCAAAGTCGCCTCATTTGCTCCATCTGTCATTGCTGCAGCTAATTTGGGAGATGCTGTTGCTCTCTCAATAGTTGGAGGTGCTGCCGAAGAAATTGTGCACCTGATTAAGGTTTCAATGGAAAAAACAGAGATTAAAACTGTTGCCTTGGTTGGAGGAGTGGTTCCAGCTGACGGTCTTGTGTTCTCACAAGTCCTGACACTAAGCAAAGACCTTCCCATCACGTTCATTGATCAGCCATCTGAACCACTAGTGGGCGCTCGATATCTGGCGGAGAAGCCAGATAAACAAAGTCAGTACATTGAGATATTCACTCGGGAGATAGAACCTGAAACCTGGAGCAAGCTTTACTTACTACAGGTGAGGGAGCTGCTCTCAGTTGTGATTTCAACTCAAGAAAAGGCTATCTCCGATTCCATCCAAATGCTTGCCGATGCGCTAGAGCAGAGAAAGATGATTCACACTTTTGGAACTGGGCATTCTCATCTACTTGCAGAAGAAATCTTTTATAGAGCCGGAGGGCTGGCCGCCATTCATCCCATTCTTGATGAACGACTCATGCTCCATAAGCAAGTCATTCAGGGCACTTTAAATGAAAGGTTACCTGGGCTTGCAAAAGAACTTCTCACTAACCATCCAATCAATCCAGGTGATGTTTTAATCGTAATCTCAAATAGCGGTGGAAATTTGGTAACAACTGACATGGTCAAACTGGCACAAATGGCAGGAGCTAGAGTTATCGCTCTCACAAGCGTCAGCCATGCAACAAGTGCTAGTGCAAGATCTAAGGGTGGAGAAAGAATTCATCAGATTGCAGATTTGGTTTTAGATAATTCCGGAAAAGTCGGGGATGCAGCGATGGAGCTTCCAGGTTCTGATACAGCGGTTGCTCCAACATCTACAATCATCGGTGCGGCACTTCTTCAGGCAATAATTGTTGGGACTGTGTCAGAATTAATGAATAGAGGTTTCACTCCCGAAGTATTCCTCAGCAGTAATCTTTCCGGGGGCGATGAGAGAAATGCCGCGATATTCGACAAATACAGATCGATTATTGACCTTTATAACTAATCTACTTAACCGCACCTTCTGTTAGCCCTTCAATCACCTTTCGATTGAAAATGATATAGACAATAATCATTGGAATCGTGACAATTGTAAGAGCAGCAAAAAGTAAGTGATAATTAGTTGAGTACCTCGTTGAGAAAGTTAACAAACCCGTTGGAATCGTTTTAAGATTATCATTTTGAATATAGACCAAAGCAAGTAAGAACTCATTCCAAGCGCTCAGTGCAGTGAAGACTGCGACAGTTGCCAGTCCTGGCTTGAGCATAGGTACCAAAATTGTCTGATACACCCGCAAATCTCCAGCCCCATCTACCCTCGCCGCCTCAAAGACTTCCTTCGGCAAATTTTGGATGTAGGCACGGAAGAGCCAAATGGCTAGTGGTAGCCCCATCGCTGTATAGGGGAGAATGAGTGCCAATCGAGTGTCTTTAATTCCCAAAATATCAAAGAGTGCATTCTGAGCAATAAAGTATGACTGGATTGGAAGTATTAAGCCTAGGGTTATCAGTGCGAGTATCTGATTTGAAAACCTGAATTTTAACCTCGTAAAGGCAAAAGCTGCCATAGAACCAAAAAACAAAACCGCACATGTGCATGTACCTGTGATGATCGCGCTGTTTAATGCATACTTTCCTAGATTTCCGACTGTGAAAGCTTCAATGAAGACAGAAAAATCCCAACTGCTTGGAAGACTCAGCGGATTCTGAGTAATCTCTTGATTAGTTTTTAAAGCCGAGAGTGCCATCCATAAAAGTGGCACGAAATAAATCATTGAGTACATAATCATCGCAATATGAAAAACAGGACTTCGCTTCATTAGTACTCCACAACTAGATCATCTTTGGTGCGCACTTTGTTATAGATTAGACCAACAGCGACGACAACTACAGTCAGAATTACAGCCAGTGCGCTTCCATAACCCATTTGTTGATCGCGAAATACGACTCTCACCATATAGGTTGTAGGAAATTGAGTCGTTTCATACGGTCCACCGTTGGTGAGCACATATACAAGATCAAATATCTGAATGCCTCCGGTAAAGCAGAGCAAAATGGCTACCTCGATGATGTTCTTTACCATGGGCACTTTTATTTTGTAGAGAAGTTGCCATTCTGAGGCTCCATCCAATCGAGCTGACTCAATGATGGTCGAAGGAATTCTCTGAAAACCTGCATAGAAGATTGCCATGTAAAAACCCGCGAAAATCCACCCTGAAATTACCGAGATTGAGAGCAGAGCAGTTGATTGATCACCCAGCCAGATGCGCTGCCATGACTCAAGCCCTAGATCTCCCAAAATTTTATTGAGAATTCCCATATCCGGATTCAAGAGAAATGACCAAAGAACTGATATCACCACCAAAGGAAGCATCACCGGAGTGAAAAAGGCGACTCGGTAGAAAGTGGTGTTTCTTTTAGCGCTGACTAGACCAGCAAGAAGTAGGCCTACCACTACCTCTAAGAAGAGAGTTACAAATATATAAAACCCTGCATGCCAATAGGCTGAAATATAAATCTGATCACCGAATGCTCGGGTGAAGTTTTCAAAACCAACAAAGCTGGGAGTTGAGAAGCCATTCCAATCCGTGAGACTTAAAACAAATGTTGCCAAAATAGGCCCCAGGATCGCAAGGGTAAAGATAAGAAAAGCAGGAGCGATCAGAATGTATGGAACCCAACGCGTCGTCGGCTTCACTTCATTAACATCCTGATCGCTCCCGTTTTTATCTTATGTAGATCTAAGGTGATACCTACAAGATTAACCCAGTGCAGCAACCTTCTCTTGAGCTACATCGAGTGCTTCCTGTGGAGTTGACTTACCACCGATAGCTTCTGCCTGTGCAGCATTAAGTGCATCTGCAACTGGAAGTTCAAATCCAGTATCAGGTGGCGCTACAACGACAGTTGCATTATTGAGTAAATCATTGATCTTTTGTGTGAGTGGATCGAGTCCACCGCTTGCAAGAGACTTGACCAAGAAAAGAGTACCGCTGTCCGCGATAGTCTTTGCATTCTCTGCATTGTAGAGCTCCTTGAAGAAGTTCATTACTTCAACCTTCTTGGTGCTCTTTGCATTGACTGCATAACCTGTGTAAACAGCCATGATGCTGTTCTGATCTCCAGCACCATCGGCAATTGATGGAAGGTTGATGAAGTCCATCTTGAAGTCTGGTGCTTGATCTTTCTGAGTTCCGATCAACCAAGATCCAATTGGGTGGAAAGCTGCCTTGCCTTGGAAAAATTGGCTAGCAGCTTCATTGTCAGCTATCGAGTTAACAGATTCGTTGACATATCCGTCTTTAGCGAGATCTGCTAGAACCTGAAGGCCCTTAACAAACTCTGGACTGTTCATAGGCTTGCTCTTCTGAAGAGTTTCAGCATAGAGCGCTTCGCCGGTTACTCGAGAGATGATGTGACCGCCCCAGTTTCCAACTGTCCAAAGATCTTTATTTCCCTGAACGAAGCAGTTGATCTTTGCAGCCTTAAACTTTGCACAAGCTGCATTCAATTCATCCCATGTCTTTGGAGGAGTGATTCCATTTTTTGTAAATAGATCAACGTTGTACCAAAGTACATTTGTCACGTCTCGGGTACGAGGGATCATAGAAAGCTTCCCACCTGAGTCATATCCAGCAAATGCTCCATCGGTGAAGAGATCCTTTAATCCACTCGATTCAATCTCTGCAGAGATATCTCCTGCAAAGCCTTCTGCCACTCTCTGGTCAAGGCGAGCGCCAGCCCATTCAAAGTAAGCATCTGGGCTATTTTTTCCATTGAGAAGTGTTGGAAGTCCTACCGTTGAATAGAGGTCGTCGTCCTGTTGAATAAACTCAACTGACCATCCCTCGTTGGCTGCTTCAAATGATGCCTTAGCGTTTTCCCAAACTGGAAGTTCACTTTCACCAAGGCTTGGTACTGCAATACGTAAGACTTTATCTGCAGAATCACTCGAGCACCCCGAGAGAATTCCTAGAGCAAGCAAGCCAGCTGCTATTGCTCCAAATACTTTCTTTCCTTTGAGCACAATATCTCCCTTGTAATATTTAGTGGTGATCCTCATTTCTCAGGTCACCAGCAATTTCAGGTAAGGCTATTGAGGGTGATAAGGGTGAGTCAATAGGTTGAGGAAGAACGTTTAGGCCGAAAGTAAATCGTCGGCGAGCTCGGTGAGAAACATTGCCAAGGCGTCACCGAAAATTCTGCTCCGCCATGTTAAAACCTCCACCGCCAACCTCTGCACATCCTCGTGGTTGCCACCTGAACTTAACGTTTCAGACAATAATTCTAGAATTTGGCCACCACGTTGGAAATCCTTGATCCATGGTTGAGCCTCTTGTACGAGTTTGGGATTTGAAAAGCCTGGCGATTGGATTCTCACACTGGATCGTGAAATCTCTTGGGCCAAGGACTCTAGTTTGTGGAGAGCCGCTTGCATTGAGTGATTTCTATATGTGAAAGCAATATCAGCTAAAGTCGCAGAAAAATCTGGAGCTGAATCATCATTAAGGCAGGAACCTAAAGAAGTTCTTGCAAATTGTCTGTAAGCAACACGATCTTCTGTATCTGTAATTACCTGCGCTAGCGCTCTCTCCCACGCTGCATCTGGATTGTAACCGTGAGGGTCAGCCAAGTACTCGCCAATAGTCCATAGGGGTATTTTGCTTGATTCGGCCAGCCACATTGGATTAGCCAAAAGACCTTCGCTGCAATTTACTAATTCTGGTTCACGCGCACGCAAGGGGCCGATATGAAGTTCATGAATCATGGCCACATCATTAACTGGGTAATTGTCCCAAAACAATGGTTGACGCTTTGCGCTCTCGGTAAAGATTTGTGCATCACGAACATCTAATCGATATGAACAAATCTGAATGCCTGTCCAGAACAAGTGAATATCGGGATTAAGTAACTCACCGAGAGTTAGGAGATAGGACTCACGACCAGTACCTCGATACACCGTTGGGCAGATAACCAATTGTGCGCTTGGATATTCTGCCTTAAGCCACTCGTATACTTCATTACCGATATAACTGTGGGCATGGGCAAAAGATGCAAACTCTTTGGAATCTGACTCTGTTTGAAATTGATGCGGAATATCATCGAGAAAAACTCCCACTAAATTTATCCCAATATCTAGATATTGTTTTAATCTACCTTTGAGTGCTTCTAGTTCAGCGGGGTCGGAATATCGAATTGTCTGGCCCGGGGAAACGGCAGTCCCGAAAGTTATCTCTTTACTTGTTGCTAATGACACCAATTCTTTCAAAGCAACAAATTCTGATTCAGGACGAAGTTCTTGCCACTGTCGGCGGTGGCCCGGTTCATCCTTTGGGGCTAGAAAGTAAGTATTCATGCCCGCTTGGGAAATGAAATCAATCATGTCTTTGCGTTCATGGTGAGTCCATGGCTTTCCATAAAAGCCTTCTATCACTCCGCGGATTTTGAACTTTGACACGAATCAGATACTAGGCGAAAGGCTCTTCTGAGAATAGAGCGTGATGGAAGAGAGAATTGCTTGAAAAAATCAGAACGGTGGAACTGGTGGCGGGTGAAGGATTTGAACCTTCGAAGGCAGAGCCGGGGGATTTACAGTCCCCTCCCATTGGCCGCTCGGGCAACCCGCCATGTGTAAAACATGAGGAAAATTACTTTTCCTAGCCGTGTAGTGCTGGCGTATCGTAACAAAGGGCAAGGTCGAAGACCAATTCCCAATCTGGGCTCCCACCCGTAGAATCATGTAATGAGCGCAAATATTGACTGGGATTCAATCCATAACCTTGCTAAAGATGCGATGAAAAAAGCATATGCCCCTTACTCCAAATTTCCGGTGGGTGTAGCCGCCCTCGTTGATGATGGACGTTTGATTAGCGGTGCAAATGTTGAGAATGCTAGCTACGGAATTGGGTTGTGTGCTGAGTGTTCACTCGTAAGCGCACTGACCATGTCCGGCGGCGGGCGACTTGTTGCAATTGTCTGTGTTGATGCCAATGGAAACTTCTTGGCACCATGCGGTCGCTGCCGTCAATTGATCTTTGAACACGGTGGTAACGAAGCACTTCTGATGACACCAGATGGTCCACAAAAGATGAGCGCAATGTTGCCATGGGCATTTGGACCAGAAGATCTCAAGTAAATGACCCTTCTTCTTAGTTCTGATGTCATTGCCCGCGCCCCAAAAGTTTTACTGCACGATCACTTAGATGGCGGTCTACGCCCACAGACGATGATTGATCATGCGTTGGCCAGTGGATATACAAAACTTCCGAGTTATGACCCGATTGAACTTGGTACATGGTTCGTGAACGCCTGTAGCTCTGGAACGCTTGAGCTTTACCTAGAAACTTTTGAACATACGATCTCTGTGATGCAGACACGAGAAGAGATTATTCGCATAGCCCGCGAATGCGTTCTTGATTTGGCTGCAGATGGCGTCGTCTACGCAGAAGTTCGTGGTGCACCTGAACTCTTTACCCGTAAAGGTTTAACAATCGATGATGTCATCGAAGCAACTGTTGAAGGTCATAAGCAAGGAATGGCAGAGGCGAAGGCGGTAGGGCGAACAATTCGTGTTGAGGCTCTTTTATGTGCGCTACGCCAAAACAACTTCAGCGATGAGGTTGCGACCAAGGTTGTGAAATATAAAGGTCGCGGCGTAGTTGGCTTTGATATCGCAGGCCCTGAAGCAGGCTTTCCTCCAACAGATCACATCAAGGCATTTGATTACTTACGTGCCCATGGCGCTCACTTTACGATCCATGCGGGTGAGGCCTTTGGCGTTGAATCTATTGAGCTT
>JBILRA010000109.1:0-3074 GCA_044372915.1 Candidatus Planktophila sp.
CAGTCGGCATTTACAAATTACTCAACCTTGTCAGGCGTTTTTGGCAGCGCTTTCCCGATTTTTAAGTATGGTGGAAGTGGAGATGGAGCTGAAAGTATTGAGACAACGAATGGATCAGCCACTGGTTGTTCAGTAGATGGAATCCTTCTGTCGGCCACAACCGCTGGAACTTGTTCAGTTTCGGCGACTAAGGAATCTAGCGAAAACTATTTGCAATACGACTCGCTCTTTTCCGTTTTCTTGTACAACTTCGTGGCACAAGGTGCAGCGCCCGTTTCCACAATGCCTACGCAGATTGCAATTTCGATTGCAAATGGAGTGACAATCAATCCAATAATCGGGCCATTCATCACTGGTATATCTCCATCGTCGGGGCCGGTTGGAACTACTGTCACGGTCACGGGAACCGGCATGACTGGTGTTGATGTCATTAAGATCGGGCGCAAGAATTTAACTTCAGTGACCGTGATTGATGCGACGACTGTGAGTGGTGTGATTCCCGCGGGGGCAACAACTGGTCCAATTTTTGTGTCTAATTCGGCTGGAAGTGATTTCAACCCTGGCGGTTTTACGGTTACGACGCCTTAGGGCTTCTTGCGCTCAAGGTATGGGTCTCCTAGGAGCCGCCTGATTGGTGTAATAAGAATGGTAAAGCCGCTTGCCGATGGACTTTTCCCGCATAAATGACCAGAATTGGGGTCTAGGCACCCCTTCTTTTCACCCCGTGTGCCAGCTAGGAGAACTCGTATGCAGCGCAAGTCAGCTCATACGAAAAACTCCTTTTTTGCCAGAATCGTTCATCGGTCAAAATATCTTTTAACTGCAAGTTCGCTTGTTGTCTCGTTACTTTCGGGAATCACCATTGGCGCAACGCCGGCCAAAGCAATTATCGCGAATCCAACACCGGTTTGTTCTGGTGCTACTTGTGTAATCAACTTTACTTCTACAAACGATTATTACGCGTGGAATGCACCAGTTGCTGGCACTTACACCTTTGAAGTTTGGGGTGGTCAAGGCGGAACACCTAGTGCCGCGACAGGTAAAGGTGGTTATGCCAAAGGCAACAAGGTGATGACTGCAGGGACAACGCTTTATGTTTACATTGGTGGACTCGGTACTTGGACGAACCGAGGAGTTGGCGGATATAACGGTGGAGGTAATGGCTCAACTGGTGAAATCGCGGGCGGTGGTGGTGGCGCCACTCATATTGCAACTGCTGTTGGACTTTTATCAACTCTTTCCGGAAATCAAGCATCCGTCCTGTTAGTTGCTGGTGGCGGTGGTGGCGGTGATGATAATTCGGCTGGCGGTGCAGGTGGAGGTACCTCAGGTATTGATGGATTGACCAACACCCAATGGAACGGGCGGCCGGGCAAAGGTGCAACACAAACTGCAGGTGCTTGTGCTACTGGTCAAACTACTACATCAACCTACAAAGCATCTTGTGGAGTTTTTGGTCAAGGCGGAGCTGGAACTAACTCGTACGGCGCAGGTGGCGGTGGTGGTTGGTACGGTGGCGGTGGTGCTGAATACGACGCTGCGGGTGGCGGTGGCTCTGGCTATGTTGGTGGCGTTTCATCAACAACTTTGACTGCAGGAAATGCAAGTATGCCAAACCCTGCAGGCGGAACAATGACCGGACGTACTGGTGTTGGTTATGCGCGCGTCACTTATCCAAATGCGCCCGCAGCATCAACGTTTACTAGCTCTCAGACAACTCCGACAAATACTGTTAATTCAATTTCTTATTCAATAACGATGTCTGAAATTGTTACAGGAATGGCGTCTAACGATTTCTCCAACGCAGGCACGGCTACAGGATGTAGCTTCTCAGTTTCTGGTTCTGGGTCAAGTTATTCGTTGACTGTTAGTTCGTGTAGTGAAGGCACATTGACCCCGCAATTACTGACCAATGCGGTACTAGGTTCTTCTACGGCGCAAAATGGTCCTGCCTCAAATTCACCTGCTACGAGCACAATAACAATTGACCGCACAGGTCCGTCGGTAAGTTCCATCACCGCCCCAACAAATGCAACATACATTCCTGCTGGGCAGATTAACTTTACTGTCAACATGAGCGAAGCAGTCTTGGTAACCGGTACACCACGAATTGCTTTAACTATTGGTTCCACAACTCGATATGCAAATTATGTATCTGGTAGTGGAACCTCGGCTCTTTTGTTTAGGTACGTCGTCGCAACTGATGCAAACGACATTGACACAGATGGAATTGTTGCAACATCGCCTATTGAATTAAATGGCGGAACCATGGCGGATGCCGCCGCAAATACCTCTGCTAGAACATTCACTCCACCAACCATGACTAGCGTTTTAGTTGCACAAGTTCCTGGTGCTCCAACAATAAACTCGATTGCGACTTCTAGCGGAGCCCTTTCAGTAGCTTTCACGGCCGGCACATCTAATGGAAGCGCTATCACCAACTATCAGTACTCTCTGAATTCAGGGGGCTGGACTACACGTTCTCCCGTGGCTACAACTTCTCCAATAGCAATTACGGGACTGACTAACGGAACTGGTTACACTGTTGCAATTCGAGCTGTAAATGCGGCAGGAGCAGGAGTTGCGTCTACAACTTCAGTTTCAGTAACAGTAAATCCGCCTTTAGCTATGGTCACTCCAACAACTCTGACAACTACCTATGGAACTTCAAACACCTTGACCCTCACTTCAACGTTTGGAAGCGGGGCAAAAACTTATGACATAAAGAGAACTTCAGATAATTCCCAAGTCAGTGGAATAACTGTTGTGGGCTCAACAGGTGTGGTTACAGTTTCTGGTACTACGCTGCCAGGAACCTACGGAATGACCGCAACCGTTACGGATGCAGCTAATTCGACTGCTTCGGCAAACTTCAACGTACAGGTCAATGGAGCAACCCTAGTTATCACCGCAGCATCTCCTACTGCAATCGATTACGGCGGCACAAAGGCATCCGATACTTTCACTGCAACAGGTCTTAACGCCGCAGATTCCATCACCGGCATCACCTACACATACACCGGAACCGGCGCCACAAGCTATGGCCCATCAACTACGGCGCCAACTGCTGCCGG
>JBILRA010000110.1:0-3067 GCA_044372915.1 Candidatus Planktophila sp.
GCATGGCATACGCCGCTCGCCACTTGATTAAGATCGAGGAGGTTGAGTAGAGATGACGCTAAAACTTCATCACCTCAGACCAGCACCAGGTGCTAAGAAAGCCAAGACTCGTAAAGGTCGCGGTGAGGCATCAAAGGGTAAGACCGCAGGTCGCGGCGGCAAGGGAACGCACGCTCGTAACACAGTGCGTCCAGGTTTCGAGGGTGGTCAGCTACCTCTCGTTATGCGCTTGCCTAAGCTTCGTGGTTTTAAGAACCCAGCACGCGTTGAGTATCAGGTAGTCAATGTCTCAATGATCAACGCTCTCTACCCAAAGGGTGGCGATGTAACAGTTGCTTCACTCATTGCTCACGGAGCTGTGCGCGATAGCCTTCCTGTAAAGGTTCTTGGCAATGGAGAGATCTCTGTCAAGGTAACTGTTACAGCACATGCATTCTCATCATCGGCGATCGACAAGATCACCGCTGCCGGGGGATCTACAGCTACCCTTTAACAGGTAGCACAACGTTCGAATTAAAGACGCTTGAATCGAAAGAGGGAGAAGATCGATGCTTTCCGCATTTGGTATGGCTTTTAAGACTCCAGAGTTGCGCAAGAAAATCTTCTTCACTCTCTCGATCATGGCACTCTTTCGTTTTGGATCAACAGTACCCACACCAGGTGTTTCATACACCAACGTTCAGCAATGTCTTGCTGGGGCAGATCAGGGTGGGCTCTTTGGTTTGATCAACCTATTCAGCGGTGGAGCGCTTGTTCAGCTCTCAGTCTTCGCTCTTGGAATCATGCCTTACATCACCGCATCCATCATCGTTCAACTTCTTACCGTTGTGATTCCTCGTTTTGAAACTCTTAAGAAAGAGGGCCAATCAGGAACTGCCAAACTCACCCAGTACACACGTTATTTGACCATCGGTCTTGCAATTTTGCAGTCGACAGGTCTTATTGCAGTTGCCCGTACCCCAGGTCGTTTGATCGCAGGCTGTGATCTTCCCATCATCCCTGATCCTTCATGGGGACGAATCTTGACGATGGTTATTGTCATGACAGCAGGAACATCAGTAATTATGTGGCTCGGTGAATTGATTACAGATCGTGGCGTCGGTAATGGAATGTCAATTTTGATCTTCACATCTATCGCCGCTACCTTCCCAACACAACTCTGGAGCATCAGACTCGAAAAGGGCTTTGCAACTTTCGTATTCGTTCTCCTTATCGGACTTCTCGTTATTGCAGCGGTTGTCTTCGTTGAGCAAGCTCAACGTCGCATTCCTGTGCAATACGCAAAGCGTATGGTTGGACGTCAGTCATACGGCGGGACTTCAACATATATTCCAATTAAGGTAAACCAAGCTGGCGTTATTCCAGTGATTTTTGCATCTTCACTTCTCTATATTCCTTCATTGATCGTGAACTTCATGGGTAATGAGACTTCGGCATGGGCTGTGTGGATCAGGCAGAACTTGGTTGAAGGAGATAACGTTTACTACATCTCTCTCTACGCGGGAATGATTATCTTCTTTACATACTTCTACGTTGCAATCACATTTAACCCTGATGAAGTTGCAGATAACATGAAGAAGTATGGTGGATTTATTCCAGGTATTCGCGCGGGTCGTCCGACATCTGAATATTTGCAGTATGTACTCTCACGCATTATCGCTCCAGGCTCGCTCTATCTTGCACTCGTTGCGATTATCCCGATCATCGCACTTGTTCTCTTCGGGGCCTCCCAAAACTTCCCATTCGGTGGAACTGCAATTTTGATCGTTGTCGGTGTCGGTCTAGACACGGCCAAGCAGATTGAAAGCCAATTGCAACAACGCTCGTATGAGGGATTCTTGCGCTAATGAGATTAGTCCTGGTCGGACCACCAGGTGCTGGTAAGGGAACACAGGCTGCTTTTCTCTCGGCACATTATTCAATTCCACATATTTCAACTGGCGATATCTTCCGCGCCAATATGAAAGCTGGAACACCACTAGGTCTTGAAGCCAAAGCATTTGTAGATCGTGGCGAACTTGTGAGTGATGAGATCACCAACGCCATGGTTCGCGCTCGACTTGAAGAAGATGATGCGTCAGCAGGGTTTTTACTTGACGGCTGGCCACGCAATGTCTCGCAAGCTGAAGTTCTCCGTGCGCTGATGGCTGAAAAATCAAGTGCTCTAAGCGCTGTTTTAGAATTTTCTATTCCATCGGATGAAATCATTGCTCGACTCTCATCCCGCCTCACCTGTCGCCAATGCGGTAAATCAACAGATGCCGGTTCACAATCATGTCCGGTAGATGGTGGCGAGCTTTACCAACGTGAAGATGATAAGCCAGAAGTGATTGCCCGTCGTTTGTCAGTCTATGAAGAGCAGACCGCACCAATTATTCACTTCTATCGCACCGAAGGATTACTCATTACAGTAAGTGCTCTAGGTGAAGTTTCTGAGATTACAGAGCGTGCTATTGATGCGCTCAGCCGAGTTCAATAGGAATCTGATGGCGATACAGATCAAAACTCTCGATGAGCTAAAGATTATGCGGCGAGCAGGACTTCTCGTCGGACAGACGTTAGATCTTCTCCGTGGCTCGATAAAAGTTGGAATGCGCACTGACGCACTGGACTCAATTGCAGCAGCCAATATCAAACGTGGGGGAGGGATTTCAAACTTCCTTGGCTATCACGGGTATCCAGCAACTATTTGTATCTCGATCAATGATGAGATCGTTCACGGTATTCCTGGTGATCGCATTATTGAAGATGGTGATGTTGTATCAATTGATTGCGGCGCAATCATCGATGGGTGGCATGGAGATGCGGCTTTTTCATATGCTGTAGGAAATGTTGATCCGGCTGATCAGAAGATGATGGATGTCTGTGAAGAATCCATGTGGCGCGGCTTTGCTGCTGCAAAAATTGGCGGCCGTCTTACTGACATCAGCCATGCAATTAGTAGCTATATTGATTCACAAGGCAAATACGGCATTCTTGCTGAATACGGTGGCCACGGTATTGGGACTGAGATGCATCAAGAGCCACATGTACTAAATTTTGGAAAACCTGGAAACGGTCCCGAGCT
>JBILRA010000111.1:0-3027 GCA_044372915.1 Candidatus Planktophila sp.
TCACTGCAACACCAACAACAATCGCGCCGGCTTCTTTCAGGGCTTCAACTGCCGTTAAGACTGAACCACCTGTTGTCGACGTATCTTCAACAGCCAGAACGCGCTTTCCTTTTACATCTGGTCCTTCGATGCGTCGTTGTAATCCATGTGCTTTCTCTGCCTTACGTACAACAAATGAATCAAGTGCACGACCCTGACTTGCAGCAACATGCATCATCGCGGTTGCAACAGGATCGGCACCAAGTGTTAAGCCACCTACTGCATCAAAATCCAAATCTTTCGTAAGATCAAGCATTACCTGTCCGACAAGAGGAGCTGCAACATGATCAAGTGTGATGCGGCGTAGATCAACATAGTAATCTGCCTCTTTGCCTGAAGAAAGAATGACTTTTCCGTGGACAACAGCCTTGTTTTTGATCTCTTCTCGGAGAAGTTCATGTGAGTTCATAGGTAAACCTTACATCGTGATCGTTATGCACTTACATTGGCAACATGGATTTTCAGCGGTTGGAGACTGCTCGCTTATTTCACCGCTTTGGCTATGGACCTAAACCGGGTGAATTTCGAGCCGCACTCAACCAAGGAATCGCTGCAACTCGGCAAAGTGTTTTAACAACTGATACTCAAACCCTTGTGGCACCCGAACTCACTGACCTAGGCCCACGCCCTGCGCCAAATAGTCCTGACATTGTCGAGTATTCACGTGCATTGCGGTATCAAAACCAACTTTTGTTGCAATGGTGGTTGGACCAGATGGTTACGACCACTAAGCCACTTAATGAAAAAATGACGTGGTTCTGGCATGGACACTGGGCAACATCTATTGGAAAAGTAAATTATGCGCTTCCAATGTATAACCAAAATGTGACTTTAAGAAAATTTGCTCTCGGTAATTTTTCTGAATTTGCACAGTCAATGTTTTCGGATGGGGCGCTGCAGGTGTGGTTAGATGGTGGAGAAAATTCAGTGAATGCGCCGAATGAGAATCTCTCTAGGGAGATGATGGAGTTATTTACTCTTGGCGTAAATCGCTACACAGAGAAAGATGTTAAGGAGCTTGCGCGCTCATTTACTGGTTACCGGGTAGCACGCACCTCAGGTGTAATGAGTGTCGCCTCTCGTCGACGGGATACTGGATCAGTAACAGTGCTTGGGAAATCCGGCTCGATGACTCCTGAACAAGTGATCGCCCATCTCGTTTCTCAAGAGAGTTGCCAACGATTTATCCCTGAACGAATCTGGTATCGGTTTATTTCTTCTACTAAACCAATTCCAGAAAACCATTCCGCAGTTACTGCATTCGCATCTCGTGATATCAAATCTCTTGTAAGCGCACTGCTTAACGATTCTGCACTCTCGCATATTGATCATTCGGTTGTTAAATCACCCGTCGAATGGTTTGTCGGGGTTTGCCGGGCTCTTGAGATCACACCTTCAGAACTACCTTCATTTACAAAACTTTATGGTTACCTCGAGAAGCTGTCACAGGTTCCTTTTCAGCCACCAAATGTTGGCGGATGGCCGACCGACCAAGCATGGCTCAGCTCAGCAAGTGCTCAATTTAGGCTTGCTTTTGCGAGCTGGCTCGCTTCGCTTGCCGATCTCTCTGAGTTAAGTGCAGTAGCACCAAATAATCGTGCTGCGTTTTTGCTCGATTGGTTAGGAATTGTGGAGTGGAGCAGCCGCACTAATTTTGCACTTCGTTCTGTACGCGATAATCCCCAAAGACTTTTAACCCTTGCGATCTGTAGTCCTGAATACGTGGTGAGCGCATGATCGAAAAACCGGTTTTCTCGCATGAACAATTAGGGATGAGCATTTTCACAAGAAGGCAATTCCTAAAATTCTCAGGCGTAGCTGCCACCAGTGCTGCAGTTCTCTCTGTTGAAGATATTGCTCACGCTGCAACTACGCGACCGCTTCCCCTTGGTACACCGATTCTAGTTGTGCTTTCTCTCTATGGTGGAAACGATGGACTCAACACTGTTATTCCATTTAAAGATTCAATTTACTATGCTTCTCGTCCAGGAATCACGTATAAACCTGAAACTCTGCTTCCGCTCTCTGATGATCTCGCACTCAATGCATCAATGTCTGGAATAAAATCTTTATGGGATACACAGAAGGTTGCCATTGTTCGTGGTGTCGGTTATCCAAAACCTGATCGATCACATTTTTCTTCAATGGCAATTTGGCAATCCGGTTCCTCGCAATCAAGTCGTGATACAGGTTGGCTTGGTCGTTGGCTTGATACCCAGCCCCTAGATCCAATGTCGGCAATTAGCTTGGGCAGTATTCTGCCTCCGATGTTAGTTGGAAAGAAGCAGAGTGGGTCTGCCTTACCTCTTGGTGGGTTAATAGTTCCTACGGGTCTCATCGGTGCTGCATGTGAACGTTTATCTGCACCTTCATCTACAGATAATCCCTTAATGGCAGCTGCTGCAACATCAATGAGGAATCTCTTTAGTGTTTCATCTAGCGTGACACCGATTCTTGCTAAACCTGCACCGGTAGCTCAGGATCTTCCGACTGTTGATGGTGGTAATGCTGGTGGCGATACAAACCTTTCACAACAACTCAGTGTTGTTGCAAAACTAATTGCAGCTGGTGCGCCAACTAAAGTGTGGTCTGTTTCATTGGGTGGTTTTGATACACACGCTAATGAAGCTAATGCACAATCTCTTCTCTTAGGTGCTGTTTCAACAAGTGTGACGACATTTCTCAGTCAGTTGAAGGCCTCAGGGAGGTCTAAGGATGTTACGGTTCTTATCTATAGTGAATTCGGTCGGCGCGTGAAAGCAAATGGCTCAGAAGGAACTGACCATGGAACGGCGGGGCCAGTCTTTCTTGTCGGTGACCGAGTTCAAGGTGGCTTCTACGGAGATCAACCATCACTTTCTCAGCTTGTAGATGGCGATTTGGCGGTGACAACGGATTTCCGGGATATCTACGCAACGATTTTGGAAAAGGTCCTTAAGACTCCTGCCGAGAAAGTACTTGGGGTGTGGAAGGGTCGCACCAACGCGA
>JBILRA010000112.1:0-2980 GCA_044372915.1 Candidatus Planktophila sp.
CCCTTGTTCCAGAGGAAACCACGGACATCACAGTCAATGGCGCACTCACCGTCGGTGAAAATATCGGTGACCTTGGTGGGCTATCAATTGCCCTCAAGGCTTATGAGATTGCTCTGGATGGAAAAGAATCACCGGTCATTGATGGCCTCAATGGCTATCAACGCCTCTTCCTTGCATGGGCTCAAGCCTGGCGCGGCAAGGTGCGCCCGGAAGAGATGCGTCGACGCATTGCAACTGATCCACATTCACCTGCAGAATTTCGCTGCAATCAAATTGTTCGAAATATCCCTGCCTTCTACACAACCTTTGGCATCACCAAAAGCGATGCGCTCTGGCTAGATGAGGATCAACGCGTTGCCATCTGGTAACGGATTTAGTTTTAATATTTCACATGCCCTAGATAAATCTCTGGCACGTGCAGGAACTATCTCAACTCCTCATGGTGATATTGCAACCCCAGCTTTTATTCCGGTGGGCACTAAGGCAACGGTGAAAAGTGTTCTCCCTGAAACGATGAAGGAGCTGGGGGCCCAGGCACTTCTGGCCAATGCCTATCACTTGTACTTGCAACCCGGCTCTGACATCCTCGATGAGGCTGGTGGTCTCTCGCGATTTATGAATTGGCCCGGGCCGACCTTTACCGATAGCGGCGGCTTTCAAGTTCTCTCATTGGGCGTCGGATTTAAAAAAGTGTTGGCGATGGATGCCCAGACCTTTAGATCCGATGAAGTGGTAGCTGGAAATAAAGAGCGGCTGGCCCATGTCGATGATGACGGTGTCACATTTAAATCCCATATCGATGGCAGCATGCACCGCTTTACCCCTGAAGTATCGATGCGCGTGCAGCACCAGATTGGCGCAGACATCATCTTCGCCTTTGACGAATGCACCACCTTGCATAACACCCGTAAATACCAAGAGAAGGCGCTAGAACGCACACGGGCGTGGGGAATTCGCTGTTTGGATGAGCATCAGAAACTGACCTTAGAACGCTCTGAGAAGCCATATCAGGCCCTTTACGGGGTAATTCAAGGCGCACAGTACGAAGATCTACGCAAAAAAGCGGCCACAGATATGGCGGCCCTTCGTTCCAGTGATCCGGAAAACCCAATCGCCTTTGATGGTTTTGGATTAGGCGGGGCACTCGATAAGAAAACGCTAGGAACAATCCTGACCTGGATGAACGAAATCTTGCCGCCAGAAAAACCCCGCCACTTACTTGGCATTGGAGCCCCCGAAGATCTCTTTGTCGGAGTCGATAACGGCATCGATACCTTCGACTGTGTTCTAGCCTCTCGCATCGCCCGCACATCGGCGGTCTACACAATGCAGGGTCGCTTTAACTTATCTAACGCGATCAATCGCCGAGCTTTTGAACCAATCGATCCTGAGTGCGATTGCTATACCTGCACCCATTACACCAAGGCATATGTCCATCACTTATTTAGAGGCAAAGAAATCAACGCCGCTACCCTTGCCACAATTCACAATGAACGATTTATTGTTCGCCTGGTAGACCAGATGCGAGCAGCGCTGATTGCCGGAGATTATCCAGAGCTCAAAGCCCAATTTATGGGACGCTACAAACACCTATCTGGTCAAGCGCGCGATTAATTAGCTAGTTAAGTAAGTACTGAATTACTTAGCTGCCAGGCGAGCTTCACGGCGAATACGCTGTTCTGCAGGATCTGGAACAGGAATCGCTGAGATTAATCTGCGGGTGTAATCACTCTTTGGATGCTGCAAGATCTGATCGCGATCGCCAACCTCGACTAGTTCACCATTTTGCATAACAGCAATGCGGTGAGCCAAGATGTCAACAACAGCTAAATCGTGAGAGATAAAGAGACAGGCAAAGTTGAGCTTGCCCTGTAGCTCTTGCAAGAGATCCAAGAAGCGTGCCTGTACCGATACATCGAGGGCCGATGTTGGCTCATCTGCAATCAGCAGATCTGGGGTGAGAGCAAGCGCGCGTGCAATTCCTACGCGCTGGCGCTGACCACCTGAGAGCTCGTGCGGATAACGGTTTCGGTAGCTGCGTGGAAGTTCAACCTGATCAAGCAGGTCTTCAACGCGGTGAGCAAGAGCTTCACCTTTAGCCTCGCCTGCAAGATAGAGCGGCTCGCCAATTGATTCACCAATAGGAAGTCGTGGGTTGAGCGATGATGCAGGATCTTGAAAGACGATGCCGGTATGGCGACGGATTGCAGAGAGCTCTTTAGATTTAGCGCGGCTAATATCTTTTCCAACAATCTCTAGCTTTCCTTCCTTAATTGGCAAGAGTCCGATTGCAGCGCGACCGATTGTGGTCTTACCTGAACCCGATTCACCAACGAGGCCGAGGATTTCACCCGGGTAGATCTCAAGGCTGACATTCTTTGCAGCCACAAACTCAGGGATACGACCGCGCTTAGGGTAAGCGATCGTGACATTTTCTAACTTAAGAACTGGCTGAGGCTTCGCATTCTCGTCATAAGGAAGTGTGCGTCGAACTGATGTTCCAAGTTTTGGAACAGCCTTAAGTAGCTCTTGGGTATATGGATGTGCCGGGCGATTAAAGATCTGATCGGCGCTTCCATGTTCAACGGTGTTGCCATCTTTCATTACAAGAATCTCATCTGCCATATCGGCGACAACGCCCATATCGTGGGTAATCAAGAGAATCGCTGAATTGAGCTTATCTTTAAGATTACGCATCAGATCCAAAACTTCTGCCTGCACAGTTACATCTAGTGCCGTGGTTGGCTCATCGGCAACAAGAAGCCCTGGATCACACGCAAGTGCTTGCGCGATCATCGCACGCTGGCGCTGACCACCAGAAAGCTGGTGAGGATATTTATCAATGGAAGTTGCAGGATCTGGGATCTCCACCATCGTAATAAGTTCGATTGCACGTGCACGAGCTTCTTTAGGGCCCATATCAAAGTGATTGCGCAAGGTTTCAATAATCTGAAAACCAATGGTGTAGACAGGGTTAAGG
>JBILRA010000037.1:0-11269 GCA_044372915.1 Candidatus Planktophila sp.
GACCTCAGAACTGGTTGAAGTTCCACTCACACTTGTCAACGGTTTTGATTCTGCCGTCACTGTAAACCTAATTTTTCGAGTATCAAATATAAAAGTGTTGGTTGATGATATGCGTCAGATTACTCTCGAGCCGAACTCTCGTACGCAGTTTGCGGTTCCTTTTACAGTGATTGCACCAGGTGCGACACAGGTAAATGCTGCACTCACAAATTCTAAAGGTCAGTGGCTTGGGCCATCTTCTAAGTTGACTCTTACTATGACTTTAATCGACTCACGGGTAGCGTGGTTTACAACCGCTGCTGCTGTCTTGCTTTTCATTGGTGCTGCTGCACAGACATATCGTCGTTTAAGAAAGGGGCGACATGAAAAACAATGAACTATTTCGCGCCTCCGGCGTCATGGCGATTGGAACAATTCTTTCTCGTATTACAGGATTTTTTCGCGCGATTCTTGCTGTTGCAGTATTAGGTACGGCGTTGCTTGCCGATACATACAATGTTGCAAACACCATGCCGAACATTCTTTATAACCTTCTTGTAGGTGGTGCACTCACTGCAATCTTTGTTCCGCAATTGGTGCGATCTTTCGCCGATGAAGATGGTGGTGATGGTTTTGCATCCCGCCTTGTTACAACAATCTCGGGAATCCTTCTGCTTCTTGTCATCCTCGGAGTAATCTTTGCTCCCGCTTTAGTGCGTTTATATGCCCCGGAGTTTTCAACGGTTGGTTTTGAAACCGAGAACCAGATCGCGATCGCCTTTACTCGATACTGCCTCCCACAAATTTTCTTCTTAGGTCTTTTTACAATGTTGGGGCAGGTAGCTAACGCTCGTGGCTCCTTTGCTCCTCTGATGTGGGCTCCCATAGCTAACAATCTTGTAGTTATTGCCGTTTTCTCTGGGGTTCTCATTTTTCAGAACTCCATCACTTTAGAGACAGTCACTGATTTTCAGATTCAGCTTTTGGGTTGGGGTACAACCCTGGGCATTGTCGTGCAAGCGCTTATCCTGATCCCGGTTGTTAAGCGGTCAGGAATTCATTTACGTATCCGATTTGGCTTGCATGGTCTGGGTAAGTCATTCTCGCTTGCCGGATGGACGCTGGTCTATGTTCTGATTTCACAACTCGGTTATCTAGTGACAGTAAATGTCGCAACGAGTGCTGCAGTGCGTAGCTCCCAAGATGGAATATCAACTGGTGTTGGGTTCACTCCGTTTACCAGTGCTTACTACATTATGTTGCTGCCTTACTCAATTGTCACAATCTCAATTGTCACAGCACTTTTGCCTCATCTCTCTAAGTTGGCGATCGAGAAGAATGTGGTGGAAGTTCGTAAACAATTAATTAGAGCAATTCGTATGGTGGGTGTAGTCACTGTACCTAGCAGTGTTGCCTTCTTTTTCTTTGGACCCCTCATGACTGAAGCCCTTTACTTTGGAATATCACTTGAAGATTCTCGTTATATCGGACAGGTGCTTTCAGCGCTCAGCCTTGGGTTAGTGGCCTTCTCTATCAATTTAATTTTAATCCGCGGTTTCAATGCTTTTGAAGATACTCGGACGCAAGTGATCTCAATCTTTATTATTAATGTTGTTTCGGTTGTTCTCTCATATTTATTTCTCTACATACTCAATAGTCAACAAGTAACCATAGGTTTAGGTGTGGCTTTCTCCGCAAGTTATATTGTTGGTCTCTTTATTACTCTAGGTCTATTGAAAAGACATGTCGGTGTTTTGGCTTTCTCAACATTCGCTGCGCATCATGCAAAACTATTTGCTGCTGCGCTGCTTGCAATGGCACCACTCTTTGCATTGATGTATTTTCTTGAATGGGAGAGTGCGGATTCGTCAGCGCTGTTGCGAGCGATTCGCCTCTGCGTTATTTTGGCTGCGAGCGGACTTCTCTATCTACTCTTAGCAAAGCTCTTTAAAATCTCTGAGATCGCAACTCTTGCTGAGTTTGGACGCGGTCTTTTGAAGAAGAGGAAGAACGACTCGTAAGTGTGTAGGCTGAGCCTATGATTCGTGATTTAGTAATAGTCGGTTCAGGCCCTGCTGGTTACACCGCTGCGATCTATGCATCGCGTGCCCAACTTAGCCCTGTGCTCTATGAAGGTTCTGTTACCGCTGGTGGCGCACTTATGACCACAACTGAGGTTGAGAACTTCCCAGGATTTGTTGATGGAGTTATGGGGCCAGAGTTAATGGAGAGTATGCGTAAACAGGCAGCCCGCTTTGGTACAGAGCTGATCACAGATGATGTCGTTGAGATGGACCTTAAAGGTGATATTAAAACTGTAAAAGATGGAAGTGGAAATGTTGTACAAGCCCGTGCGGTAATTCTCGCCACTGGTTCTGCATATAGACATATTGGCTTGGCCAATGAAGATCGTCTCTCAGGACGCGGAGTGTCATGGTGTGCCACTTGTGACGGATTTTTCTTTAGAGATCAAACTATTGCTGTAGTTGGTGGTGGAGATTCTGCAGTTGAAGAGGCAACCTTCCTTACTAAGTTTGCAAGCAAGGTTGTATTGATTCATCGTCGCGATTCTTTGCGAGCATCAAAAATCATGGCAGATCGTGCACTTAATAACCCGAAAATTGAAATGTTGTGGAACACCGAAGTTGTTGACATCTTGGGTGAGAATAAAGTTGAAGCTCTTGCGCTAAAGAACACCGTTACCGGAGAGCTCTCTCAACGTGATTTCACTGGTCTCTTCGTCGCGATCGGACATATACCTCGCAGTGAGCTGCTGATAGGCCAAATTGAGTGCGATAACGAGGGGTATGTCAAAGTTGAGGGTCGTTCAACCAAGACCAACCTGCCAGGAGTCTTCGCATGTGGCGATCTAGTTGATCACACATACCGTCAGGCTATTACTGCAGCGGGTTCTGGCTGCCAAGCTGCGTTAGACGCTGAAAAATTTCTCTCACACTAGTAATCTTGTCAGTACACACATTCATCTCACAAAAGATAAAAATGGAGCGATTCAATGGCAACAAGTAAAGTAACCGCGGCAAACTTTGATGAGGTTGTTCTCAAGAGCAGCACTCCCGTCCTTGTAGATTTTTGGGCTGAATGGTGTGGACCTTGCCGTGCGATTGGACCGATTTTGGAAGATATCTCCAACGAATATGGTGACAAGATCAAGATTGTAAAACTCAACACCGATGAAGAGTCTGCTATCGCCATTAAATACGGAGTCACATCGATTCCTATGCTCAATGTGTATGTCAATGGTGAGGTTGTGAAGACAATTATTGGCGCAAAGCCAAAGCCTGCTCTTCTTAAAGACCTCGAAGCATTTATTTAAAAATTAAGAGATTGAAATAATGCACCCATCGCTTACACCTGATGAGATTCGTTCTTTTCAGCAAGAGCGTGGACTTAACGTCACTGGAATTCTTGATGTTGCAACTGAACGTGCCCTTGAGGATGCTCGCTGGAAGTTAGGTGATCGTTCTCTCTACCTGCAGAACAGTTCTTTGATGCACGGGGACGATGTCGCCTCATTGCAATCAAGATTGACTGAGATGGGGTTTGATTGTGGTCGAGTTGATGGAATTTATGGAGCACGCACTGAGGCGGCGATTAAAGAGTTTCAAAAATCGGTCGGTGCAAAAGTTGATGGTCGTTGTGGACCAGAAACAATCATTGGACTAATCCGTTTAACAAAAATTGTGTCTGGCGGGGCGCCGGCTCAACTTCGAGAAAGTGCTGCTGTGCGCACAAGAGGCCCAGCCCTTGCAAATAAGGTAATTGTTTTAGATCCTGGCAATAATCCGGGTGAAGAAGAAATTGTTTACGACATTGCTGTCCGAATCGAAGGTCGGCTTTTGGCTCTCGGTGCTAGCGTTTTTCTCACTCGAGGTAAGCAGAACTGCCCCACTGAAAGTGAACGCATCGCGTTTTCCAATGCCAATCCGACAGATTTGTTTATCTCACTTCATACAGATGTCAGCGAGAATCCTTTGGCACAAGGTGTGGCGACATATTTTTATGGAAGCGATGCCCATGGTGTTCACTCGGTTGTCGGTGAACGATTCGCATCTCTACTTCAACGCGAAATCTCGGCGCGCACAAGTCTTCTCAACTGTAGAACTCATGCGAAAACATGGGATCTTTTGCGCCTCACCCAAGCGCCGTCAGTTCGAGTTGATTGCGGGTATTTGAGCAATCCTCATGATGCTAAGAATTTGGCGACTCCTGAATTTCGGGATGCTCTCGCTGAATCATTTATTATCGCCATTCAACGCCTCTATCTCGCCGCTGAAGATGATGCCAAAACCGGTACCCTTCGCCTCTCCGATCTTCGGAGTGCGGGTATTCGTCGCTAAATGATTTACCCAGCCGACAGGTGTATATGGGACACTTCCTCCTATGTCTGAGATCAATACGCGCTTTCATACAGGAGCACCGCAGAAGCTAGAAGAACGCTTTGCCGCGCGCGCCGCCGGGATGTTGCCGAGCGAAATTCGATCTCTCTTTGCCGTTGCTTCAAGACCTGAGATTGTTTCTTTGGCTGGGGGTATGCCTAATCTTTCGGCGCTTCCGATGGATATGATGGCAAGTGTTGTTAATGAATTGATTTTAACTAACGGTGCGGAAGCTCTCCAATATGGAAGCGGTCAAGGACACCCAAAGTTACGCGAGTTAATCTGCGATGTAATGGCTCTCGAGGGAATTCGAGCAAATGCCGATGACATTGTGGTTACTACCGGTTCCCAACAAGCTCTCGATTTAATCTCGCGTATTTTTATCGACCCGGGTGATGTTGTCTTGGTTGAAGCTCCTTCATATGTTGGTGCACTTGGCACTTTCCGCCAGTATCAGGCATCGGTTGTGCATGTTGAGATGGACCACGATGGAATGGTTCCCCAATCACTGCGTGAAGCAATCACGGTAACTCGCGCAGCTGGGCGAAAGATTAAGTTTCTTTATTTGATACCGAATTATCAGAATCCCACAGGTGTCTTGCTTCCAGCTGATCGTCGTACTGAAATTCTTGGAATTTGCCGTGAAGAGGGAATTTTTGTTGTTGAAGATAATCCTTACGGGTTGTTAGGTTTTGATCGGCCATCGCCGAATGCGATGCGTGCTGAAGATTCTGAAAATGTCATCTATTTAGGTTCTTTTTCTAAGACGATTGCGTCAGGTCTTCGTATTGGTTGGGCCCTTGTTCCACAATCTCTGAAAGACAAATTGGTTATCGCCTCAGAATCTTCGATTTTATGTCCGTCAAACTTCACTCAATTAACAATTGCGAACTATCTCACCCATCAACCGTGGCGCGATCAAATTGCGAGTTTCTGTGAGGTTTATAAGGTTCGTCGTGATGCAATGCTTGAATCTCTTGATGAGTATTTTCCACAAGAAGCAACATGGACCAAACCTGGTGGCGGTTTCTATGTTTGGGTTAACCTGCCACCTGAGATAGATACCAAGGTGATGATGCCAAAGGCAATTGTGGCCAAAGTGGCATATGTGCCAGGTACAGCCTTTTATGCAGATGGTTTTGGATCTTGGTCTATGCGACTTTCATATTGCCATCCCACACCGGAGAGAATTCGTGAAGGTGTAAAGGCGTTAGGACATGTCGTTCATCAAGAAATGAATCGCAGAGGTTCAGCCCTCAATTAAATCTACAATTCTTTGTAGATCTTCATTTCCGGCAAATTCGATCGTGATCTTGCCTTTGCCTTTTCCTTGCTCAATACTGACGCGGGTATCTAGGTAGTCACTTAATAGTTCGGCGCTAGCAAGGGCTGTGCCTGAAATTCCCACCTTGGTCTTACTCTTCCCGCTCTTTTTTGCAGGGTTAGCTGTAGCCACAATTTCTTCGGTGGCGCGAACACTTAACCCCTCAGCAACGATGCGATTGGCAAGTTTTTCAATCTCTTTCTCTTCGCTAAGTCCTAAAAGTGCGCGAGCATGCCCTGCAGAGATAACACCTGCAGCAACTTTGCGCTGAACAGATGCGGGTAAGTTAAGGAGTCTGAGCATATTTGAAATAAGCGGACGCGATCGGCCAAGTTTGGCGGCGAGCTCATCGTGTGTACATCCAAAATCGTCAAGTAATCCAGCGTATGCAGCAGCTTCTTCGAGGGGATTAAGTTGGCTTCTATGAATATTTTCTATCAGTGCTTCACGCAATAATTCGTTATCTGGCGTTTGTCTAATAATTACAGGAATAGATGTAAGACCAGCAGCTTTAGCTGCTCTAAATCTACGCTCACCCATGATGAGTTCGTAACGTCCTTCAGAAATTTTCCTTACAACCGGTGGTTGCAAAATGCCAATTTCTTTTATTGATGCAATTAATTCATTTAGTGCATCTTCGTCAAAAACAGTTCTTGGTTGGCGTGGGTTTGGTGAAATTGAAGAGATAGGTACTTCGTTTTGTTGTGCAACTTCAGTCTCGCCAACAGTGAGTGATGTGGGTATAAGAGAATCAAGATTTGTTCCGAGACCACCGCGTTTTACACTCATGCGCTCTCTCCATCTTTCTTGTAATTAATACTCACTACATTTGAATCGAAGACAGTTGTTTCTTTCGCTTTACCGCGCTCAGCAATCTCACGCGCGACCTGCATATATGCAATTGCACCCGGTGATACAGGGTCATATGTCATCACAGTTTGATTGTAGGAGGGAGCTTCAGAGACTCGAACTGCACGTGGAATAGGAATATCGATTAACTCGTTTGGAAAGTGGGCACGGACATTTGCTGCTACATCATTTGCAAGACGTGTGCGTCCATCAAACATTGTTAACAAAATTGTTGAAAGATTAAGTGTTGGATTCAATCTCTTTTTTACTACTGAATATGTCTCAAGTAGTTGAGATAAGCCTTCTAGTGCGTAGTACTCCGCCTGTATTGGAATTAATAATTCTTTTGCGGCGGCAAAGGCGTTAACGGTTAAGAGTCCTAGTGAGGGTGGACAATCGATAAATATGTAATCGTAATTTGCGCTTAGTGTTTCTAGTGCTTCCTTTAACTGCAATTCACGGGCAACCATTGATACTAAATTTATCTCCGCATTTGCCAATGATGTATTCGATGGAATGCAATCAAGGGCAGGAAACCCTGCCACTTTTTGTAGAACAGATGAGATCTCTTCTGTTCCCATCAACACTTCATAAATACCTGCGTTATCACGGTGGGGAACACCAAGGGCTGTACTGGCGTTGCCCTGTGGATCTAAATCAATGACAAGAACCCGTAGCCCTCCCATAGAGAGAGCGGCTGCGATATTGACTGTCGTGGTGGTTTTACCGACGCCACCTTTTTGGTTGGCAACAGTGAAGATACGGGTGGAGGCTGGTTTAGCCATCGCCTCTTTAAGTCTTCGTACCCCGATTACTGGTGCTGGGGTGGTCGATGTTTCACGTGAATCATCGCCGCTCTGGTTCATAGCCTTATCTAAGCACCCTTTTTAATGGAGACAATACGGCCAAGACCAATTCCCTCCAGGGTGATCTCGTGCAAGGTTGCCCCTTTGACCCCTTCCATCTCAGCCGAAGCGCCTTCGCCCTTCATTGCCAAGAGGCTGCCGCCTGTTTTAACCATATGCCAGCTCATCTTCTTCAACTTCTCGAGCGGGGCGAGAGCTCGGGCGGTAACAAAGTCGGCCGATTTCTTCACATCTTGGGCTCGACCACGAATGACCTCGATATCAAGGCCCTCTACCGCCTCGTTGAGGAAGGCGACCCGGCGCTCAAGGGGTTCGATCAAGGTGACAGAGAGATCTGGGCGAGCCAAGGCGATCACAATTCCAGGTAAACCCGCCCCAGATCCAATATCGAAGAGCGATGCCCCTTGTGGAATGAGTTGGGTGACGGGAAGGCAGTTAAAGATATGGCGCTCCCATATCCTCTCCCCCTCACGAGGACCAATGAGCCCTCGTTCAATCCCCGCGGTTGAGAGAAAATGGGCATAGGCAGTTATCTCAGTGAGGCGCGATGGAAAGTAGCGCTCAATGAGTGTTTCACGTGAAACGCCACTGCCTGACATAGGTCTCTGGGTTGGCTATTTATGCGGGATAGATGACGACGAATCGGCGTGGGTCTTCACCATCTGATTCACTGGTGAGGCCAAGGTCTTGGATTGTGTCGTGGATAATCTTGCGCTCAAAGGCATTCATTGGCTCAAGAGTGATTGAGTTGCCGGTACTTGTCGCCTCTTTCGCCTTCTCTTTAGCGAGGGCGGTAAGTTCGGTACGGCGATTTGCACGGAATCCTTCAATATCGAGCATAAGGCGGCTGCGATCACCTGTTGCAGTCTGGACTGCTAGACGAGTGAGCTCTTGAATTGAATCCAAAACCTCCCCTTCCTGACCAACAAGGTGGCGGAGTTTGCCACCGACGATGGCGAGTGAGGCGCGGTCGTTTTCGACATCAATATCGATATCTCCATCGAGGTCGGCGATATCAAGAAGCGCTTCAAGATAGTCGGCGGCAATATCGCCCTCTTCTTCAAGTTTTGCAATGGTTTTTGGCGCCTTTGTAGCCGCCTTCTCTTCAACCACTTCGTCTACAACTGTCTTCTCTTCTGACATTATCTACTCCTCAGGTAATTAATCCCTTTTGATGGGATTGAATGCTATTTGTCCGAATTAAGGCTTCTTTTTCTTCTTTTTCTTCTTTGGTTGGTTTCGCTGACCTTTAACCTCATCGATTACCGGGCCTGCTCCATCAATAGTTGTTCCTGTGGTTGATTCAGGGCTTTGGATCTCGCCCCTCTTCTTTGCCTTCTTGCGCTCTAGCTCTTCAAATGCCGGCGAGCCAGGGGTTGGGTTTCTCTTGATGACATAGAACTGCTGACCCCAGGTCCAAAAGTTTGTTGTCGACCAATAAATCAAAACACCTACAGGAAAGTTCACACCTGAAATCGCAAAAATTAGTGGGAACAAATACAACATGATTTTCTGTTGTTGCAACATCATGTTGTTGCTCGAATCCATCTTTGGCATACCTTTTGTCATCAATTGACGCTGGGTTGTAAATGTTGTTGCAGACATAACAAAGATGAGAAGGACTGTTACTAATTTAACCTTGAGATCATCGCTACCTAAAAACGTCTCAGAGATTTTCGCTCCGAAAAACTTCGCTTGTGCCGCGCTCTCAAGATATTCACCTTTGAGGTATCCACGAGCAATCGGGGCAGCAACGCCTTCAGGTGTCTTTGCTGCGATTCCGTTGAGTACTGTAAAGAGCGCGAAGAAGATTGGGGCTTGAGCAAGAATTGGAAAGCATGATGCTAGTGGATTTGTTTTATGCTCTTTATAGAGCTTCATCATCTCTTCAGATTGCTTCTGTCGATCATCTTTATACTTCTTTTGAATCTCTTTCATATGTGGTTGTAAAGCAGTGAGTGCGCGCTGACTCTTAATTTGTTTAACAAAGAGTGGGATGAGAACAATACGAATAACAACAACAAGTCCCATGATTGATAGTGTCCATGTAACACCACTGTCTTTATCAAAAATCGGAGAAAGAAGGTTATGAAATAAAACAATGATTCCTGATACAAGGTTGTATAGAGGATTAAGAATAAAGCCCATAGTTATGCCGCCGCCTTCATGCTCTCAAGTGATTGCCCTGCATTGTCTTTTACGACTGTTTTGCTTTTCTCTTTAACGTAATCAACCCCACCGTGGGACCACGGGTTACAACGCAATACTCTCCAGGCTGCCATCCCAACACCTTTAACTCCATATGTTTTGATTGCAGTAAGTGCATAGCTTGAACATGACGGGTAATACTTACAGCGAGGCGCAAACGCTGGCGAAATGAATTTTTGATAGAAAGTGATGAGGAGTGTGAGGGGGGTAAGAAGCACCTTCATGATCGAGCCTTCACTTGTGCGGTGCGGGCAGCTAATCCGGCAATTAAAGTGTTGACCTCTGCTGAAAAAGATGGTGCTTGGCGCAATACTCGAATAACTAAAAGTGAGTTGGTTGGGAGTTGTGTAGCCAGGGGTGCAATATCGTGGCGAATTTGTCGCGCGATGCGATGGCGTGTGACAGACCCACCGACAGATTTATTGACAATAAGTCCTGAGCGCGCACCACTTGGTTCTGAATTATTTGTGGCAGGTTTAATGTAAAGATATCCAACGAGGTTCTCTGTGGTAAGGCGAGAGCCGCTCTTTGTTGCGAGAGCAAAATCTTCGCTTGCAGTAAGGCGTGCGTTCTTTGGAAGCACTCTTTAGCTCCGTGTTTTAGCGGTTACGCTGAAAGACGTGAGCGACCCTTAGCGCGGCGGGCACCGAGGATGGCGCGGCCTGCACGAGTTGCCATGCGAGCACGGAAACCATGCTTCTTGGCGCGACGGCGTGTATTTGGTTGGTAAGTACGCTTTGTCATGAGGTCAAACTCCTTTAAATAAACTGGTGCAAAACTGCCGTTGTACAGGTCCGGGTGGACCTTGATTCATAAGTGCGGGGGAAGCAACGGGGTAACGGTAGAGGGCGCACCGCCCAAGGGTCAAACTCGCCCCCTTGCCCGGGCTGAAATCAGGATGGGGTGAGAACTTGTGGATAACTACTTGCGCTTTTCCCAAAAGAGCTCTACTTTTCGACTTCTCCACAGGCTATCCGCCGAAATCGGGATTTTGCAGGGCTCAACCCCTACTTTAGACCACAGCCTGTGGATAACTTTGTGGATAACCGCATCAGTACTTTTGGGGGCTTAAATGGCAGTTGTTGATGTGGAGTTAAGCGCCTTATGGGAGCGCGTCATCGAGCACGTCTCTATCGGTGAACCTCAGCACCGCGCCTTTCTGATGATGACCAAGGTCCTTGGATTAATTCAGGGTGAGGAAGGAACAAGTTTCCTCGTCGCTGCCCCAAATGCGTTTGCAAAAGATGTTCTCGAATCACGTCTGCGTGTTGTTGTTAATGAAGTTCTCACCCGAGAGCTTGGAGACAAGACGAATATTGCTGTGATGATTGATGAAAATATCGAGCTTGCTGATCTACCAGCACCAACGGTTGTTGTTGAAAGCCCACCAACACAGAGTAAAACATTGGGTCGTGATGCTTCTGGTTCAATTAAAAATGAAGAGCCATCCCAACTTAACCCGCGGTATATTTTTGAAACATTTGTTATTGGTGCATCTAACCGTTTTGCTCACGCCGCGGCTGTTGCTGTCGCGGAGGCTCCAGCAAAAGCGTATAACCCTTTGTTTATTTATGGTGACTCGGGTTTAGGTAAAACGCACCTTCTGCACGCGATTGGTGCCTACGCAAAAGAGTTATATGGAAATG
>JBILRA010000038.1:0-11264 GCA_044372915.1 Candidatus Planktophila sp.
GAGCAGTCAGCAAAGCCAACCGTCACAATGACAGCCAAGCGCATGCTTGGTTTGAAGTAAGGAGAGTGCGCTAAATGGCAAGAGTAAAACGTGGTGTCCACGCAGCGAAGAAGCGTCGTACAACTCTTGAGCGTGCCGCAGGTTATCGCGGACAACGTTCACGTCTTTTCACAAAGGCGAAAGAGCAAGTTACGCACTCTATGGTTTATGCATTCAACGACCGCAAGGATAAGAAGGGTGACTTCCGTCAGCTTTGGATCCAGCGTATTAATGCAGCATCCCGCGAAAACGGAATGACCTACAACCGTTTCATCCAGGGACTTAAGGCAGCAGGAATCGAAGTTGACCGTCGCGTACTTTCAGATATCGCGACAAATGATCCAGCAACCTTTAAGACTCTTGTTGACCTTGCTCGCAAGAGCCTTGTCTCAGCGTAATCTGAACAAGTAAGAATCAATCCAATGATTGAGAGCCTTCAGTCGCCCCATGTTGGGCGAGTGAAGGCTCTTATTGGTTCTCGGGGGAGTAAAGAGCGAAGCGATTCAGGTCTCTTCGTAGCAGAAGGGATTCAGCCTCTTCGCGAAGCGCTCTCCTCGCAACGCGGTCCCGGCATAGAAACTCTCTACTTAAGCCCCGCGGGCCTGACTCGAATCGCAGAACTAGACACTTCAGAAGTTAATGTCGTTGAAGTAAGTGATGCGGTCATGCAGGCGATGGCATCAACGGTGACACCGCAGGGAATTCTCATGGTCTGCTCGATTCCGTCTCACTCATTAGCAGATCTATCGATGACAGAAGAATCATTTGTGATCTATCTCGATCGTATTCAAGATCCAGGTAATGCAGGAACAATACTTAGATCAGCAGATGCCTTTGGCGCAAGAGCGGTGATTACCTCACCGGGTAGTGTAGATATGTATTCTCCGAAAGTAGTTCGATCAACCGCTGGATCGCTATGGCATATTCCAGTCTTTGAGTCGCTCGAACTTAGGGAAGTGCTCCCTCAACTTGGCAACCCCGAGTGCATCGTTCTCTCATCCCACGCTAGCGAATCGATTGTTAACTTCCGTGCAACAGGACCATGCATCGCAATCTTCGGAAATGAAGGTGCTGGAACTAGCACAGAGCAACTTGCAATAAACGCACGAACTGTTTCAATCCCTATGTCAGGACAGGCGGAGAGCTTGAATCTCTCAGCTGCGGCTTCGGTAGTAATGTTCACGCTTTCTCAGCCTTCTCGCGGTTAGAATAACCCCATGAATGAGGCAGAGGTTTCCGCATGGGTAAAAGCAGCTGGTGAAGCTTTCTCTGCCGCGGCAGATCTTGAATCACTGAAAGAAGCCCGCCTAGCGCATGCGGGCGACAAATCTCCGATTGCTCTTGCTAGTCGCTCACTTGGTTCGCTTCCTGCAAATCAGAAAGCATCGGTAGGCAAGATCATCGGAGAAGCAAAAGCATCTATCGCCGCTGCTCTTGAGCGTGCAACGGCGGCGTTGGAGCGCGAACAAGATGAAAGAGTGTTGCGTGATGAGGTAGTTGATATCACTCTTCCAGCTTCTCGTTCGCACAAGGGCGGATTACATCCGATCACAATTATCAAAAATGAGATCTCAGATTTCTTTATTGAGCAGGGTTTTTCGGTCGCAGAGGGACCAGAGCTTGAGTCCGGATGGTTGAACTTTGATGCACTCAACATTCCTGCCGATCATCCAGCGCGTACCATGCAAGACACATTCTTTATTGAGCCGATTGAATCTGGATTGGTTCTTCGTACCCACACTTCTCCAGTTCAAATTCGCACAATGTTGCAAAACGATCCACCTATTTATGTGATCTGTCCCGGGCGCACCTTTAGGGCAGATGAACTCGATGCAACACACTCACCTGTCTTTCATCAGGTAGAAGGTTTAGTCATTGACAAGGGCATCACGATGGCGCACCTCAAAGGCACTCTCGATAACTTCGCTCGTCATATGTTTGGCGCTGATGTAACAACACGTCTTCGTCCTTCTTTCTTTCCCTTTACTGAGCCAAGCGCTGAGGTGGATATCTTCTTCAATGGTCGATGGATTGAATGGGGCGGCTGTGGAATGGTGAACCCACGCGTTCTTGCCACGTGCGGCATCGATACAGATATTTACTCTGGTTTCGCATTTGGTATGGGCCTCGAGCGAACTCTTATGGTTCGCCACGGAATTACCGACATGCACGACATTGTCGAAGGCGATCTTCGCTTTACTCGCCAGTTTGGAGTCGGACTCTAAATGCGCGCACCCTTGTCATGGATTAAAGAGTTTGTAGAGATCCCAGATTCAATCACCGCTGAAGAGATCTCAGATGGGCTCATTCGTGTTGGATTTGAAGTAGAAGAAGTAATTAAGCAGGGGTCAGATCTCACAGGACCACTAGTCTTTGCAAAAGTTCTGACCATTGAAGAATTGACTGAGTTTAAGAAACCAGTTCGATATGTCGGTCTTGATTGTGGCGAGGCGGCGACACGCTATGTTATTTGTGGTGCCACCAATTTTGTTGTGGGCGATCTTATTGTTGCAGCGCTTCCAGGTGCCGTACTTCCAGGTGATTTTGCAATTGCCGCTCGTGAGACGTATGGAAAAACATCAAATGGAATGATTTGTTCGGCCCGCGAGCTCGGTCTTGGGGATGATCACTCAGGAATCATGACCTTTGCTCAAGAAACAGTGAAGATTGGCGATGATGCTATTCAAGGGCTGATGATCAACGATGTCATCTTTGACGTTTCAATCAATCCAGATCGAGGCTATGCCTTAAGTATTCGTGGTCTTGCACGTGAGATCGCGGCTTCACTTAATCTGAAATTTACGGATCCAGTTGACGCTCTTCGAAATCTGACATTTGCCGAAACTGGTACAGGTGTCACTGCAAAGATAGCCGACCCATCGACTGCGTCCGTTTTCTATCTGCGTACCCTCACCAATTTTGATCCCAAGGCTACAACTCCACTTTGGATGCGTCGCCGTATTGAGAAAATGGGTATGCGTTCTATCTCATTAGTTGTTGATATCACCAACTACGTGATGCTCGAACTCGGACAGCCACTTCACGCATTTGATAAAGCAAAAATCAAAGGTGGCCTCACAATTAAGCGCGCAGGTAAGGCGCAACCATTCACCACGTTAGATGGCCAGATGCGACAGTTACATCCAGATGATTTGATGGTCTGTGACGATGAACAACCTCTTGCTTTGGCAGGAACAATGGGTGGCGCATTCTCTGAAATTTCAGAGACCACAACTGAAATCGCGCTCGAAGCTGTTCGTTTTGATCCTGTATGTATTGCAAAGAATTCACGTCGCCACAAGTTATCGTCTGAGGCATCTCGCCGCCTTGAACGTAGCGTTGATCCGTCGTTGGCAGAGTTTGCCTCAGCTCGTTTTGTGCAGCTTCTCACCGAGCATAGTTCGGCAAAGCATGTATCAACCGTGGTCGATGGCGCGCCACGTTATGCACCTCTCTTGATGCTTGATCCTGCATATATCTCTCGCATTCTCGGCTTAGAGATCGCACCGTCAAAGATTGCCCAACTTCTTCGCTTGGTTGGGTGTGATGTTGATGAGAAGAACTTTGAAGTTGATCCACCATCGTGGCGCTGGGATCTATTAACACCTGCGGATTTAGCAGAAGAAGTAGCGCGCATGATCGGTTATGACGCCATTCCATCTGTGCTTCCTCCACGACCTGTTCACGCATCGTTAACATCTACCCAGAAACGACGTCGTGCGGTCTCAACCATGTTGGCTGCTCGAGGACTGGCAGAGGTGCAGACCTTCCCATTTACCAATCAAGAGACGATCGATTTTATGGGCTTTGTTGGTGAAAGAGCTGCGACCTACAAGATTGCAAATCCGATGTCAGAAGAGTTCCCTTTGATGCGAGTACACCTAGTGCCTGGTCTGATTGAAGTCGCAGCTCGAAATATCTCACGGGGAGCACAGGACTTTGCAATCTTTGAGATGGGCTCAATATTTAGAAGCTCTCAGAAACTCACTGATGGTAAATTTCCTGAGATTGGACTTCGTCCATCCTCACAAGTGATTGACGAGATTTATGCCAGTGTTCCTCCACAAGGCTTTCATGTGGCGGGTTTGCTCGTAGGTAAAGTTGAGAATGAAGATTGGCAAGGAGCTGCTCGTTCGTACGGGTGGCAGGATGCGATTGCCGCAGCTTCAGATATTCTCGATCTATGTCATCTTCAGTGGTCAATTGCGCGCAGCGAATTCGCGCCATGGCATCCAGGTCGGTGTGCAGAGCTCATCGTTGATGGTAAGCCCGTTGCTCACGCCGGAGAATTACATCCAAGAATTATCGCCAAGTATGGCTTACCCGCACGAAGTGCCGCCTTCGCAGTTGCGTTGAGTGCTTTACCTGATTCTCCACGTGTGCGACCTACAACTGTCGGAACTATGCCTGCAGCCCTTCAAGATGTAGCCCTCATCGTTAATGAAAAGGTGGCGGCAGGGGATGTTGAAGCCGCGCTACGTGCTGGCGCGGGGGATCTTCTCGAATCAATCACACTCTTTGATCGCTACGACAAGCTAGGCGATGGCAAGATTTCTCTGGCGTTTTCGCTCGTGTTTCGTGCCCCTGATCGAACTCTTACGGGACCAGAAGTCGCTGCGATGCGTGAGTCAGCCGTTGCAGCAGCTGCGAAAGCCACGGGGGCAGTTCTCCGTACTGTATAAATATGCAGATGATTGCATAATTATAGATCCTCAGATAGACTCATTTCCATGAAAATTGGTGTTGTTGGGGCGAGCGGATATGCCGGGGGTGAATTGCTGCGCATTCTCTCGGAGCATCCAACCTTCTCTACCGTTGCAATTACAGCTCATTCGAATGCGGGGGAGCTGATCACATCTTTGCATCCACACCTTGGTTCGTATAGCAGTCAACGTTTCTCTCCGTTTTCGCCAGAGCTTTTCATTGACTGCGATCTTGTTTTCCTCGCACTTCCGCATGGTGAATCTGCAGCTGCAGTAGAAGCTATCGTCGCTACAAAACCAATGATGAAATTTGTGGATATTGGTGCTGACTTCAGGCTGGAAGATCCAAACGCGTGGGCAACGTATTACGGTGGGAAGCATGCTGGCCAGTGGGTCTATGGCCTGCCAGAAATCAAAGGACAGTTTGCCAAGATCAAGGAAGCAGAGAAGATTGCTAACCCAGGGTGTTACGCCACCGCTGCCGCTCTAGCAATTACACCTCTTGCTCACTTTGCAGATCTGACAGATGTGGTCGTGGTCGCTGCATCTGGAACATCGGGTGCGGGGCGTTCGGCAAAAAGTAACCTTCTAGCGAGTGCAATCATGGGCTCAATGTCATCCTATAAATTTGGGGGAGTGCATCAGCACACTCCTGAGATTGAGCAATGTGTTTCGCAGGCGACAGGCAAAGATGTGCGAATTTCATTTACTCCAATGCTTGCACCAATGGTGCGAGGAATACTTGCAACAATCACGGTCAAGCTCGATCACCTCATTACCTTCGACGAGCTGCGCAACCACTTTTCTCGCTATTACGAAGATCAACACTTCCTCTCAGTGCTACCTGAAGGTGAAATGCCTGCCACTCATTCGGTGTATGGAAGCAATTCTGCGCACCTTCAAGTTGCAGTAGATAGCCACACTCAGCGCGCAATAGTCAGTATTGCAATTGATAATCTGGGCAAAGGTGCTGCTGGTCAAGCGGTTCAAAACGCGAACATAATGTGTGGCCTTGATGCCGCTGCGGGGTTGAGCGCTCAAGGAATTGGAATATGAGTACGACACTCGTTGTGAAGTATGGCGGTCACGCTATGTCTGATGACTCGGGCCTTTTCGCGAAAGCGCTGAGCCAAGCCCTTGCAAAGAATTTGAGTGTTGTAGTCGTCCACGGAGGTGCACCGCAGGTCAACGCTGAACTCGTTGCCCGTGGAATAACGCCGCGCTTCATCGGTGGATTTCGCTATACAGATTCGGCCACCCTTGAGGTAGCCGAAGAAGTGCTTGCTAGGCAGGTGGGTCCTGCAGTGGCTGCGGCGCTGATCGCTCATTCAATCCCAGCTGAATCTCTTTCTGGGCGCACAATCATCAAAGCCGAAACTTTGACTCGTTTGGTCGACGGTACTTCGGTTGATCTCGGATTCGTTGGTCGAATCACCGCCGTTGATATCGCTCCCATTCTTTCGTTGTTAGAGCAGGGAAAGGTTCCGGTTGTTTCACCTGTAGCGTCAAACAGCGATGAAACTGGTGCGCTTAATGTAAATGGAGACCTAGTAGCTGCTGCGATTGCGGGCGCACTTGATGCGATGGCACTTATAGTCATGACAGATGTGCCAGGTATATATCGCAACTGGCCAGATCGTGGATCACTTATCTCATCAATTTCCCGTGACGAATTATTTAGCATCAAGGATTCCTTTGCAGATGGAATGTCACCGAAAGTTGCTGCCTGCTTAGAAGCCATTGATGGCGGAGCTCGTGCTGTCAGAATCATCGATGGTAGAGATCCCGAGGCCTTCGCTTTAGCGTTAGAAAATACTGGTGGAACGTTGGTCAGCGTATGAGAAAACAGAGCACAGTCTTGACGTGGGACGACGTCATGATGACCAATTATGGAACTCCGTCACGCACTTTTGTAAGCGGCAAAGGGTGCGTTCTCACAGATGATCAAGGTAGGACTTACTTAGATTTTCTTGCGGGTATCGCGACAAATGTTCTCGGTCATGCGCACCCTGCTGTAACCAAGGCGGTGACAAAGCAGATCTCAACCCTTGCTCATGTCAGCAATTTCTTTGCACATCCGCAAGGCCTTCTGCTCGCCTCTCGCTTGCAGAAAATGACAGGCGATTCCAACGCTCGTGTCTTCTTCTGTAACTCTGGTGCAGAAGCAAATGAAGCGGCGCTTAAAATCTCGCGGCGTACCGGAAGATCTCGCATCGTTGCAACACAGGGATCTTTTCATGGTCGCACGATGGGTGCTCTATCTATGACCGGCCAACCATCAAAGCGCGAACCATTCACACCTTTACTCAAAGGAATTTCTCACGTTCCATACGGAGATCTATCGGCGATGTCTCGCGCGGTGTCAAAGAAGACAGCGATGGTGATAGTCGAACCGATCATGGGTGAAGCCGGAGTGATTACTCCAGAGGATGGCTATTTGGCTGGACTGCGAGCCATCTGCGATCGTGTTGGCGCGCTCTTAGTCTTCGATTGCGTTCAAACCGGTATCGGAAGAACTGGCCAATGGTTTGGTTTCGAACACGAGAATGTTCACCCTGATGTCGTTACCTTGGCAAAGGGCATTGGTGGGGGGCTACCACTGGGGGCCACGATCGCTTATGGCAGAGCGGCCCAATTGCTACAGCCTGGCGATCATGGAACAACGTTTGGTGGAAATCCCGTGGCATGTGCCGCGGCAAATGCGGTCCTTGATGTCATTGAAAATAAGAAGCTGATGCAATCTGCAAAAGTATTTGAGAGAAAAATCAAGAAGGGCCTGTCGTCTACGCCAGGAGTTGCCGACATTCGAGGAAGAGGACTTCTTTTAGGTATTGATTTGTCCTCTCCTATAGCCAAGGAACTTGCTACTGCGATGCTGGGCGCTGGTGTAATCGTTAATGCAGCCAACGAAAGAACGATTCGAATCGCTCCGCCACTCATTGTCACAACATCTCAGATTGATAAATTTATTACAACTTTCAAAAAAGTTCTGAAAGAGGTTGATCATGGCTAAAGTTCAAGCAATTAATACGGTATCGGCACGTCGTTCTGCAGCAATTGCAGCGATAAATTCTGGGCGAATCCATAGCCAGGAGGATCTAGTGCAAGCTCTCAAAAAGGCTGGTTATGCCGTCACTCAGGCCACCGCTAGTAGAGATATTGAAGAGATCGGGGCAGTTCGCATGCGAAATCACAAAGGCGAAATGGTGTATTCGATCTCCGATGATAGCGACGCCTCTCTTGCACGATCTATGCCATTGCCACAGGAATTGATTTTGAGCGTTGATTCCAGTGGAAACCTTGCAGTAGTTCGCACGCCACCAGGAGGTGCGCAATTACTTGCTAGTTCTCTTGATCATTCAGGAATAAAAGAAATCATTGGAACAATTGCAGGTGACGACACTGTCCTTGTTGTATCAAAGAACGCCAATGGCGGTAGTGCACTTGCGCGCGAACTTCTGGTATTTGCAGGAAAAACTAGAGCTAAGAAGAGAAGGTAGAACAATGTCACTGTGGGGCGGAAGATTTTCAGAGGAACCAGCAGATGCTGTTTTTGCACTTTCACGTAGCGTTCATTTCGATTGGCGTCTTGCACCCTATGACCTACGTTCCTCTCTGGCGCACCTTGCTGTCTTGGAGTCATCTGCGTTATTGACCCCTGAGGTCTCCGCGAAGATTCGTGCGGCACTGCTTGAGCTAACCCACGAGGTTGCAACGGGTGCCTTTAGGTACAACGAATCTGATGAGGATGTTCATTCTGCACTGGAGAGAGGCCTGACAGAGAAGTTGGGAGAGATTGGCGGATCACTTCGCGCGGGTCGTTCTCGCAATGATCAGGTGGCGACAGATCTTCGTCTCTATGCAATGGATGCAATGCTTGCAACAGCTGAAAAGATCATTCATTTACAGCAAGCACTTGTGGCAAAAGCTGAGGAATACTCTGATGCGCCTGCAGTGGGCTTTACTCATATGCAGCATGCGCAGCCTGTGCTTTTTGGGCACGAACTTGCAAAACATGTACATGCACTGAATCGAGATCTAGATCGTATTGATGATTGGTTTACCAGAACTTCGGTCAGCCCGTTAGGTTCAGGAGCACTTGCCGGATCTTCGCTACCGTTATCACCAGAGGCGACTGCAACCGCGCTAGGTTTTAAAAAGAGTGCCGGAAATAGCATCGATGGTGTCTCGGATCGAGATTTCGTTGCCGAGGCTCTCTTTATCATTTCAATGGTTGGAGTCCATCTCTCACGTATCGGTGAAGAGTGGTGCATTTGGGCAACTACTGAATTCGGATGGGCGAAGGTGTCAGATTCTTACTCCACTGGTTCGTCGATCATGCCGCAGAAGAAGAATCCAGATATGGCAGAGCTAGCGCGTGGAAAAGCTGGAAGACTGGTTGGAAATCTCACAGGAGTTCTCACCATGCTTAAGGGGCTACCTTTTGCTTACAATCGCGACCTCCAGGAGGATAAAGAACCGCTCTTCGATTCATTTGATACTTTGGCACTCGTTCTGCCAGCAGTAACGGGAATGGTCGCCACGACTGAATTCGATCGTGACAAGATGGCTGCGTCAGCCCCCACCGGATATTCATTAGCAACAGAGATTGCAGACTTTCTCGTTCGCGCACATATTCCTTTTGCGATGGCTCATGAAGCGGCTGGAAAGTGTGTTGCACTAGCTGAAAAGAACCAGATCGAACTTCATGAAATTTCAGATGCGCAGTTCACTGCTATCCATCCTTCACTTACTCCCGAGATCCGTGGCGTGCTCACAGTCGAGGGCGCCCTCAATTCGCGCACTACCTATGGTGGAACCGCCCCTGCCGCCCTTGGTCGCCAACTGGCTATTCTCAAGAGTGAAGTCAGCGCGTTTGAAGCGAATTTCTCCGCCAAGTCCAAGGCCTTTTCAGGCATGATGAGCGCATGAGTCAATTTCTTGATGACCTGCGCTGGCGTGGGCTTATTGCACAGACCACCGATGAGAAGGAACTTGCAACTGCCTTAGAGAAGCCAATAACCCTCTACATTGGCTTTGATCCCACTGCACCGAGTATCCATGTGGGTAACCTCGTAGTTCTTCTTGTTCTTCGTCGCTTTCAATTGGCAGGTCACCATCCCATCGCACTGGTTGGGGGAGCCACCGGCTTAGTCGGCGATCCCAGCGGTCGTAATGAAGAGCGCAGTCTTAATAGCCGCGAAATAGTTGAGCAATGGGTCAATCGAATCAAGCTTCAAGTTTCTTCAGTTCTCGACTTTAAAGTGGCTGCGAATCCAGCTGTTGTCGTAAATAACCTTGATTGGACTTCACCACTTTCTGCCATTGAATTTCTGCGAGATATTGGTAAGCACTTTAGTGTGAATCAAATGCTCTCAAAAGATTCTGTAGCCAACCGTCTTGAAGGTGGCATTTCATATACAGAATTTTCGTATCAAGTACTACAAGCATTTGATTACCTTGAGCTTTATCGTCGCAACAAGTGCACATTGCAACTTGGGGGATCAGATCAGTGGGGCAATATCGTTGCTGGTCTAGATTTAATTCGTCGCGTAGACGGCGGAAGTGGACATGCTTTCACAGTTCCACTTCTTACCAAAGCAGATGGAACCAAGTTTGGAAAGACGGCAGGTGGAAGTGTTTGGTTAGATCCAGAGATGACATCGCCGTATGCCTTTTTCCAGTACTGGTTAAATTCAGACGATAAGGATGTAATCAATTTCTTGAAAGTATTTTCATTTAAGTCTCGCCAAGAGATTGAAGAGCTCGAGAAAGAACATAACGAGAATCCAGGAGCACGCAACGCACATCGATCCTTGGCTCGTGAACTCACCACTCTTATCCATGGCGAGGAAACATCTGCACGTGTTGAAGAAGCCGCTAAGGCTCTCTTCGGTCAAGGAGATCTCAACTCACTCGATGAGAAAACGTTAGCGAGTGCCTTAAGTGAATTACCTCGTGTTCAGATTTCGGCAAAGGATGAGATTCCTACATGGGTCGATCTACTAGCAGCTGCAGGGGTAGTTGACTCCAAATCTGCTGCTCGCCGCATCGTTAAAGAAGGTGGCGCATATCTCAATAATGAGAAGATTGCGGGGGAAGATTTCCGCCTCGAGAAAAGCCACTTTTTATGCGGAAAATATGCAGTTTTGCGAAAAGGCAAGCGCGATCTAGCCGCCGTCGAACTCTCCTAGAGTTCCGCCTTTAGGCAAAAAAAGCCATTTTTTACGCTTAAAACTATCAATTTCTAAGCTTTTTGCTTTTTTGACCCCCTGAGAGCTATATCCGACGGACCCGATTTGACCCCCAGACTGGTCAGCCCTATAGTTACGATCCTTGCTGTGGAACGTACCCCTGGGAAGCTTGGGGGCCGTACAGCATTACTTCCTAATTTATGCCTATCTAGCCGGTTTGACCGTGCCTAGCGCTATGCACTAAGTTTGGCAGTCTGCCCTGAAAAATAGGAGAGATCCTAGGACGCAGTGCGCATCCGTACCTTGAGAACTCAACAGCGTGCCATAA
>JBILRA010000113.1:0-2902 GCA_044372915.1 Candidatus Planktophila sp.
GCACCAAGACCTTGAAGTGCGCGAGTAGCAATCAGTTGATTCATATCTTGTGCAGCACCGGCTAATAGCGAACCTAATAAGAAGGTAACGATTGCAAATTGAAAGACTGGGCGACGGCCGTAGATATCGGAAATTTTTCCATAGAGCGGAGTAGATGCTGTCGAGGTCAACAGGTATGCGGTGACAACCCAGGTGTAGTGGTTAAGTCCATTAAAGTCTTCAGTAATACTTTTAAGGGCGGTGGAAACAATTGTCTGATCGAGGGCCGCTAGTAAAAGGCCCGTCATCAGACCTCCGAGGATGACCATGATCTCTTTATGTGTGTGTGCTTTACCCGGCGCGTTCATCGTCATGGTTAACCCCATTTAAGTTGTACTGCTATGAAATTGAGTGAATATTTGGAATTTCTACTGCAAGGTAATAAGTTTACCGCGTGAAATCAATCATCGCTGAAGACCTCGTAAAAACCTATGACAAGGGCGCTGTTCGCGCACTTGATCACCTCTCGCTAGATGTTGAAGAAGGTACCGTTTTGGGCGTATTAGGCCCAAATGGTGCTGGAAAGACAACAACGGTGCGCATTCTTGCAACACTCCTCAACCCTGATTCAGGGCGAGCAATTGTTGGTGGAATTGATGTAATTAAGCATCCAGAGAAGGTGCGCGAAGTAATTGGTCTATCAGGACAGTATGCGGCAGTCGATGAGATTCTCACCGGCTGGGATAACTTGGTGATGTTCGGCCAGCTCTATCACTTAGGAAAAAAGCAAGCGATAGCTCGTGCAGAAGAGTTGCTAGAACAGTTCTCACTCACTGAAAGTGCGCGTAGACCAATTAAGACGTATTCAGGTGGAATGCGTCGCCGTCTTGATTTGGCAGCATCGCTGATTGTTAAACCAAAGGTGCTCTTTCTTGATGAACCAACAACTGGGCTTGATCCACGTGGTCGCCAAGAAATGTGGGGAGTTATCCAAGAACTTGTTAAAGGTGGCGTCACGCTCTTGCTCACAACACAGTATTTAGAAGAGGCAGACCAACTTGCTGATGAAATTGCGGTGATTGATCACGGCAAAGTGATCGCTCGCGGAACATCTGATGCGCTCAAGAAGCAGGTAGGTGGAGAGCGTCTTCAGATTGTTGTTGAACAGAGCCACATTGCACAGACGCTAGAGATTGTTTCTCGCGTCAGCAAGAACCCTGCAACAGTTGATGAAGGAATGCGCCTCATCTCCGCCCCAGTTTCAACTGGCTCAGCAGCCTTGATTGAGGCGTTGCGTGAACTAGATGGTGCTGGAATTCATCCACTCGATGTTTCACTCAAGCGCCCATCACTTGATGATGTCTTTATGTCGCTCACTGGTCATGTCGCAGAAGAGGTAAAGGAAGAGGCAAAGAAATGAGAAACCTCCACGATATTTTCATTATTACTCGCCGTCAGATTTTGCTCTTGGTGCGCGTGCCTGAGGTGCTGATTTTTTCAACAATCCAGCCGGTGATGTTTGTCCTTCTCTTTAGATTCGTCTTCGGTGGCTCAATTGATTCAGGTCAATCCGGGGGATATGTACAACTTCTTATGCCTGGAATCTTCGTGCAGACTGTTGCATTTACTCTTGCGGGAACCGCATCAGGGTTGGCTGAAGATATGAAGAAGGGATTGATTGATCGTTTCAGATCACTTCCGATTTCACGGAGCGCGTTGATTATCGGACGTACATTGGGGGATTCACTTCTTAATATTGTTGTTCTGACGGTCATGGGAATCACCGGTTATATCGTCGGCTGGCGCCCAACAGGTGGAATTGGGAACATGCTTCTTGGATTCTTATTCCTTCTCCTCTTTGGTTATGCACTCTCTTGGGTAGGCGTTCTTGTTGGTCTATCAGCAAAAGATGCTCGAGTTGTTCAGAATGTTTCATTTATTGTCACATTCCCACTCACATTCTTATCAAATGCTTTTGCGCCAACAACTGCTATGCCACGTGCACTGCAGTATTTTGCAGAGTGGAATCCAGTATCGACAATGGTGGCAGGATGCCGATCGCTCTTTGGTCTTAAAACCGAATTTGGTGCAACCGCCGGATCATTCCCAAGTGAATATCCGCTGATTACATCACTTGTTTACATGGTCTTAGTGATGGCGATCTTTATTCCGCTGAGTGTACGAAAGTATGCCCGAGCGGCAAATTAACCTGACTAGAAATTAAATAAATCGTGCCTCAATGATCTCAACAGAGATCGCTTTGCCGTTAGGTGCTGTGTAAGAAACAGTGTCGCCGATCTTTGCACCCATCACAGCGCTGCCTAGTGGTGACTTCTCGCTATAGACATCAAATTCATCGGATGTGATTTCGCGAGAACCTAGTAAAAACTTCATTTCATCTCCTGCAATTTTTGCAGTGACAACCATTCCCGCACCAACGACACCATCGGCACTGGCGGGTGGAGTTCCGATGTGTGCATTCTCTAAAATCTGCTTGAGCTGGCGAATGCGCGCCTCCATCTTGCCCTGTTCATCACGGGCGGCGTGATAGCCGCCATTTTCTTTCAAATCACCTTCTGCGCGTGCTGCTTCAATCTTGGCAGTCACATCACGGCGCCCAGTTGTTTCCAGAGTTTCTAACTCTGATCTGAGGCGGTCGGCTGCCTCTTGGGTCAGCCAGGTCTGTGGAGTGCTCATAGGCGTAAAGGTTAGCGGTGATGGCCGAGTTAGGAAATCCTGCAGGAGGCGATACGCGCACTTACGGGCGCTAGACGAGCGGGAATAGCGATCGTGCGTATGACCTTTTTCTCGCCAGCATCGATTTGGTCATCTATCTGGCCCACAACATTTTTATCAATATCTAAAGTAAGTAAAGTACAAATAACTATGTCTTGCGGGTCGCGACGTTCTATCCCATACCGCA
>JBILRA010000006.1:0-37107 GCA_044372915.1 Candidatus Planktophila sp.
CTGGTGGACAACGTCAGCGCGTTGCTATGGGTCGCGCCATTGTTCGCGAACCACAGGTCTTCCTTATGGATGAACCTCTCTCAAACCTTGATGCGAAGTTGCGCGTAGCAACTCGTACACAGATCGCCGCGCTTCAGCGCCGTCTTGGAATCACCACTGTCTATGTGACACACGACCAGGTTGAAGCTATGACTATGGGTGATCGTGTTGCAGTTCTTAAGGATGGCTTACTACAGCAGGTTGATACACCTCGTAATCTCTACGACAATCCAGCAAATGCATTCGTTGCCGGATTTATCGGTTCACCAGCAATGAACTTGCTTACAGCCCCAGTAGTGGGTGGCAAGGCAAAGCTTGGAGATCTCACTATTGATGTACCAGCATCTGCCGGATCATCTGTCACTGTTGGTGTTCGCCCTGAAGGCTTCTCACCAGCAGCCTCTGGATTTAACGTTCTTGTAGAAGTTGTAGAAGAGCTAGGCTCTGATGCATTTGTCTACGGAAAGCCAGCAGATTCTTCAGTGGAATTTGCCAATGTCACTGATGAAGGTGCTCAGGTAATCGTGCGCTGGGATCCAAAGAACCCTCCACGTGCTGGTCAGACAATTACTGTGACAGCTCAGCAGAGTTCAGTACACCTCTTCAATGCAACAACTGGAGAGCGTCTCTAATCAAGCAATAAACTCCTAATAAAAAATGCCCGCCGATATTCGGCGGGCATTTTTATTCACTTCTTTTTTTTACTTATGCCATCGCCTTCTTGAGGTTCTCATCAATTGAGTTGAGGAACTCTTGAGTGGTCTGCCATGGTGCTGTAGGTGAGATCAACAAGGCCAGATCTTTTGTCATCTTGCCCTGTTCAACAGTTTCAACACAGATGCGCTCGAGGGTCTTTGTGAACTCTGCAAGAGCTGAGTTGTTATCAAGTTTGGCGCGATGTGCCAAGCCTTGGGTCCATGCAAAGATCGATGCGATTGGGTTTGTAGATGTTGCCTTACCTGCTTGATGATCACGGTAGTGACGCGTAACGGTTCCGTGTGCTGCCTCTGATTCACAGACCTTTCCATCTGGAGTCATTAACACCGATGTCATCAAACCAAGTGAGCCATAACCCTGTGCGACGGTATCGGATTGAACATCACCGTCGTAGTTCTTACATGCCCAGACGTAGCCACCTTCCATGCGAAGTGACATTGCAACCATGTCATCGATGAGGCGGTGTTCATACCAAATTCCTGCTGCTTCAAAATCTTTCTTGAATTCAGCGTCAAAAATCTCTTGGAAGATATCTTTGAAGCGACCGTCATAGGCCTTAAGGATTGTGTTCTTGGTCGAGAGATAGACAGGGAATTTACGGAGCAATCCATAGTTCAGCGATGCACGTGCAAAATCACGAATCGAATCATCGACGTTATACATAGCCATTGCTACACCTGAAGATTTGAAATCAAACACTTCAAGATTCATCGCCTCTCCCCCACCTTCAGGGACATATGAGAGTGTGAGCTTGCCCGGACCTGGGACCTTAATGTCAGTTGCCTTGTATTGATCGCCAAATGCGTGACGACCAATAACGATTGGCTTGGTCCAGTGTGGAACCAAACGTGGCACGTTGCTAATGATGATCGGCTCACGGAAAATTACACCACCGAGAATATTGCGGATGGTTCCGTTAGGAGACTTCCACATCTTCTTCAAGCCGAACTCTTCAACGCGAGCTTCATCAGGTGTGATCGTTGCACACTTAATACCCACGCCATGCTTTTGGATCGCACGGGCTGCGTCAATAGTGACCTGGTCATCTGTGGCATCGCGGTGTTCCATGCCGAGGTCGTAATACTCAAGGTTGACATCAAGGTAAGGAAGGATGAGCGAGTCCTTGATGAACTGCCAGATAATGCGAGTCATTTCATCGCCATCGAGCTCTACAACTGTTCCTTCAACTTTAATCTTGCTCATTTTCTTCCTTTACTGTGAGTCGTGAGTTTGATTCTTCAACTGGTAATTACAGTGCAAGCACATCTGACTGCTTAGAGCGCACAGCCTCAGCAGCTTCCTTAAGGGAGGCGAGCTCTGAATCTGTGAGCGCGGTTTCTACAACTTTCTTGACACCTTCGCGTCCAATTGATGCCTCAACACCGAGATAGACGCCAGTAATTCCATACTCGCCATCAACCCAAGCACAGACCGGCATAACCGCACCTGAATCTTCGATTACGGCCTTAGCCATACGCGCGGCCGCAGCAGATGGTGCGTAGTAAGCAGAACCTGTCTTGAGGAGGGCTACAACCTCAGCGCCACCATTGCGTGTGCGATCAACAAGATCTGCAATCTCTTCACTTGATAGCTTTTCAGAAAGTGCGACCCCATCGACGGTGCAACGACTTGGAACTGGAACCATGGTGTCTCCGTGTGAACCAAGTGTCAGCGTCTTAACGGATGCGACTGGGACAGAGAGTTTTTCAGCGACAAAGTTAGTAAAGCGCGCTGTATCAAGCATTCCTGCCTGACCCATTACGCGATTTTTTGGAAAATTGGTTGCAATCTGTGTCAGCGCAGTCATCTCATCGAGTGGATTTGATACAACGATAATCACCGCATTCGGTGAGTGCTTTGCAATATTTTCTGCAACTCCGCGAACGATTCCAGCATTGACTCCAATTAAGTCCATGCGGCTCATGCCTGGCTTACGAGGGAGGCCGGCGGTGATGACAACAACATCTGAATTCGCTGTCGCTTCATATCCGGCACCGTCTGCAGTTGTAGTTGCGCCAATGATCTTAGTTTCAAAGCCCTCGATCGAACGCGATTGGTTCATATCAAGTGCTAAACCTTCTGGCTTACCTTCGAGAATATCTGTAAGGACGACTGTGTCGAAGATGTTGTATTCAGCTAAACGAAGCGCTGTAGTTGATCCGTAGAAACCGCTTCCAACAACAGTAACTTTCTTTGCCATGTATCAAACCTCTTATAAAGTCAGTGGGCCCAGGGTTGCGGGCCGAATTAGGGCAAGCCTACAACCCGCGCGGGAGGGCTATCGCCATCGCAAAAAGTGAGATTGCAATCAGTATTGGCAAGTAGGTCGGAATAATCCCCCGATTGACTTCACTTTTACGCCCCGAGAGGACGATAGCGGCCATCGCCACCGCAATCATGAGTGAGCCCGCACGGATAAAAGAGAAGACCCCGGCCACGACGCCGACGACCAATAGCGCATATGCCGCGCCACGAGAACCGCTCAATTCTTTTCGCATGATTCGACCACATTCTGTAACAGCATCGCTCGAGTCATCGGACCAACTCCACCTGGCATTGGTGACACATAAGCTGCTACTTCGTATGCACCAGGACAAACATCTCCATCTAAACCATCTGCAGTCCGTGATATTCCAACATCGATAAGCACTGCACCTTTTTTAATCATTGAAGCTTTTAAGAAATGTGACTGACCAATTGCCGCAACAACAATATCTGCACGTTGTGTATGGAGCGCAAGATCTTTGGTGCCAGTGTGCGTGAGAGTAACTGTCGCATTTTCCTGGCGGCGCGAAAGCAAAAGCCCTAAGGGACGCCCTACAGTCAGGCCACGACCAATAACTACAACATCTGCGCCATCAAGGTTAATTTGGTAATGGTTGAGTAGTGCAACAATTCCACGTGGTGTGCACGGAAGTGGTGCATCGTATCCAGCAACAAGTCGCCCAAGATTCATTGGATGAAGACCATCTGCATCTTTATCTGGATCAATTGCCTCAAGAATCATCTGCGTATCGATTCCACGTGGCAGGGGGAGTTGCACGATATATCCGGTGCACTCTGGGGTCTCATTCAGTTCTTTGACGGCGGCAAGCACATCGTTTTGTGAAGCGGTTGCTGGAAGATCTATTCGAAAAGAAGTGATTCCAACTTCCTTACAATCGCGATGTTTACCAGAAACATACGAGTGTGAGCCAGGATCATCACCGACAAGTATCGTTCCAAGTCCTGGAACTTTTCCAGCTGCTTTAAGTGCTGCGCTTCGACGCGTCAGATCTTTCTTGATTGAGGCAGCTAACGCCTTACCATCGAGAATCTCTGCGCTCATATCCTTATTCTAACGGCTTAGGCGTGTGAGAAATGTCGGGTTCCGGTAAAGAACATCGCTACTCCAGAAGCCTTGGCGGCGGCAATCACCTCTTCATCTCGAACACTTCCACCTGGTGCAACCACTGCAATTACACCCGCGCGCAGAAGAATTTCTAGACCATCTGCAAATGGGAAGAAGGCATCACTTGCCGCCACGGTTCCACTGACTCGATCACCCGCTCGATCAACTGCGAGCTTGGCGCTATCCACTCGATTGACTTGACCCATTCCAATGCCAATTGATGCACCATTTTTTGCAAGAAGAATTGCATTACTTTTTACAGCGCGAACGCTACGCCAAGCAAATTCAAGATCTGCCATCACGCCAGCAGGTAGAGCATCTCCCGACACTTGCTTCCACCCCTGCGGGCTATCTCCTGGTGCGTTAATCAAATCTGTCTCTTGCATTAATACCCCACCAGAGACGGGGCGAATTTCAACTCTACTTATTTCTTGTGATGTTGATGAGAGAATACGAATTGAAGGTTTCTTCGAGAGAACTTCAATAGCGCCGTCTTCATATCCTGGTGCAATCACAACTTCAGTAAAGATCTCTGCTAATGAGTGAGCCATCTCTAATGAGATTGGACGGTTAGCAGCGACGACTCCCCCGAATGCAGATACTGGATCACACTGATGCGCAGCCTTGTATGCCGCAGCAATAGTCTGACCAATAGCGATTCCACAGGGATTTGCATGCTTAATAATTGCAACACACGGTGCGCTGTGATCAAGGGCTGCTCGCCAAGCAGCATCTGCATCTGTGTAATTATTAAATGACATCTCTTTTCCATGGTGCTGAACTGCACCGACGATACCTTTTGAGGAACCCTTAAAGATCGCAGCGCTCTGGTGAGGGTTTTCGCCATACCGGAGTGAATTCTCACGTGAGTAGATTTGGCCAAACCAATCGGGGATCACATCTGCTGATCCAAGCCATGTTGCAATTGCAAGATCGTATTCAGCAGTTCTTCTAAAGACTTCTAGAGCTAGGCGTTGACGTTCTTCACCAGTAAAGCCACCATCACTCAACGCTTTAGCTACTAGCGGATACTGCTGTGGACTACTTATCACTGCGACGCTTCCATGATTTTTTGCAGAACCGCGCAACATCGATGGTCCACCAATATCGATCTGCTCGATAGATTCTTCAAATGTTGCACCCGATGCAATTGTTTCGGCAAATGGATACAAATTAATGATGACAAGATCAAAAGGTGCAATATCTAGATCGGCAATCGCTTTGAGATGATCAGGATTATTCTGATCAGCCAAGATTCCTGAATGAATACGAGGGTGAAGAGTCTTCACCCGACCGCCCATAATCTCAGGGAATCCGGTATAGGTACTGACATCGATTACGTTGATCCCGGACTCACGCAACGTTGCAGCGGTTGATCCCGTTGAAAGGATTTCTACGCCAGCACTCTGTAGCGCGTTTCCTAGCTCGATCAATCCTGTTTTGTCATAGACGCTTACTAGCGCGCGCTTGATCAACTTCTTTGTCATGATGTGGCATTCTCTTTCATCGATAGCAGCCTGTCGATCGTCGCAACTATGAGAGATCTTTCGAGAATCTTAATGCGCTCATGGAGAGATTCCTCGCTCTCCCCTGACTCAATTTCAAGGCTCTCTTGAGCAATAATCTCACCCGTATCCACGCCTGCATCTATCCAATGAATAGTTGTACCTGTATGTGTTGCGCCAGATTGAAGAGCATCGCGAACCGCATGGGCCCCAGGAAAGAGCGGCAGGAGTGCCGGGTGGCTATTGATAATTGGAAAAGCCGAAGTGATGGAGTGATCCAGAATGCGCATAAAGCCAGCGCTCACAATTAAATCAGCGTTTAGCGTGGAGAGGCGATCGTGTAGATCTTTATTCCACTGGACTCGATCGCTGGTCATAGGGTGCAGATGCACTGGCACACCGTGGTTCTCGGCGCGAGTGATTACACCGGCATCGGCACGATCACTGATGAGGGCGGCTACTTCACACAGTAACGTTTTCGCCTGCACTGCATCAAAAATTGCTTGCGCTAGCGTTCCGCTTCCTGATGCAAGAACAACAATTCTTTTCATCTGTTAAATACTCGCAAGCGCGGTATGTATGTGAAGGCAAGGAGACCAATAAGTAGTTCTAGGCCTATCGCTAACTGGAATTTCCAGATTGATACACCGACAGCGCCCATGGCTGATGTAATCAGTGCTCCACTTGCTAAATAGCCTAGTAATCCAAGTGCGATCAGAACAAGGAAGAAGCTCTGCCATGCTGTTCGTGATTGGTATGAGAGAGACCAGTAACCCAATAGGGCGCCAAGTGCGATGATCAGAAGCGAGAAGAGAAGCATCAAAGGCTGCGAGCTCACTGGTAAGGCTGCAAGAAGTGGAAGCGCAGGAATTTGGCCAATGTCATGAGTCAGCGGTGAGAGATTGGTATCGGTACCTACTGCAAAACCTGCACCGCTTATGTAAGAGAGCGCTGCGATCGCAACATTTGGTAGGTAGAGAACGTTGAGGATAAAGAGCAGTAGCGAACCAAGAAGTCCGGGTGCTAGAACGGTAGTGATAAGTGTTCCTTGGCTAAAATTCATAAAGAATGCGGTTGTATAAATAGCAAAGCCAAGTGCAAGTAAAAGTGCGATAACGCGCAAGGCGAGCACAACTGGTACTGCAAAAGAGATTCGTTGCCCGGTGAGGTGGCTGCTGGCAAAGGCGATAAGAAATGCGAATATGGCAGCCAGTGGCCACACTGGTCTTACTCCCTCAGAGCCAGCGAAAAAAGCGATGAAGAAGGCGATGATTGCGTAAAAGAGTGAATAGAAAAGACGTGCACCAGTGAGATTTGAATAATCACCATCTAACTTTGCAATTGTTCGCTTGAATCCACTGCGTAGAGCCAGGATCGGAAGAATTAGCCCCGCAATTGGAAGATATGTCAGGCTGCCGGCAACTCCTGTAGGTGAAAGTGAGAGATCAAAGTGGACATGATGTGCACCAAGCCAGATCCACATCGCCGCACGAATCGGATCTGATGTTGTTCCCGTTGTACTACCGGCAGTTGCCCACGCAACAAGAGTGATGAAGGCAAGGGGTAATAAGAGAATGCCGGCGCTACGAAGTGCTTGTGCAAAGGTGACCGCAAGGACACGTTGCACCATCAGAAATCAGCGCCCGAGAATGGCGCGCATAAAGCGCGCTGTCTCACTAGGAGTCTGTCCGACCTTTACGCCAGCTGCTTCAAGAGCATCTTTCTTAGCAATTGCAGTACCTGATGAGCCAGAAACAATTGCGCCAGCATGGCCCATTGTCTTTCCTTCAGGTGCTGTAAATCCGGCAACATAACCAACGACTGGCTTAGTTACATACTCTGCAATAAATGCTGCTGCACGCTCTTCGGCATCTCCACCGATTTCACCGATCATCACAATTGCTGTTGTCTCAGGATCATCTTGGAATGCACGAAGGCAATCAATATGAGTTGTGCCGATGACAGGATCTCCACCGATTCCAACTGCAGTGCTAAATCCGATATCGCGGAGTTCATACATCATCTGATAAGTCAGTGTTCCTGATTTTGAAACTAGGCCAATAGGTCCAGCCTGTGTGATATTTGCAGGAATGATTCCTACATTTGATTTACCTGGGCTGATGAGTCCTGGGCAGTTTGGACCAATGATTTGAGTCGAGCCTTTGCTCTGCGCATAGGTATAGAAGAAGGCTGAATCGTGAACTGGAATACCTTCAGTAATCACGACGACGAGCGGCATTGCAGCATCAACAGCATCGATTACGGCAGCCTTTGCAAACTTTGGTGGAACGAAGACAACTGATGTATTTGCTCCTGTTGCCGCCATCGCTTCTGCAACGGTGTTAAAGACTGGCAACTGATGGCCATCGATATCTACAACCTGACCACCTTTGCCTGGTGTGACTCCACCGACAACTGCAGTGCCTGATGCCAACATACGACGAGTGTGTTTGGTTCCTTCAGAACCTGTCATGCCCTGAACAATTACCTTGCTTGCTTCATTGATAAAGATTGCCATTTACTTCGCCGCCAATTCTGCAGCGCGTGATGCTGCTCCATCCATCGTGTCGAGCTGCTCTACCAATGGGTGGTTTGCAGCGTTAAGAATCGCACGTCCTTCTTCGACGTTATTTCCATCAAGGCGAACAACAATTGGCTTTGTTGCAGTTGAGCCTAGTGTTTCAAGGGCGGCAACGATTCCGTTGGCAACAGCATCACATGCTGTAATTCCACCGAAAACGTTAACAAAGACGCTCTTTACATCTTTATCACCCAAAATAATTGATAGGCCATCTGCCATTACCTGTGCCGATGCACCGCCTCCAATATCAAGGAAGTTAGCTGGGCGCATTCCACCAAATTTTTCACCAGCGTAAGCAACAACATCGAGTGTGCTCATGACAAGGCCTGCACCGTTTCCGATGATTCCTACCTGGCCTTCGAGTTTGACGTAGTTAAGACCCTTCTCTTTTGCAAGTGCCTCAAGCGGATTGGTTGCGCTGTGATCAACCAAGGCTTCATGACTTGGCTGACGGAACTCTGCATTCTCATCAAGAGTGACTTTTCCATCGAGAGCGATAACTTTGCCATCACTTGTCTTAACGAGTGGATTAACCTCAACGAGTGTTGCATCTTCAGCGGTAAATGCTTTCCACAGCGTGACAAGGACATCTGCAACTTGATCTGCAACATCTGCTGGAAATGCTGCCTGCGCGATAATTTCCTTCGCCTTAGAAAGTGAAATTCCATCGACTGCAGATACCGGAACTTTGGCCAGTTTTTCCGGAGCGGTCTTTGCAACTTCTTCGATATCCATACCGCCGGCAACAGATGCCATGACAAGAAATGTACGGTTTGAACGATCGAGCAATATGGCTAGGTAATACTCTGATTCGATTGGTGCAGCTTGAGCGATCATAACTTGATGAACTGTGTGACCTTTAATATCCATTCCAAGAATTGTTGCCGCTTTTTCGCGAGCATCGTCTGCGTTTTCAGCAAGCTTTACGCCGCCTGCCTTTCCGCGACCGCCAACTTTGACTTGAGCTTTAACGACAACTTTGCCGCCCATCTTTGATGCAGCAGCAAAGGCTTCATCTGCCGTGGTTGCAACTGCGCCTGCAAGAACTGGGACTCCATGTTTTTCGAAGAGATCGCGAGCCTGATATTCAAAGAGATCCACTAGATCGCTCCTTCATTGATGGGCGCTTGTATATGCGCAAAATTCACTGTACCCATCTTAGAGCCCGCGCTAGAGCTTCTCGACCGGCGCGTATCGTAAAAGAAGGCGCTTTTGACCGTAATCCCCGAAGTCAATCGTGGCTTCTGACTTATCGCCTTCGCCAGCTACTGCCACAACTGTGCCGAGGCCGAATGTGTCATGTGACACACGCTCACCCACTGCTAAGACCATTGCACTGCTCTTCTTACCCGTGGCGCGAGGCGGCGGTGCAGATTGCGTGCGCGTTGTACGCAGCGATGTAGAAGGAGTAAATGATTTGCCACCTTCGTTGCGCCATTCGATGACATCGGCTGGAATCTCATCGAGGAAACGTGAAGGCGGATTGTAATTTGGTGCACCCCACGATGAACGATATTCAGCACGAGAAATATAGAGACGTTGTTCTGCGCGAGTAAGACCAACGTATGCCAGGCGACGCTCTTCTTCGATCTCATCCTTATCGTCAAAAGTTCGAGAGTGCGGAAATATTCCATCTTCCATACCGGTGAGAAAGACTGTGGGGAATTCAAGGCCTTTAGCGGTGTGCAACGTCATTAAGGTAACGATTCCACCACGGTCTTGGCCATCAGGAATTTCATCAGCGTCGGCAACGAGTGCAACCTTCTCCAGAAAACCGGCAAGTGAAATTTCTTCATCTTCTGCCAACTCATCAAATGAACGCTCTTCATACTCCATTGCAACAGCTACAAGTTCTTTTAAGTTCTCTACCCGAACCTCGTCCTGCGGATCGGTACTTGCCTCAAGTTCTGTGAGTAGACCAGATTGCTCAAGGATTGCCTCGATAATCACAGAGGGTTTTGTCTTTGCCTCAACCAAGACGGCTAGTGCGCTCATCATGGATACAAATTGCACAATCGAGCTTGCAGCACGTGCCGGTACTTGTTCTGCCTCAGTGCAGCGATTGAGTCCCTGCCAGAAAGTGATCTCACGAGATGCTGCGAAGCGATCAACCTCTTCAAGTGCTCGATCACCGATACCTCGCTTTGGAATATTGATGATTCGGCGCAGGGATATCTCATCCTCAAGATTTGCTAGAACGCGAAGGTATGCCAGGAGATCTTTCACTTCCTTGCGCTCGTAAAACCGAAGGCCCCCAACGACTTTGTAGGCCAGTGCTGCACGCATAAATACTTCTTCAAAGACGCGAGATTGAGCATTGGTACGGTAGAAAATTGCAGTATCTCCTGGTTCAGAGATTCCGTTTCGCTGCAGAGATCTAATTTCGTCGCGAACAAACTCGGCTTCATCATGTTCAGATTCTGCAACATAGCCAACCAAGGGAGCGCCCGCACCAGAATCAGACCAGAGGTTCTTCTCTTTGCGAGAAGTGTTCTGTGTAATCACGGCGTTGGCGGCGGTAAGAATATTCTGGCTAGAGCGATAATTCTGTTCTAGTAAGACCGTTGTGGCATTTGGGTAATCAACTTCAAATTGCAGAATGTTTCTAATTGTCGCCCCACGAAAACCATAGATTGATTGGTCAGCATCTCCAACAACGCAGAGCTCTGCAGGTGGCAGGCCATCGTCGATTGACCCGGTGAGTTCTCGCACCAAAATGTACTGTGCATGATTTGTATCTTGATACTCATCAACCAAGATGTGCTTAAAGCGTGATCGCATACGCGCCTTCGCCTCAGGAAAACGCTGCAAAACTTTCACAGTATTGAGAATCAGATCATCAAAATCCATCGCATTCGCTGATTCCAAGCGCTTCTGATAAATGGTGTACACATCTGCAACGACAGATTCAAACTGGTTGGTGGTTGCATGCAGATAATCCTGTGGGCCAATCAATTCATTTTTGGCGTTAGAGATGATTGATTGAAATTGACGCGGCGGATATCGCTTGGGATCTAGGTTAAGGCCCTTGGCAACGATGGTAATCAGGCGAAGTGAGTCAGCAGAGTCATAGATGCTAAATGAATTGGTAAACCCTAGGCGTTGTGCTTCAAGGCGCAATAAACGAACACATGCTGAGTGAAAAGTTGAGACCCACATTGATTTAGCGATTGGCCCAACAAGATCGGCAACTCGCTCTTTCATCTCGCCAGCAGCCTTATTTGTAAATGTGATTGCAAGAATTTCATAGGGGCGAACTTTTCGAACGTCCATGAGGTATGCGATTCGCCGAGTGAGTACTCGAGTCTTACCGGATCCTGCCCCCGCTACAACAAGAAGTGGTCCACCTGTATGAATCACAGCAGCCTGTTGCGCTGGGTTGAGGCCATCAACCAAGTGATCTGCAGGCGTTGCCATTTCGTTCATGCGCGGGAGTCTATTAGGATCGGCCAACATGGAGCCCCTTAACGATTCCGAAATTTCGCGTGTATTAGTAATCAATGCGCACCCCGATGACTCTGACTTTGGTGCAAGCGGCACAATCGCAAAGTGGGTAAAGGCTGGAATCCATGTCTCCTATGTCTTTTGCACTAATGGCGACCAAGGTGGCGAAGAGTCTGGATTTACCAAAGAAGAGATGCCTGCCATCAGACAGCGCGAACAGAGGGCTGCTGGCGCTGCGGTAGGCGTTACCGACATTACATTTCTCAATTACGTTGATGGACACCTTGAACCGACGCTGGCACTTCGCAAAGATTTAGTACGCCAAATTCGAATCTCGAAGCCAGATCGCATGGTCTGCCAATCGCCTGAAAGAAATTGGGAACGAATCGGTGCAAGCCATCCAGATCATTTAGCAGCAGGAGAAGCGGCAATTCAGGCGGTCTATCCAGATGCAAGAAATCCATTTGCATTTACAGATTTACTCGATGAAGAAGGGCTACAGCCTTGGAGAGTAAAGGAGGTCTGGATGATGGGCTTTGCTACACCAGATCACTTCGTTGATATTACTGACACTTTTGATTTAAAGATGGCGGCGCTACATAGCCATGCCTCACAGACAGCACATAATCAGGGCCTTGAAAATATGGTCCGAGAGTGGGGTCAACGCAATGCAGGTCTTGGTGGATTACCTGATGGACGTATTGCTGAAGCTTTTAAAATTGTTCACACGAATTAATCATTCCCGCTAATTGTTACCGTGCGGTGGCACTTTCAATAACTACAAGCTGAATCGGAATACCATCGCCGGCGTAATATGCCTGCCCATCTGATTCAACTTTATATGCACCCACCTCAGCGATCTTCTTCAATAGATCTAGACCTGAGGTAATGCGACCAAAAATTGTGTAATCAGGATCGAGTTGAGTATCTGCATAAACTAGAAAGAATTGGCTTCCATTTGTTCCTGGACCGCCATTTGCCATGGCAAGGGTGCCCGCTGGGTAATTCTTTGCTCCAGCCTTAGGAAGGTTCTCTTCCTTGTACCCAATCCATCCGCCAGGACTTCCGCCACCCTGTGCGGTGGGATCACCACACTGAAGAACAAAGAGTCCAGCCGTTGTGAGGCGATGACAGATTGTTCCGTTGTAATACTTTTTATTGGCAAGAGTTGTGATATTTGTTGTTGTCTGTGGGGCTTCTTTGGTGAGTAAAGTTGCTGTGATGTTTCCACAATTGGTGCGCAGCGTAAGTGTCTTTGGGATCTTCTTCAGTGGCACCTTAGGTTGCTTAAGTGTTGCTGGTACACGTGGCTTCGCTGTTGATTTCTTGCACGATGCAACCGATGTTGGGCGCTCGGCTGCTTGAACACTTACGAGCGAACTAGCTGTGAGGGCCAGAGTGACTAGAAGTGTTAGCGATAGTTTCTTCATTTTTTACTCCCACTCGATTGTTGCTGGGGGCTTTGATGTCACATCAAGTACCACGCGATTGACTCCTTGAACTTCATTAGTGATTCGTGTGGAGATCTTTTCAAGCACATCGTATGGAATACGTGACCAATCTGCTGTCATGGCATCTTCACTTGAAACAGGGCGTAAAACTATTGGATGACCATAGGTGCGACCGTCGCCCTGTACGCCAACGCTTCGAACATCGGCAAGTAGCACAACTGGACATTGCCAGATTGTTCTATCGAGGCCAGCAGCCTTGAGTTCTGCGCGAGCAATCACATCGGCCTTACGCAAGAGTTCCAGGCGATCAAAGGTGACCTCGCCAATAATGCGAATTCCCAAACCAGGACCAGGAAATGGTTGGCGCCAGATGATCTCTTCTGGCAATCCAAGTTCAAGGCCAACCTGACGGACCTCATCCTTGAACAGTGTGCGCAGTGGTTCAATCAACGAGAACTTCAAATCATCTGGAAGACCGCCAACATTGTGATGAGATTTAATGTTGGCAGTGCCTGATCCCCCACCGGATTCAACAACATCTGGATAGAGAGTTCCTTGCACTAAGAATTCAACGTCTCCCCCGGCTGCGATATCTCGTGCCGCTTTTTCAAATGATCGGATAAATTCACGACCGATGATTTTTCTCTTCTCTTCCGGATCAGTGACGCCTTTTAGCGCGCCTAAGAATTGATCAACGGCATCTACAACAACAAGTTGCACCCCAGTCGATGCGACAAAGTCGCGTTGAACTTGCTCAGATTCACCACTTCGTAAAAGTCCATGATCGACAAAGACGCAGGTCAGCTGATCTCCAACTGCCTTTTGAATAATTGCCGCTGCAACTGCTGAATCGACTCCGCCTGAGAGGCCGCAGATAACCCGCTTTGTGCCAATTGCGGTGCGCGCTTTTTCAATCTCCACTGATGCAATATTTGAAGTTGTCCAGGTTGCGGGACATTTGGCGATATTGATCAGCCAATTCTTAAGAATTGCTTGACCGTGTTCAGAGTGAAGAACCTCCGGATGAAATTGCACACCGGCAAGATGTCCACCCTCATTTTCGAAGGCTGCAATTGCAGTATCTAAGGTCGATGCTGCAACATTGAATCCTGGTGGGGCTTGGGTGACTGCATCCCCATGTGACATCCAGACTTTCTGTGCTTCCGGCAGGGAAGAGAAAACTTTTGAAGCAGTGACTGCAGCAAGATCAGTTCGACCGTATTCAGATTTACCAGTCTGGGTAACGACGCCACCTAAGCCTTGTGCCATCACTTGGAATCCATAACAAATTCCAAAGACAGGAATTCCTAGGGAAAGAATCGAAGTATCAAATGCTGGCGCATTCTCGGCATAGACACTTGATGGGCCGCCGGAAAGAATGATTGCTGAAGGGTTTTTTGCCAGAACCTCAGCCGATGTAATTGAGTGTGGAACCAACTCAGAATAGACATGTGCTTCACGAACTCGACGCGCAATCAATTGGGCGTATTGCGCACCGAAATCGACGACTAGAACGCCACCGGATGTGACGTTACTTGCCATGGCTAATAAGCACCTCTACGCGCTGGAAAGATTTCACATCTGAATATCCACACGTTGCCATTGAGCGACGTAGTGCGCCGAATAAATTCATTGAGCCATCAGCGCTATGGGATGGTCCGAGCAAGATCTCTTCGAGTGAACCAACTGTGCCAACATTGACGCGTTCACCTCGTGGAAGTTGGCTGTGATGGGCCTCTGATCCCCAGTGCCAACCAAGTCCTGGTGCTTGGCTCGCCTTTGCAAGTGGTGAACCCATCATGACCGCATCGGCTCCCATTGCAATTGCCTTTGCGATATCGCCAGAGCGACCAACTGCACCATCTGCAATAACATGAACATAACGTCCGCCAGATTCATCAAGGTATTCGCGTCGCGCTGCAGCAACTTCTGCAACAGCAGATGCCATGGGAACTTCAATACCTAAAACTTTGCGAGTTGTGTGTGCTGCTCCGCCACCGAAACCAACCAAGACTCCTGCAGCCCCTGCGCGCATGAGGTGCAGAGCACCTGTTGTGGTTGCAACCCCACCAACGATGACAGGGACATCAAGCTCGTAGATGAATTTCTTCAAGTTCAGTTCTTCGCGCTCTGATGCAACGTGTTCTGCCGAAACTGTTGTTCCACGAATAACGAAGATATCAACACCTGCCGCGATGACCGCTTTGTGAAATTCTGCGGTGCGCGCTGGCGAAAGTGATGCTGCGACTGTGACACCTGCATCGCGAATTGTTTTGATTCGCTCTTTAATCAATTCTGGGCGAATGGGAGCGCAATAAATCTCTTGCATGCGCCGGGTTGCATGCTTATCTGGCATTGATGCAATCTCACCTAGAGGAATTCGTGGATCCTCATAGCGAGTCCACAAACCTTCAAGGTTGAGAACGCCGAGTCCGCCTAAGCGACCGATCTCAATTGCTGTTTCAGGAGAAACAACGGAGTCCATCGGCGCTGCCAACATCGGTAGATCAAATTTGTAGGCATCTATCTGCCATGTGGTTGAAACCTCTTCTGGGTCACGAGTACGACGACTTGGCACAATGGCAATATCGTCAAAAGAGTAAGCCTGGCGAGCGCGTTTTCCTGGGGCGATTTCGATATCCATGAGTGCTCTCCTTACTTAGCCTTCGAATAATTAGGTGCATCGGCTACATGAAGCACATCATGAGGATGGCTCTCTTGTAACCCTGCTGCGGTAATTTGAATGAGGTGTCCATCGCGGCGCAGTGTTTGCACATCTGGGGCTCCGGCGTATCCCATACCGCTTCGCAATCCGCCAACAAGTTGGTGCACAACCTCTGCGACGCTGCCACGGTAGGCAACCTTTCCTTCGATCCCTTCAGGAACTAATTTATCTTCGCTCAAAACATCATCTTGCATGTAGCGATCCTTCGAGTACGACTTCTGTTCGCCGCGCGATTGCATCGCACCGAGAGAACCCATTCCGCGATATGCCTTGTATTTACGGCCATCAAGTTCAATGAGCTCACCAGGTGATTCATCACATCCAGCCAATAGTGAGCCGAGCATCACAGAGTGCGCGCCGGCAACAATTGCTTTGACGATATCACCTGAATATTGCAATCCGCCATCTGCGATCAATGGAATACCGGCTTTGTTACACGCCTTAGCTGCTTCCATAATTGCTGTCACTTGTGGAACACCGACACCTGCAACAACGCGAGTAGTACAGATCGATCCTGGACCAACGCCTACTTTGACCGCGTCCGCTCCTGCATTGATAAGCGCTTGTGCTCCCGCACGTGTTGCAACATTTCCGCCAATAACTTCGGTGACGGATGAAAACTTTTTAATGCGTTCGATCGCCTCTAGCACTGCGCGATGATGTCCATGGGCTGTATCAACGACAACAACATCAACACCGGCTTCGATCAACGCTTGTGCGCGTGCAAATCCATCATCGCCGACGCCAACTGCCGCCCCTGCAAGTCCGACGTTTTTAACTAACTTCACATGAGTAACTTGATCTTCAATTGAAAAATTTCGGTGAATGATTCCGATGCCACCAGCTTTTGCCATCGCGATTCCCATGGCAGATTCAGTCACGGTATCCATCGCAGAAGATGCCAGCGGGACAGCCAGAGAAATGTTTCGAGTAAGCCAGGTAGAGGTATTTACTTCGCTCGGGACAACATCGGATGCATCAGGCAGAAGGAGTACATCGTCATAGGTCAGGCCCAACATGGTGACCTTGTCGTGCTCGCTCATGGGCGCTCCTCACTGATGAGTGAGGGGAAAGTCTATCGGTGCGTTTAAGCCCCTATTGCCAGCGTAATTTCATCGACAGCCTCGCTCAATGAGGCTACAGAGCGAGCGCCAGCGCCGGACTTTTGATCCCAGCCCGGGCCACCGAGAACGATCCGTGGGGCGGGGCGAACTCGTGGCAATTCAGTGATGAATTGTGACTTGGCATGGACTGGCATTTGGGCCCACAAGAAAATAGCAGGGGGTGCAAAACGAGTCACCATTGCAGAGAGCGCTTCGATCGGAGTTCGCGCACCAAGAAATTGTGTCTCGATTCCTCGTTCGGCCAACGCAGCAGCTAGTGCATGGAGTGCTAGTGAATGCATCTCTTCTCCAACGGATGCAAGCAATACAGGGCGTGCATTTGTCGGAGTAATGATTTCTCCTGCTGATTCGCGCAGAACACGTTTAAGTATTTCGGTGAGCATGTGTTCAATCTCAACGCCCTTACCAGTCCTTGCCCACTCACTTCCAACCTCTACGAGTACCGGGACAAAAACATCTTGCCAGGCACTGATAATTCCATTCTCTGCAATCTCGTTGCGCAACATCGTTTCGACAAAGAGAGAGTCCAGCGCATTAACGGCGTTAAGAATTGCATCAATTGTTTCATCGCATTCGCGACAGAGAGAGACCATCTCTTCGATCACAATAGCGCCTTCATGGCTACGTGCCTGCTCGGCAGCATCTGCCGGTGCAACACCTGCGCTAATCAAGCGACGCATCAACATCAATTTAGAAAGATCGCCTGGACAATACTTACGGTGTGATCCCACTTCGTGCGCCTGGGGCCCAATGCCATATCTACGCGCCCAGGTGCGAAGAGTTGCCGGGGCAACACCAATCCTGCGAGCCACCGCCGCCACGCTCAGGAGGTCTCCTGTAGCCGATGGCGGCTGCTCTGCTGGGCTCATGGGGTAATCGTGGCGTGAAGTGGCACATCTCACCACTTGAAAACACGCTCATCTGGCCTTTTTTTACCCCCTGAAGCAACTTTGGCGCGATAGATACTTGAACAACCTATGAAACGGTTGTATGGTTGGCCGAAACGAGGAACGAATAGGAGTAAAGAGATGGCTGAGATTTCACGCTTACCGATTCCTGTAATGGAAGAGTGGGAATGGCAGTATCAAGGCGCTTGTCGCGATCTTGATCCTGAGATGTTCTTCCATCCTGATGGAGAGCGCGGCCCACGCCGTCGCAATCGCGAGAATGCAGCAAAGGCGGTCTGCGCAAGCTGTCCTGTCATCGCAGCCTGCCGCGCCCATGCCCTAGCCGTGCAAGAGCCCTATGGAATTTGGGGAGGTCTTTCAGAAGATGATCGCACCGCAATCCTAGAACGCCAAGGGGTCACACCGCTAACAATCCCGGCATCGATCGTTGCCAAAACATCGGTTTCACACGCAAGTTAATTTTTCCAGCCCGCCTTGTAACGAGAAAACCCCCGCGAGTAATTCGCGGGGGTTTTCTCGTTAATGCATTTTTAGTGAACTTAGTGGCTGAATTTATGAGCCACTAGTGAACTTAGTGGCTGTGTCCACCAGGTCCATGTGAATGACCGTGGCCACTCGCTGATGGTTCTTCATCGGCTGGGCGCTCGTACACGAGTGCTTCAGTGGTGATGAACATTGCAGCGATAGATGCAGCGTTAGCAAGTGCTGAACGAGTCACCTTTACCGGATCGATAACGCCATCTTTTGCAAGATCGCCATAGACATCAGTTGCCGCGTTAAAGCCTTCATTGACCTTAAGTGCGCGCACCTTTGCAACTACGACATAGCCTTCAAGGCCAGCGTTTTCGGCAATCCAACGAAGTGGCTCATCGCATGCCTTGCGAACAAGACGTACACCGACTGCCTTATCTCCAGTGAATCCGAGATCACCTTCGAGAGTATCTGCTGCATGCACAAGTGCTGCGCCGCCGCCGATAACGATGCCTTCTTCAACTGCCGCGCGGGTAGCTGAGATTGCATCTTCTAGGCGAAGCTTCTTCTCTTTAAGTTCAACTTCAGTGTGTGCACCAACTTTGATGACGCAGACGCCACCTGAAAGCTTTGCAACACGCTCTTGCAACTTCTCTTTATCCCAATCGGAATCAGATGCTGCGATCTCGTTACGGATCTCAGTGGTGCGAGCAACAACTGCCGCCTTATCCCCTGCTCCATCAACGATTGTTGTTGCATCCTTTGTAATAACAATGCGGCGAGCGCGACCAAGATCTGTCAGTGCTACCTGATCAAGTTTCATTCCGATCTCACTTGAGACAACCTGTCCCCCGGTCAAGATTGCAATATCTTGCAACATTGCCTTGCGACGATCACCAAAGCCAGGAGCCTTAACAGCTGCTGAAGTGAAGACTCCACGCATACGGTTTACAACTAGTGTAGAAAGCGCTTCGCCTTCAACATCCTCTGCGATGATCAACAGTGGCTTACCTGCCTGTGAAACCTTCTCCAAGATAGGAAGAAGGTCAGCCAGTGATGAGATCTTGTTGGCAGAGATCAAGATGTAGGCATCATCTAATACTGATTCCATGCGATCTTGGTCTGTCACAAAGTACGGTGAAATATAGCCCTTATCGAACTGCATACCTTCTGTGAATTCGAGTTCAACAGATGCCGTTGATGCTTCTTCTACAGTGATAACGCCATCTTTGCCGACCTTATCCATCGCCTCTGCGATGAGATCTCCGATGGTGCGATCCTTAGCTGAAATTGTTGCAACATCAGCGATCTGCGCGCGATCCTTTACCGGGATTGCTATCTCGTGCAACTTCTTTGAAACGGCTTCAACGGCTGCTTCGATTCCAAGCTTGAGATCCATTGGCTGAGCACCGGCGGCAAGGTTACGAAGACCTTCCTTAACCATTGCTTGCGCCAAGACAGTCGCAGTTGTTGTTCCATCGCCTGCAACATCGTTTGTCTTTGTTGCAACTTCCTTAACAAGTTGTGCGCCCATGTTCTCGGCAGGATCTGAAAGTTCAATCTCTTTTGCGATAGTGACACCGTCGTTGGTGATAACAGGTGCGCCAAATGACTTAGCGATCACAACGTTACGACCCTTAGGACCGAGTGTTACCTTGACTGTGTCGGCAAGAATATTGACGCCACGTTCCATCGCACGACGAGCATGCTCATCGAAATCTAGAATTTTTCCCATGGACTACTTCTCGATAACTGCGAGAATGTCGCGGGCTGAGAGAACGAGGTACTCCTCGTTGTTGTACTTCACTTCGGTTCCGCCGTACTTGCTGTATAGAACGACATCGCCAACCTTGACATCCATTGGAACGCGCACGCCATCATCAAAGCGGCCTGGGCCAACTGCAAGGACTACGCCTTCTTGTGGCTTCTCTTTGGCGGTATCTGGGATAACCAAACCTGATGCTGTGGTGGTCTCAGCCTCGTTGGTCTTTACAACGATGCGGTCTTCAAGTGGCTTAATGGCAACGGCCATGGTCTTACTCCTTTTGCTATTAGCAGTGTGAGGTTGAGAGTGCTAACGCTAAGACTAGGCTGGGTGAATCGAGCCTGCAAATCGAGGGAGCGCAGGTTTAGAGGCTGATCGCCTCAACGGGCATAGATGAGCTGGCATCAAAGGCCAGCGGACTCGCTGGACGCCCCGACAGGACCATCAGCGCCCCTAGCGAGGCCACCATCGCCCCGTTATCGGTACACAGGGCGGGTTCTGGGATGGCGAGTGCGATTTTGGCGCGCTCACAGCGCTGCTCGGCCACCGCCCGGAGCCGTGAATTGGCGGCAACGCCACCTGCGATCACCAGGCGATCAATTCCGCTTTCTTGACAGGCGCGAACTGCTTTCTGCAGAAGAACATCAACGACTGCTTCTTGGAACGATGCTGCAACATCGGCCTTGGCATAGTGCGGTGTGCTTTCAAGATATCTCGCAACTGCTGTCTTAAGACCTGAGAAGGAGAAGTCGTAGGGACGAGTTTTCCAATCATCACTTGTTGTCAGCCCTCGCGGAAAATCAATGGCGGATGAATTGCCATCGCGTGCAATGCCGTCGATGGCAGGCCCCCCAGGAAAACCTAAATCCAGGATGCGTGCAATTTTATCGAATGCCTCCCCTGCCGCGTCATCCATCGTCGCACCAAGTTTTGTAATCGAGTGCGTGATGTCATCAATTTTGAGAAGCGATGAATGTCCACCACTTACTAATAAAGCTATGGAGGGTTCGATGGGATTGCTATGAGTTAAATAATCAACGCTGATGTGTGCCGCCAAATGATTAACGCCATAAATTGGCCGACCAAGGCCAAGTGCTAGCCCAGCAGCAGTTGATGTTCCAACAAGTAACGCGCCAATAAGTCCTGGCCCAGCAGTGACTGCAACTGCATCAATATCACGAAGTGTGACACCAGCATCAGTCAGCGCTTGCTTCAGTGCTGGTTGGATCGCCTCTAAGTGCGCCCTGCTTGCAATCTCAGGCACTACGCCGCCAAAGCGGGCGTGCTCTTGCACACTCGATGCAATCACATTTGCAAGAAGTGTGCGTCCTGCAACAATTCCAATCGCAGTTTCATCGCACGATGTTTCAATTCCAAGAACTAATGGGCCTCTCATCTGAGCACCTTGGACATCACCAGAGCATCAATGCCCGCCCCATAATAATCAGGGCGCAGTGAGATAATTTCAAAGCCTTCGGAGATATAGAGCGCCTGTGCCGGTTGATTGTTCTTTTCAACTTCTAGAAAAATCTGTGGCGAATTCTTTGTATAGGCCCAATCAATCAGGGAAGTCAGCATGTGACGGGCAATGCCGCGCAGGCGAAGCTCTGGAACAACAGCGATCGTCAAAATGTCAGTATCAGCCCCATCGGTTGCGCAGAGCGCCCCTGCCCAACCCACAATCTGATGCTGGGCATCACAGGCAACTAAATAATGGCGAGTAATTCCGTTACTTGAAACCTCTTCTTTAAATTGGCCCATAGACCATGGATCATCTTTGAAGATCTCTTTCTCAAGGGAAGCGACAACAGGAATGTCGAGTGCGATCATGGCGCGGTATGTAATCATGATGGACGATCCACAGTTGCGACTGCATCAGGTCTGCGCAAATAGATAGGCTCACTCACGTTCTGTGTATGTGAGAGTTGAACCAAACGCAACACATCGGGATAGAGATCGATGATGTAGCCAGCGACATCGGCTGGAAAATTTACGGCAGGGCCTTCAACCCGCACACCATCTTGATATCTGGCCCAGTAAATTTCTTTGCGTCTAGCATCGATGGCGACCGTGTACGCACTTTGATCCACGATAATCGCATCAAGTGAACAGATACCGATCGCTTCAATATTGCGCGCTGCCGCGAAAGCTCGAGCAAATGAAATACCTACACGCAATCCCGTAAATGGCCCAGGTCCCATTCCCACAACGACACGATCTGGGTTCACACCCGCTGCCAATGCTTGCTTTGCAAGTAAGGCAACAGCATTTCCGTGATCGGTTGCACCATCGTGAAATCCCTGCCACAGAATCTGCTCATCTTTAATAAGACCAACAATTGTGTGAGATGTGGATGTATCGATAACAAGGCTGGTGCTCATAATTCAACACCGTCCCATCTAGAACCTACGGCAGAGATTGTGACGATTCGTTCTTCACCACTTCTATCTATTGTGGTTCTATCTATTACGATCTCAAGTCGATCATCACTGAGCCGGGCAGATTCGACCCCACCCCATTCGATGACTGTTAATCCATTTTCGCGTGCGGTATCAAGATCTAGGTCATCAAGATATGCCGCGGCATTTCCCGCCTCAAGTAAGCGATAGACATCAACATGAATCAATGGCATCACACCGTCGTGAATTCGTGAGATGACAAAGGTGGGCGATGTGACATCACTTATTCCAAGTGCGCGCCCAACGCCTTGCACAAAAATTGTTTTACCGGCACCCAGGGGGCCATTGAGCAAGATCAAATCCCCAGGGCGTGCCAGACGCCCAATCTTTTCACCGAGTACAGCCATCGCATCGGCATCTGCGATGCGATGTATTGCGGCCTCACGAGTACCCATAATGAACCGATCTTCTCATGAGTGACAGGGGTAGTAGATGACGAAAGGCCCTGGTTTCCCAGGGCCTTTCGTACTGAATTACCTACAACTTTTACTATGTATGACTACTTAGAAAAGTCGTACTTGAGATCAGCTGGACGGTAGTCGGCATCATCGCTGAGGTAAGGAACGAACTTAGCGATGTGTTCAACGTATGCAGCTGTTGGGACCTTGCCAGTTTTTGCAGCCAAGGCGAGCATGTTTACCCATGCCATTGTCTGCTTCTTTGTAAAGGTTTGGTGTCCTGTACCAGAGACTGCAACAGGAGCCGTTAAATCTGGCGCGCCTGCTGCTGTGTACTTGGTATAGGTCTCTGGAGTAATTGCCCAGATTGCGAGAGTGTTCCAACGTGGCTTCTTCGCTCTCACTGCAGTCTTGGCAGCGAGAGTAGTTGCAGCTGCGAGATCTGCCTCCCACTTTTCAAGAGCAGCTTCGTAAACAGCACGCTTACGGTCTACATAGCGTGAGCTGTTTCCTGGGAAGACCAGACGATCTGCTTCATTTGAAAGCAAGATTGTTGGGACTGTTGAAGTGAACTTTGAAGCATCGATAGCTTTAAGTTTAGCAACGGCAGCTGGAACTCCAGTAACTCGAGGAGATGCCGCGATTACACCAAGCATTGCGTTGATGCCGTCATCACCTGAAAGTCCTAGGTTGTAACGTCCAGCGTCACCTTCATCAAGAAGAGCTGTGTAATCAGTCTTTGTATTGTCATACATTCCGGGACCTGTGATCTCAGAAATTGATTGACCAGCGAGAACACCTGTTGCAATTGCATCTCCCATATTTTCAAGGACAGCAACTGTTGCGTTAATGCTCTGCTCAGGAACGAGACCACCAGTTGTGATTCCATCCATGTGCGCACTCTTTGTTGGGATACCAATCAAGAGTCCGATAAGAAGAAGTGCTGAACGTTGAGGAATACCGGCTGGCTTAATTGCCGCTGGATACTCAAGTCCTGGAGCACCGTAGTTGGCGCTCCAACCACGGAGAAGAGCGACAACCTTGCCGAGCTCTGTAAGAGCTGCAACGTGGCCAGCCACACCCTTTGTTCCAAAAGCTGCGCAACCCTTAATTGTTGGATCAGCGAAGATGCTGAGGAGATACATCGCATCACAAGCAGATTGAATTGAGTCAGCAGCAGAAGGTGTAAGCCCTGCCATGATTCCAATTGAATCTGCATAGGTTGGGTACTTCTCAGCAAATGGTGTGATGATCGAGCCTGCTTGGGAAGAACCGTAGACAACCTTCTTTTCGATTGTTGGGAACTTCACCATTGCGATATCGATAACCTCTTTGAGCATTTCAACGCGTGCGGTTGTATTCCAACCACGTGCACCCTTGTCGGTGCCATCGTAGGCAGCAATGCCATAACCGGCGCGAAGCATCTCTTTTGTAACATCTTGACCGGTAACTGAGTTACCTGGAGTGAGCTCTACGACACCAGTTGGTGGCGTATATCCTGGATAAGGATATGTCGCTTTGAAGCCATGCTCCCAGAAGAACATGGTTCCCTTGAAGTTTGCAGGCATTCTAAAGACATAGCTTGAACCATTGGCAAGCTTGCCCTGGCATGTTTCCACGCCAGCAGCAGTTGCACAGACAGGTGTCGCAGAGGCTGACGGAACAACCGTTACAGCCAATGTTGCGACAAGTGCTGCAGCGCTGAGTGCTGCCAAAGACTTACGCATGATTATTGATTTCATGAATTAACCAACCTTTGGTAGGGCATCTGCAGCGATTGCAGGACGCGTGTACTTGAGCTCTGTTACTGCACCCTTAGCAGAATCTGTGGTCCAGACCTTGCGTGGTGAATCAACAGGAATGAGGGCAGTTTTTGCATCGTACTTACCGATCCAGAAACCAGTGAACGCCTCATGAGTTGTTGCTGAGTATCCAAGTGGTGAGAGAGCTGCACTTGAAAGCTTTGCACCATTGTTCTTCACGTAGCTAATAATTCCTGGGCGGGTGAGGTTCTTACCTGCTCCAAGTAGGGCGGCAGTTGTGAGGTAACCGATATTCATTCCCTGAAGAACGTTGTTATCCCATCGCTTGTCAGGACCCTTATTGAATTCATCATTGATCTTAATGAATGCCTTGACATATTCATCATTGGATTCAGATGGTGATGGGGCGTGTGAGGCAGAAATTGTTCCTGCAAGAAGTGCAGCTGAAGTAGCTGCTGGTATTCCACCAGCTCCAAGAATTGTCTGGAAGGTGGTGGCATCTGAACCAACCGAGATCACTACAAACTGTGGCTTGTAACCGATCTTGGCAGCGGCACCAACGGCAATCGCAAATGCTGAAGCAACTGCGCCAACGAATACAACTTCAACGCCATTGGCCTGAAGTTGCTTCATCTGAGCGTCAAGACCGAGTGAGCCCTGTGTGCCTGCAATAAATGTTGCTGCAGTTTTACGTGCTTCAAAGGTGATTCCTGAAGTCTTAAGACCCTCAACAGTGTTACGACCGAAGTCATCTGTCTGATAGAGAATTCCAAGCTTCTTTGTTGGGAAGGTCTCTTTGACGTACTTGCCAAGAATCTTTGCCTCGGCGACATATGTACCAAGAGCACCAAAAGTAGTTGGGTACTTCTTTGGATCTGTATAGAACCCGCTGTAACCACTATTTACGAATAGATCTGGAATTCCACGGCGGTTAATATCTTTAATCACTGCAATATGTGTCTGTGTTCCAACGCTACCGACCATTGCAAAGACTTTATCTTTGTTGATGAGAGCAGAAGCTGTTGTGACAGTAAGTCCTGCCTTATAGGCATCATCCTTTACAACTAATCTAATCTTTCGACCATTAACGCCGCCCTTTGAATTGACATAATCAAAATAGGCGCGCATTGCGTCATCTACCTTGTTATATCCAGGACTTGCTGGCCCGGTTTGTGGCAATTGCATGCCCAAAACAATCTCAGTGGCGCTTACACCTGGTGTCGTAGCAGCCTGCGCTGGCAGAATTGATACTGCGAGGGCACTTGCCGCAAAAGCAGCAACTGTGGTGATCATCCCGCGACGTGTGCGGAATAGAGATGCATGATTTTTCACTGCATTCACTCTTTTCTTTGCTCCATTTTTACTCGCGGCTTTTTCTGGAAGCCATGAGCACTCGGTCCAAGGGTGGACTCGAACAGCCCCACGTTAACAGAATGGGCGATTAAAGTGAACAATCAGCGCTGAGAGTCAGCAATTACGGGTTGATTTGGCCCTTGCTTTAGACTTTTCTGACAATTATTTATGCTTGTGAAGATGGCTCCCGCCGGCTACTCCGGCCGGGTTAAGGACCACCGTGAGAATAAGTAGGATACCGCCGACGAGGGCTGGAAGATAATTGGAGACTTGTTCAGATAGTTCAAACGAATGCACCGCCAGGTCTATCCAGTCAGGTAAAAACACAACTAAGACGCTTCCAATAAACGCTCCGGCAATACTTCTGATACCGCCAAGAATTGCACCAGTGAGTAATAAAAGTGAGAGTGATGTGGGGTAGGTACTTGGACCTACTGAGCCGCGCAGTCCATACAACGCACCAGCGAGACCTGCAAAGGATGCTGAAATTGTAAAGACAAAAACTTTCTGTCGCGAAACTTTCACGCCAGCTAAAGCTGATGCAATCTCGTGATCACGGATTGAGCGCCAGACGCGACCAGAACGAGAGAGAAGTAGATTCGAGGCGAAGAAGAGTGCAAGAAGAGCGAAAGGTAGCGCCACATAAAATTGCCACATCTCATATGTGGGGTCACCGAAGGCTCGAACAAACCACGCAGGTGGATATCCCACATCAACTTGCAGACCTTCATCACCTTTAAAAATTGAATCAAATCGAGTTGCAATCGATGGGATGGCTAGTGCGACCACGAGAGTGGTTCCTGCCAAATAAGGACCGCTAAGCCGAGCAGCAACAGTCCCAAGAATTAATCCAGCTACACCACCAGAAATAATCGAGAGAGGAATTGCGATCCAAAGAGACATTGAGAGGTTAATGATCATTAAGGCTGTGCTGTAGCCACCCACGGCCATCAATGCGCTCTGACCTAAAGATATTTGACCAGAAATTCCTGTAAGAATAACAATCGATAATATTCCAATAAAGAGTGTGAGCGTAACTGCGAGTTGACCTTGGTTATATGGTTCAAAAGGCCAAAAACTAACGTCCTTATGGAACTCTTACGAATAATCGATTTCGGATGCGAATTAGACACGTCGCGTATCCTTCCCACCGAGAATGCCTCGAGGTCGCACAACGAGTACAAAGACCAAGACAGCAAGGATTGCCAAATAGATATCTTCTGGAGTCAAATAGTAATTAACAAAAGAAATAACAAAACCAAGAATGAAGCCGCCGATGACAGAACCCGGCAAGCTATCCAATCCACCTACAACGGCTGCCGTAAATCCAATAATGAGCGCTAAGTCGAGAGTGTATGGCGAGAGATTTGATGTTGGAGTAAGAAGTAGTCCGGCTAGCGAGGATGCGGCTCCAGAAATTGCCCAGCTCAACGCACGAACTCCATTGGTGCGAATTCCGCTGAGTTTTGCTACCTCTTGATCAAGTGCGCTCGCCCTCATTGCCAAACCAACGCCAGTTTTCTTAAAGAAGAGAACGGTGAGAATGAGCGTGAACGTCACTACCGACATTACGAAAAGATCAAAAGATGTAAATGGCATCACGCGTCCAGCAATTGTGTAACCCTCTTGAGCAAATGGGGCTTGGAATCCTCGCTCTTCAGCTGCCCAAAAAACTCCAGCGAGTGCCTGAAGCACACCGAGAATTCCGAGTGAGGCAATTACAGGCACAGCAGCGCGCATCGAAGCGCTACTGAGTAATTCCGTTTGTTTCTTATTTGATAGTGGCCGCATTACTGCTAGGTCTAGAAATACACCAAGAAGGGCGCCGGCAGCGATTGCCACGAAGAAAGCCAACCAATATGAATATCCATTCATAATCAGAGAGGATGCAATGTAGGTACTGAACATTGCTTGGCCCATCTGCGCGAAGTTAACGATGCCCGCTCCACGCCAGACTAATACCAAGCCCATGGCAACAAGAGCGTAAATTGCACCGCGTGAAGTGCCTGTAAAGAGCGCTGCTAGTAATGTATCCATTAATACCCCAAATAGGCTGCGCGAAGACTTGCATCAGCCTTAAGTTCATCTGCTGGAAGATATGCCGCAACTTTGCCCAGAGATAAAAGGACGCCGTAGTCGGCAACACTGAGTGCAGTGTTTGCATTCTGTTCTACTAACAACACTGTGAGACCTGTTTTCTGACTCAATACATTGATTGAATCGATGATTTGCTCCACAACCAATGGAGCAAGTCCTAAGGAAGGTTCATCAAGTAAGAGTAGTGATGGGCGAGAAACCAAGGCGCGACTGATGGCCAACATCTGACGCTCACCGCCCGAAAGAGTTCCGGCAAGCTGTTTACGCCGTTCGAGTAGACGAGGGAAAAGGGTGTACAACTCTTCTGTGGCTTGAGCTATATCGTTTTTATGTGTACGGCGGCGAAAAAGTGCGCCCATTGAAATATTCTCTTCAACGGTAAGTGCGGAGATAACTGCATGACCCTCAGGTACATGTGCAATCCCCATACGCACAATCTCTTCTGGACGTTTTCCTAATAGCGACTCACCGTTCCAGGTCACAGAGCCTGATGCAGGTTTTTCTAATCCCGAAATTGTTCGGAGCAACGTGCTTTTTCCAGCACCGTTAGCGCCGATCACGGTCGTTATCTTTGACTCAACGACTGTCAATGACACAGAATTCAGTGCAACTACGGAGCCATAGCTCGTTGTGAGATCTCGTACCTCAAGCATGAGAATTTCCCAACTGATCGCTGCCGCTCTGGTTCGAAGTTCCAAGGTATGCGGCAAGAACCGCTGGATCGCGCTTTACCAAATCAAAAGTTCCGCTAGCGATCACTTTACCGAAATTCAGTACATAGACTTGATCGGAAATTTGTCCGATGAAATCAACATGGTGTTCAACGATAGCAATTGCGCATTTTTCCTTCAATTGCTTCAAGAGTTTGGCAAACTTATCAATATCATCTTGACCTAGTCCGGCAGCTGGCTCATCTAGGAGTAAAACTTTAGGTTCTAGAACGAGTGCTCTTGCAATCGATACTCGCTTTGAATCAGGATAGGTTAAATCACCTGGCATTTTTTCAGCAAGATCAAGTGCGCCAGCCCACGCAAGCGCATCTAAAGACTTACGCCTTAACTTAGCCTCACTTTTTCCAGATAATCCAAACAAGTCTTTAAAGAAGTTTGATTCAGAGGTTATATCGGCACCCATCATCACATTTTCAAGAACCGTTAATCCAGCAAACAATCCAACGCCTTGCAACGTTCGCGCGATTGAATACTTTGCCAGCTCATCGGTTGAAGGCCAATCAACGTTCTTGCCATGAATTTCAATAGTTCCAGAAGTTGGAGTTACCAGACCAGCGATAGAGTTAAAGAGGGTTGTTTTTCCAGCACCATTTGGGCCAATCAATCCGACAATCGTGTGTGGCTCAATTGAGAGAAAAACATCATCGAGTGCTGTCAGGCCGCCGAATTTAACGGTGAGGTTGGAGATTGAAAGAAGTGAATCTTTACTCATCTACTCCCCCTAATCCGTAACAGACGATTGCGATCGGTAGATTCTAGGCACTCGGGGGCCAATTCGTGTAACTATCTCATAATTTATTGAGCCAGATGCGTTACCCCAATCCTCTGCCGAATACCCCCCTGCAATGCCATCGCCAAAAACTTCAACCCAATCGCCTGATATCGCCTGTGATTCTGGGCCCAAATCAACGACGAATTGATCCATCGAGACCCGTCCAATAATCGGTGCGCGTTTGCCATGGACAAAAATTCCAGCACCTTGTGCGTTCCGCGGAATTCCATCTGCATACCCCATCGCGACTATTCCTAGCTTTGTGTAACGATCTGTTACGGCGGTTGCACCGTAACCGACGGGGGAATTGGCTGGAACTTCTTTTACGAGATGAAGTTTTGCATGTACTGACATTGCAGCTTTGAGACCAAGCGATGCAGAAGTGCCAAGAGTGTGCATATCCGGTGTTAATCCGTACATGGCAATTCCTGTCCGCACCATGTCAAAGGCAGAGTCTGGATCCTTAAGAGTTGCAGCAGAGTTAGAGAGGTGGCGAAGAATATCTGTGTGGCCAAATGACTCGAGAGTTGAGATCATCTGCATGAATTTTTCTCGCTGTAGCTTGTTCTGAATTTCATCCGGTTCATCTGCGCGAGCAAAGTGGGAGAAAATTCCGACGATATCTATATTTGCGACATGGTGCGCATCTAGCATTCCCCATTCGGTGAGGAAGCCACCTCTGGTCATTCCAGTATCTACCTCAAGATGTATGCGTGGGCGATGTAAAGAACCCACAGCACCTATCTCTTGCAATGCGATTAGTGAAGAGACAGCTAATTCAATGTCGTGTTCAATGGCGGATGAGTAATCAGAGCCTGGTGGCACAAGCCAGGCAAGAATTGGAGCGGTGATTCCAGCGCTGCGCAGCGTTAGCGCTTCCTCCAAAAGTGCAACACCTAAATATGTAGCTCCGCCAGCCAGCGCTGCACGTGCCACAGGTACAAGACCGTGGCCATATGCATCGGCTTTCACGACAGCCATGAGATCTACACCTGCAATGTTTTTTAGGTACGCAACATTTGTGGTGATTCGATCAAGATCGACACGAGCCTCTGCTCGATTAAGTGAATTCATCGCTCGAGAACCACCATTGCAGATGCGATTCCGCCATCGTGTGAAAGTGAGAGGTGAACCTGCGCGCCATCTACGAGGTCTGCGATTCCACCCCTAAAGAGAAATGCCGGTTTTCCATTACTTAAGTTAATTACTTCAGCATCATGCCACGACAACCCGTGCTCTGGACTCAGCGCTTTATAGAGTGCCTCCTTCGCGGCAAAGCGCGCAGCGAGTGAGGCAGTTGGTTTATCTCGCTCAGAGGGTGTGAAGAGTTTTTCTAGGAGAGCCGGGGTCCGCTTGAGACTTTCTGAAAAGCGTTCGATGTCGACAACGTCAATGCCGATTCCATCAATCATGGCGTTAAGTCTAGTGCAGTTGGCTTTTCGAGGGAACATACCTATCGACTGCGATCACTGCTACCAAGAGAGCGCTTCCAACAAAGAGGCCGCCCAATAGGTCTGTAAACCAATGCGTATGACGAATCAGTGAAACGGTGCAGACAGTAAGTGAAATAAGTGCCACGCCGGCACTTGCAAGTCGGCCTTGATAACGATCAACATGGGCATATCTATAAATCAAGTAGGCCAAAATTCCCCAAGTAAGAACAGCATTCGATGCGTGGCCACTTGGATATGACATTCCTCCAGCATGTAGCAAATCAATTCCAAGACGTGGCTTGGTGCGACCTAACAGTAATTTTGCTGAACCGACAATGAGATTCAAAAGCAAAAGTGATAGCAGCGCCAAATTAAGTGGACGCCATGTCTTGAATTTCCAGGCAATATAAACGGCGGCAATCAGCAGCACTGTGGCTGTTACGCCACGTAGACCTAAGTCATCTAAGCGTCGAAGAATGAAGCCAGCCATACCTTCGAATTGAGGCTTGGACGATGCGTTAATCTTCTTATCAAAAACGGTCAGTGGTCCGTAGGTATAGACCTGTTGCGTAACAAGCAAGAACCCGCCAAATAACACTGCTGACCAGCGCAGCGCTCTGTTTCGTTGATTCTTTCTAATCGTTGCAACGGGCATTGCTTACTCCACCGTCACAGACTTAGCGAGGTTTCTAGGTTGATCAACATCATTGCCGCGAGTAACAGCCATTTCATATGCAAAGACTTGAAGTGGAACTGTTGCCAGGATTGGCTGTAATAAGGCAGGCCCAGCAGGGATTCGAATAATATGTTCTGCGCCGACAACCACATCACCTTCTTGGGCAATCACAATTACTCGTGCACCACGTGCTTTAACTTCTTGAATATTGCTCAACATCTTCTCATCAAGTGCATTTTCATGACCTGATGGCAAGATCGCGATAACCGGAGTCTGCTTGATTGAATCAATCAATGCGATTGGGCCATGTTTGAGCTCTCCCCCGGCAAAACCTTCTGCGTGAATGTAGGCAAGTTCTTTTAGCTTGAGTGCACCTTCAAGTGCGACGGGGAAGCCAACGTTTCTCCCTAAGAATAAAACGGTATCTGATGAAGCGAATTTTCGAGTTAATTCGCGAAGTGGTTCAACTGTCTCAAGAATTTGTTCAATCTGTCCTGGAAGCTCAAGCATCTGATGGTAGATAGCTTTCACTTGTCCATCGCTGAGTACACCGCGTACCTGTGCCAGCTTTAGGCCAAGAAGATAGACAGCGACAATCTGGGTGAGGAGAGCCTTGGTTGATGCGACAGCTATTTCTGGGCCTGCATGCGTGTAGATCACCGCATCTGATTCGCGTGGAATTGTTGAACTGTTGGCGTTGCAAATTGCAAGCACTCGTGCACCTGCTGCTTTGGCATGGCGCACCGCCATTAAGGTATCCATCGTTTCACCTGATTGGGAGATAGCGACAACGAGTGTGGAGCTATCAACGATTGGGTCGCGATATCGATACTCGCTGGCGATCTCAACTTCTACGCTGATCTTTGCCCACTTTTCGATCGCATACTTAGCAACCATCCCCGCGTGATAAGCGGTGCCGCAGGCAATTACAACAATTTTTTTAAGCGCTGCAATTTCAGCATCACTCATATGAAGTTCATCAATCAGAATTTGATCGTTATCGCTTAAGCGCCCGATCAACGTATCTGCAACAGCTTTTGGTTGCTCAAAGATCTCCTTGAGCATGAAGTGTGTGAAGCCACCTTTCTGTGCAGCCGATGCGTCCCACGTGATCTCATATTCACGTGGCGCTACTGACTTTCCATCAAGGTCAATGATTTCGATAGTTTCTGGAGTAATTGTGATGATCTCATCTTGACCTAATTCAATTGCACGCTTGGTGTAATCGATAAAGGCTGCAACATCAGAAGCTAGGAAGTTCTCACCATCGCCAATACCTGCAACAAGCGGTGAATTTCGACGTACACCCACGATTCGCTCAGGATCATCTGCATGAACTGCCAGCAAGGTAAATGATCCGCGCAGAAGCTTGACTGCAGCGCGCATTGCTTGGGTGAGATCTCCACCGTGTTCTTTACGAAGCTCGGACAAAAGATGGGCTACTGATTCCGTATCTGTATCGGATGAAAAGGTATGGCCGCGGGATTCAAGAGCTGCTTTAAGTTCTGAGTAATTTTCAATGATTCCGTTATGGATTACCGCCAACTTGCCCTCGTTATCGACGTGAGGATGGGCGTTGCGATCAGTGGGTCCACCATGGGTTGCCCAACGAGTATGGCTAATTCCTGAGTGCACTGTTGGGATATTTGGTGACAGAGCGCTTTCAAGATTCGCTAATTTGCCGGCACGTTTTTCAATGAAGAGTGATGTAGGTGTACCGAGTGCGATTCCAGCAGAGTCATAGCCACGGTATTCGAGTCTGCGAAGTCCCTCAATGAGCGGATCAACGGCAGAGCGTGCGCCTGTGTATCCCACAATGCCGCACATATGTAGATCTCCTTAGAGAGAAAGTTCTTTTCTTACGACATCAGCAAGGGTTGTCGCAACTTCAGAGGCAAGGTTATCACTCGAGGCTTCGACCATCACTCTTACAAGGTTTTCAGTACCCGAGGCGCGCAGAAGAACGCGACCTGAAGATCCCAATGTGGTCTCAGCGGCAATGACTGCTTCAGAGATTGCCGAATTACTTGCTAGCTTCTCTTTTGCAACGCCCTTCACATTGATCAAAATCTGTGGAAAGCGAGTCATTACAGATGCCAGCTCTGCCAAACTTTTTTTACTCCGTGCGACTTCTTGAGAAATTGCGAGCGCTGTAAGAAGTCCGTCGCCAGTATTTGCATACTTTCGCATAATCACATGGCCTGATTGTTCTCCACCTAGAACATAATCTTCTTCAAGCATGAGTTCGAGAACATAGCGATCGCCAACCGGAGTTCTTTCAACGGTAATACCCGCCTTCTCCATCGCCTGCATAAAGCCAAGATTGCTCATCACGGTTCCAACAACAGTATTGGCTTTAAGCATCCCTGCCTGCTTCATTCCTATTGCAAGAATTGCAATAATCATGTCGCCATCGACTTCATTACCCTCGGCATCAACAGCCAAGCAACGATCAGCATCGCCATCATGGGCAATACCAAAGTCAGCACCCTCTTTGACGACCACCTCTTTGAGGTTGGTGAGGTAGGTAGAGCCACAGTTATCATTGATATTCCAACCATCTGGAGTATGAGAAATTGCCACAACTGTTGCCCCAGCGCGAGCAAGAAGATCAGGTGCTACAAAAGATGCTGCGCCATTTGCGCAATCGACCACAATCTTTAGCCCATCAAGTCGAGTGGCCAGAGATGTCATGAGGTGTTCGATGTACTTCTCTTTTGCACCGGCATCAACGATTGCTCGCCCTACACCTCGCCCGGTTGGACGTTCCCATGGCTCACCGATGCGAGCTTCGACAAGGGCTTCAATCGAATCATCGAGTTTTCCACCACCGCGAGCAAATAACTTAATTCCGTTATCGGGCATCGCATTATGTGAGGCTGAAATCATTACGCCGAGATCGGCACCAGTGCTTGCTACAAGGTATGAGATTGCAGGCGTTGGCAGAACACCAACGCGATAAACATCAACACCAGCACTTGTAAGGCCAGCAACAACGGCTGCCTCTAGAAACTCACCAGATGCGCGCGAATCTTGACCAACTATTGCGCGTGGACGTTGTGATTTATCGTTAAAGCCTTCAACAAGAATATGTGCAGCAGCGACAGCAACATCGAGTGCGAGTTCGGCGGTAAGAACCTGGCCATTAGCTAAGCCGCGGATTCCATCTGTACCAAATAGGGACATGAGCACCGCTCTTTAAGTGAATTAACGCTTTGAGTATTGTGAACGCTTACGAGCCTTCTTAAGGCCGTACTTCTTGCGCTCGATAACACGTGCATCACGCTTGAGGAATCCAGCCTTCTTAAGTGCTGGGCGATGTGCTTCGACATCAATCTCGTTGAGTGAACGTGCAACACCAAGACGAAGCGCTCCAGCTTGACCTGAAACTCCACCACCGTTGATGCGAGCAAAAATATCGTACTGACCTTCAGCACCGACTGTGCGAAGTGGCTCAGAGACAAGCTGTTGGTGAACCTTGTTTGGGAAATATGCATCAAGTGCCTTGCCGTTGATTACCCAGCGGCCTGTTCCAGGAACAAGGCGAACACGAGCAACTGCTTCCTTACGACGACCGGTGCCAGCACCAGGAGCCTTGATTGCTGGACGGTTTGTCGCAGCAGCAGGAGTTGCAGATGAGTATGAAGTAGGAATCTCGTTCTCGTCGAGATCTGCGAAAGTTGTGTTATCTGACATGTGTATGGGATCCCTTACTTAATAATCTGAGAAACTTGTTCGAATGTATATGGCTTTGGTGCTTGTGCTGCATGTGGATGTTCTGGACCTGCATAAACCTTAAGCTTTCCAGCAATATCACGACCAAGGCGGTTCTTAGGAAGCATTCCCTTGATCGCCTTCTCTACAGCGCGTGTTGGATGCTTCTCAAGGAGTTCACCGTAAACAGTTGATGTAAGACCACCTGGGAAACCAGAGTGCTGATGTGCAAACTTTGAAAGCGCCTTATTTCCTGAAAGAGAAATCTTCTCGGCGTTGATCACGATTACGAAGTCACCCATATCCATATGCGGTGCAAATGTTGCCTTGTGCTTTCCGCGGAGAAGGACTGCAGCATGAGTTGCTAGACGACCAAGAACAACATCTTGTGCATCGATCACGTGCCATGCACGAACGACGTCGCCAGCCTTAGGACTATATGTACGCATGCTCTATTACCTTCTTCTTTTCGTAGTGCTTCAAGGATTGACCTTCGGCGCCCACTGGCGCAGGGGTAGAACTTTACCTTCCGCAGCGTGAGGGGTCAAAATGGTGAGAAAACCCCGCTCAGCCCTCACCCTCAATAGGCGAGGATTCACCACGTTTTCCAATCGTCACCCGTGCTCGATCAAGCAATTCATCGTCCGAGGGGTATTCAACGTGCGTAAGGCTTAAGCCACGAGCCGGAAATACCAATGAATCACTGACCCGCTCTTTATTGGCCAGCAACTCCTGAATCCACGAAGGATCTTTGCGACCATCTGCCACGCAAATTACTGCGCCAACTAAGTTACGCACCATTGAGTAGCAGAAAGCATCAGCAACTACCTCAGCAATGAGCAAGCCATCTGAGTCACGATGCCATTGATACTTTTCAAGGGTTCGAATTGTTGTGCCGCCCTCTTTGAATTTACAAAATGCAGCAAAATCGTGGTGGCCAAGCACAAGAGAGCTCGCTTTATTCATGAGTTCTACATTTAAAGGGCGATACCAAGGAGCGACGTCATAGCGAGAAAGGGGTGCGATAACCTCGTTATCATCAAGTATTTTGTAGGTATAGAACCGACGCAGGGCAGAAAAGCGTGCATGAAATCCCTTGGGTGCATCGCTAATGTTCATGATACGCAGGTCTTCATCAAGAATTCGATTGAGTTTATAGCGAAGGTCACGATAAGTAAGTCCATCAGCAAACACCGTATCTGGCAGATCCACGTGAATTACTTGTCCTGTGGCATGGACTCCTGCATCAGTGCGCCCTGCGACAACTGATTCAATATCACTGCGTGAGATACGTGCGATCGCTTCTTCAACTAAATCTTGGATGGTGCGTTTATCGGGCTGGGTGGCCCAACCAAAGAAGGCAGTGCCGTCGTAGGCGATGTCAATCCGTAAACGACGAAACCCACTCTCGGGAAAGAGAGTGGGTTGCGCCATAAGAATTTACGCGAGTGTGCGCGTATTACTTACTTATCTGTTACGAGTTCGATCACAGCCATAGGAGCGTTATCGCCCTTACGTGGACCGACTTTGGTGATACGTGTGTATCCACCTTCGCGTGTTGCAAATGTTGGTGCGATTGTTGTGAAGAGT
>JBILRA010000007.1:0-36842 GCA_044372915.1 Candidatus Planktophila sp.
GATATGGATGTTTCGGGGGTAGAGGGCCCCGTCACAGGTGGCCAATCTTGCCATGTGTGAGCGTCGATCCAAAATCAGGAGTTCTCTTCAACCGCCCTCTTGGCTGGATTTCCTGAGCGAGACTTCTTCTTAGGCGGGGTGGATGGCCCTTTGCCCATTCTCGGCGCTGCAGGCATTCCAGGGACTCCCGGAGGCAGAGCCATACCGGCCGGCGCGCCACCACCATTTCTCATCTGCTTCATCATCTTCTGGGCGGCGGCGAACTTATCAACGAGAGCATTTACTTCCTGCACCTTGCGCCCTGAACCAGAAGCGATACGAGCACGCCGTGAACCATTAAGAATCTTTGGTTCGATCCGTTCTTGCGGTGTCATTGATTGAACAATTGCTTTTGTTCGCACAATTTCACTCTCATCAAAATTTTCTATCTGTTTCTTCATTGCGCCAGAGCCCGGAAGCATGCTGAGTAACTTACCCATCGAGCCCATCTTCGACATCGCTTCTAGTTGTTCTAAGAAATCTTCAAGTGTGAAATCTTCGCCTTTAACAAATTTCTCTTCGAGTCGTGCGCTGGATTCACCATCAAGAGCCTTCTTTGCCTGCTCAGCTAACGTTGCGACATCACCCATTCCCAGAATACGAGATGCCATACGGTCAGGGTGGAATAGGTCAAAGTCCCCGAGTTTCTCACCAGTAGATGCAAACATAATTGGCTTGCCGGTAAGAACTGCAATCGAAAGGGCCGCGCCACCTCGAGCATCTCCGTCAAGTTTTGTTAATACAACGCCATCAAAACCAACACCGACTTTAAATGCCTGCGCAGTCTTTACGGCATCTTGTCCGATCATCGCATCAACAACGAAGAGAATTTCATCAGGGTTAATGGCATCTCGAATATCTGATGCCTGCTTCATCATCTCTTCATCGACACCAAGCCGTCCAGCAGTATCAACAATCACGATGTTATGTAACTTTGAGCGAGCAAAGGCTAACCCTGCCTTGGCAACTTCTACCGGGTTTCCCACTCCATTACCTGGCTCTGGAGCAAAGACGGGAACCGAAATACTTTCGCCGACAATCTGTAACTGATTGACCGCGTTTGGCCGTTGTAAATCTGATGCAACCAACAACGGAGTATCGCCAAGATCTTTAAAGTACTTAGCAAGTTTTCCAGCAAGTGTTGTCTTTCCAGCACCCTGCAAACCAGCCAACATAATCACCGTAGGTGGATTCTTTGCCAAGCGAACTCTCCGCGCTTGACCACCGAGAATTTCAATCAATTCTACGTTGACAATGTCGAAGATCGCCTGTGCCTGGTTTGAACCTGACTGCAAGGTAGGTAGCGCACTAAGTGATTTGCTCTTTACCTTATCTATAAACCCTTCAACAACTCCGAGAGCTACATCTGCTTCCAGGAGTCCTTGATAAATTTCATTACAAACCTGGTCAATATCGGCAGATGTTATTTTTCCACGAGAGCGGAGTGAAGAGAGCGCCGATGAGAACTTACTACTCAGTGACTCAAACATAATGAGCGCACTCTACAAGAGGAGGTCGGCTTTGACCTCCTCTTGTAGGTGCGTCATGACTAGATTGCCTCTGAACCACGTTCTCCAGTTCGGACACGGATTACTTGATCCACTGTTGTCGTCCAGACTTTTCCATCGCCGATAGCTCCTGTGTGCGCAGCCTTCACGATGAGATTTAGTGCGTTCTCAACTTCTGAGTCAGAGACAAGCACTTCGAGGCGAACCTTCGGAACAAGATTGACCACAAACTCAGAACCCCGATAAACCTCAGTATGTCCGAGCTGTCGCCCAAAGCCACTGGCTTCAGAGACAGTCATTCCAGTTATTCCGGCTGCCTGCAAAGCATCCTTTACTTCATCTAACTTAAATGGCTTGATGATTGCTGTAATGAGTTTCACGATTGGCCCCCTCTAGTTAAACCAAAGGCACTTCCTTGGTTGTTATCGAAAATTTCATAGGCACGTTCGGCGTGTATCGCAAGATCAATCCCCTCAAGCTCTTCATCTTGAGTGATTCGGAATCCAAAGATCATGTCAATAATTTTTCCGATAATGAGTGTTGCGATGAAAGAGTAAGCAAGAACCACTGCTGCCCCAATAATCTGCTTCACAAGTTGGTCAGTTCCCCCGCCATCAAAGAGTCCTACTTCAACTCCGACAAAGCCAATCATGACCGTTCCAACGATTCCACCAACGAGGTGGACAGCGACCACATCTAGTGAATCGTCATATCCAAATTTGAATTTTAATCCAACCGATAGAGCGCAGAGCGCACCAGCAATTGAACCGATAATCAAAGCTCCGCTAGCACCAACGACTGCACACGCGGGGGTAATTGCAACAAGACCTGCGACTACACCCGAGGCTGCACCAAGGCTTGTTGCGTGACCATCGCGAATTTTTTCAACGAGTAACCAGGCCAATACCGCGGCAGTCGTTGCTGCAACTGTGTTGAGCAGTGCTAATCCTGCAGTTCCATTTGCAGCAACTGCTGATCCAGCATTAAAGCCAAACCATCCGACCCAGAGAAGAGCTGCACCCAACATCACAAGTGGCAAGCTGTGTGGTCGCATGGGAACTCTGCCAAATCCAACTCGCTTACCGAGGATCAGGGCTAGAGCTAAACCCGCTGCGCCTGCATTGATATGTACTGCGGTGCCTCCTGCAAAGTCGATTGCGCCAAGATCATTGGCAATCCAACCACCAGTCTTTGCGACAAAATTATCAAATGCAAAAACCCAGTGTGCAACCGGGAAGTAAACAAGTGTGACCCACGTTCCCGCGAAGATCATCCATGCGCCAAACTTTGCACGGTCTGCGATCGAACCAGAAATAAGTGCAACGGTAATCGCTGCAAAGAGACCTTGGAATGCAATAAAGATCGCGGCAGGAATTTCCCCAATAAGTGCGGTCGAATTATCCAAACCTTTAAGGAAGAGAAATTCACCTGCATTACCTATTAAGCCACGCTCTCCCACTGAGTCTCCAAAGACGAGTGAGAATCCGACTGCGATCCAAATAACAAAAACTAACGCGAGAGCACCAAATGACATCATCATCATATTAAGAAGACTTTTCACTCGAACCATGCCACCGTAGAACAGAGCCAAACCCGGGATCATAAGTAAGACCAAACCGGTGCTTATAAGCATCCATGCGGTGTGACCCGTATTAAGAACTACCTCTTCCATAAATAAACCACCTTCGTATCATCGAGAAATCCCTCGCCATTGAGATGACCTAAAGATGCTCTTGTGGGATTACAAGTGATCGGAAGGCAGGTTAAGAATTGGTCACAAAGTGCGAGCCAGTGTTACGGCTTGATTACGTGGCCTTACTCCTCGAGCAGACCCTGGAGGTAGGACGCTGACTCAAAGGGGATAAAGTCTTCGATTGCCTCACCAGTGCCGACAAACTTAACTGGGACGCCCAGCTCTCGTTCTACAGCCAAAGCGAATCCGCCCTTGGCGCTTCCATCAGTCTTTGTGAGAATGAGACCTGAAACCGAAACAGATTCAGCAAAGACTCTGGCCTGGGTGAGCGCATTCTGGCCAGTTGTTGCATCCAAAACCAATAACACTTCTGTCACGGGTGCAATTTTCTCAATGACTCGTTTAATCTTGCTTAACTCGTTCATGAGATCACTTTTGTTATGCAATCTTCCAGCCGTATCCACAATCAAAACCTGCTTATGATGGTCTCTAGCATGTTGTACAGCATCAAATGCTACTGAAGCTGGCTCGGATTGATCTTTCCCTGCGATGACATCAACACCGATGCGACTCCCCCATGTCTGCAACTGCTCGACGGCTGCGGCGCGGAAAGTATCACCAGCTCCTAGTAGAAGTTTAACGCCATCCTTTTTTAGGTAATTGGCGAGCTTGGCCGCAGATGTTGTCTTACCTGTGCCATTAATTCCTACGATGAGAAAAACCGATAACGGAGGTTGTAGATCAAGGGTGCGCGGTTTGTCAGAGAGAAGTTGTGATAACACCGAGGTTAAACCTGTACGAGCATCGTCTGCCTTGATCTTCTTAGCTGATGCAATAACCTCATCGGCGAGTGTGGGCCCGATATCTGATGAGAGAAGGTCTCGCCGCGCTTGCTCCCAATCTAAATCTGAGACCTGTGAACGCGATAGCTTTGCAACGAGAGCGCTAAATAATCCCATGCAGAAACCTGGCTATGCAGTTTCAGATTCACGAAGACGTTGAGAAATTACTTCAGTAACACCGTCCCCGCGCATCGTTACGCCATACAGAGCGTCAGCAATTTCCATGGTTCGTTTTTGGTGTGTAATGATGATCAACTGAGAGCTCTCGCGAAGCTCTTCAAGTACGCCGAGTAATCGTCCAAGGTTGACATCATCAAGGGCTGCCTCAACTTCATCAAGAACATAGAATGGACTTGGTCGAGCCTTAAATATCGCGACCAACATGGCGACAGCGGTTAGTGACTTTTCACCACCTGAAAGAAGTGAAAGGCGCTTCACTCGCTTTCCTGGTGGGCGGGCTTCGACATCTACACCAGTATTGAGAAGGTCATCCGGGTTGGTAAGAATAAGGCGACCATCTCCACCTGGAAACAGACGCGGGAAGATCTCTGCGAAGTGTCGAGCGGTCTCTTCGTATGCTTCCATAAATATCTGCTGCACGCGATCGTCAACTTCTTTAATAATATCGAGAAGGTCTTTCTTGGTGTTTTTAAGATCTTCGAGCTGTTCAGCTAAAAACTTAAGACGTTCTTCGAGGGCACTGTACTCTTCGAGGGCAAGTGGATTGATCTTTCCTAGCAAGGTAAGGGAGCGCTCTGTAGCGGCCAGACGTTTCTCTTGCTGGTCACGACGATATGGGACCATCTCGGTTGCGACAATCTCGCCAGATTCAGTTTCGATAAATGTTGGAACGTCTTTATCGGGACCATATTCATTTACTAATGTGGCAACATCAATTCCTAGCTCTTCGACCGCCTTACTCTCGAGAACTTGGATTCGCATCCTCTGCTCAGCTCGAGCAATCTCATCACGATGAACACTTGATGTGAGTTGATCAAGTTCCAGAGTTAATTCACGGCTACGAGCACGAACTGTCAAGGTCTGACCTTCGCGATCTGAGCGAGATGCTTCCAGTCGTGAACGTTCAGCTGATGCCTTCGCAATAGAGCGCTCGATATGAATGAGTGCTTCATAAGCTGCTTCGGCTATTGCTTGCGAAATCAGTGCGCCCCGCGCACGCGCTCCACGACGTAATATCACACGTTCTGATGCTTCGCGCTCTGCACGCGCTCCGTCTTCAAGTGCCTGAGCACGCGCTGCTAGTGAATCAACTCGCTCTTCGCTGGTTCGCACTGCAAGGCGAGCTTCAACCTCAGCGGTGCGGGCGGCAGAGACTTTGTTACGAAGATTCTGGGCGATCTGATGATCCGGTTCTTGAATATCACCATGACGCTGAAGTTGCTCAGATGCAACCTGTAATTCATTCTCATCGCGAGATTTGGCTGCAGTGGCTTCGTTGATTGCGCTATTGAGACGTTCAACTTCTGCACTAGCAGATTTCATATTCTGGCCAGATACTGCCAACGCTTCCGTGATTGCGGCAATGCGAGCATCAGATTCGTTAAGTTGTGAAAGAGCTAGATCGAAAGATGCTTGCTTGGTTTCAAGGTCTGAGTTTGCTGTAGAAATTTCAAAGGTGAGGCGGTTGCATTCGTGGTTAAGTGTCTCAAGTTTGCCTGAGAGCTCTTCCATGAGCGCTGTAATTTCAATGAGCGAAGAAGACGATTGAGAGCCACCCCGCACACGCTTCGAGGTGAGGAGATCACCGTCTCGCGTAACCACTGTGAGATGTGGATGGCTTCGCACAATATCTGCAGCAGCACGTGCATCTGTTGCAACAACAGTTGTGGAAAGGAGTGATGTAAGAAGTTCTTGGATTTCAGCTGAGTGTAGATACTGCAATAGTGGCGTAAGGCCTTGTGGGAGAGAAAGAGATGTCGCACCATCTCGATCATGAATGAGCACATCTGCTTGGCCAAGATTTTCACTTCGAAGAGTCGTCAAAGCGGTTACTGCTGAATTGAGATCACGGACAACAATGGCATCGGCCAGTGAGCCCAACGCTGATGCTGTTGCTGCTTCCCACCCAGAATCAATGCGAATCAAGGATGCAATCGATCCTAGAATCGAAATTCCACGCGAATTACTTACAAGTGCTGCTCCACCATCGCGGTTACTTGTAGTAACTCGCATAACATCAAGTTTAGATTCAATGGCGTTTTTCTCACGCTCTGTGTTTCGCTCAAGATCAACAAGCTCACTTAGCTTTTTCTTCGCCGATTCAAGTTCTCTCTTCGCATTCTCAAAGAGTGAATCAAGTCCTTGCTCTCCTGCATCGGCGCTAGCGATCTCCATCTCAAGAGTGGAATACTCGCGTGCTGCGCTATCAACACGCTCTTGAGCTCCATCACGGGCCTTGATCAATCGAGAAATTTCTTCGGCTATCGCATCAAGTCGGGCAGCCAATGATTTGATGTGACCTTCTTGTCTTGCTGTTCCTTCGCGCTGGTCGGCAATCGCACGGAGGGTGGCGGCAATTTTATCTTCTTCACTCTTCAGGGCTATTTCATCAGCAGCGAGTTGCTCTGTCGAGGCATTGAGCAGAACGCGGGCAGTCTCTACGCTTTTTCGTAATTCTTCTTCTTCACCGCGCAACAGAAGTGCTTCTTGTTCGAGAGCTTGAGGATCGCGTCCAGCATCTCTGGCCTCTTGTGCCTCTTCGGCCAAAAACCTTGAACGTTCTTGAGCAAGTGATTGCGTACCACGAAATTTCTCGCGCAAACCAGAAAGAGCGTAGAAATTCTCTTGTGCGCGGATGAGAAGGGGGCTCTCGATTGCCGACTGTTCGTCGAGAGATTCTTCACGGCGCCTTACAGAATCGAGTTCTGCTTCAACTTCTGCGCGGCGAGTGCGTAAGGCTGTCTCATCGGCTACTTCAGCATCAAGAGTTTGGGAAAGTGAGATGAAGTCATCTGCTAACAAACGGAGTTTTGCATCGCGAAGATCAGCTTGAATTGTTGCTGCTTTCTTCGCAACTTCAGCCTGCTTGCCTAAGGGTCTGAGTTGTCTACGCAGTTCAACAGTTAAATCTTGGACACGAGCCAAATTGGCCTGCATCGAATCAAGTTTACGAAGAGCCTTTTCTTTACGTTTGCGGTGTTTAAGCACACCGGCTGCTTCTTCTATGAAACCACGACGATCTTCAGGTGTTGCCATCAAAATTGCATCGAGTTGACCTTGTCCGACTATGACGTGCATTTCTCTACCGATACCTGAATCGCTCAGGAGTTCTTGAATATCTAGAAGTCTGGATGCTTCCCCATTGATTTGATACTCGCTCTGGCCATTACGGAAAAGTATTCGAGAAATTGTTACTTCGCTAAACTCGATCGGCAACGCACCATCAGAGTTATCAATTGTCAGTGAAACTTCGGCGCGTCCAAGTGGCGCGCGACCTGACGTTCCGGCAAAGATGACATCTTCCATCTTTCCGCCGCGAAGTGATTTTGCGCCTTGCTCACCCATTACCCAGGTAAGTGCATCCACTACATTTGATTTTCCAGAGCCATTAGGTCCGACCACGCATGTGATCCCCGGTTCAAGACGCAGAGTCGTCGCCGAAGCAAAGGACTTAAAGCCCTTGAGGGTCATGCTCTTCAAATACACGTGGGTAAACCTATCTGTTTATACGCTCAGTTTTTCGTAGGCACTACGGGCGGCAGCCTGTTCGGCTTCACGCTTACTTTTACCCTTGCCCTGAGCAATTTCCACTCCCCCAACAACGGCGGTGGCGGTAAAGGATTTATCGTGGTCAGGACCACTTTCAACGACGGCATATTCAAGGGAGCCCTTTCCCAGGGATGCGACGAGTTCTTGTAGCGCCGTCTTTCCATCCAGGCCAGCACCTTTTGCCATCGCTTCTTCTAAAGTCTTCTTAATCAAGCTCTGCACTACCGCCGCAGTCGTTGCAAATCCGGTATCTAGATAGATGGCCCCGATGAGAGCTTCCAGCGCATCGGCCAATAGTGAGTTTTTATCACGACCATTAGTAACTTCTTCACCCTTACCAAGGCGAATGTACTTTCCAAGTTCAAGGGAGCGAGCAATATCTGCCAGAGCTCGCATGTTAACGATTCCAGATCGCAGTGGAGATAGTCGACTCTCATCCAAATCTGGATAGCGAAGATAGAGCTCTTCAGTGACAACTAGTCCGAGAATTGAATCCCCTAAGAATTCAAGGCGCTCATTGGTAAGAGTCGAACCATTTTCGTAGGCAAATGAACGATGCGTCAGCGCTAACTCAAGGAGTTGCGGATCAATCTCAACTCCCAGAGCTTTCTTAAGTTCAGGGAACAGAAGAAACCTGCGATCAGATATCTAGAACTTGACGACGGTTATATGTTCCGCATGTCGGGCAAGCAATGTGTTGCAACTTTGGCTGTTGGCACTGTGAGCAAGGTGCAAGAGATGCTGCAGTTGTCTTCCACATGCTTCGACGTGAACGTGTCTTTGAACGAGACATCTTTCGCTTTGGTACTGGCACGAGGTGGACCGCCCTTCCTGTTGTGATGAACCGAAGGCTCTTAAGGAGAACTTCGAGGTATGGGAGAAGTATCCCCTAAGAGTCCTGATTCTTAAAATCCAGCCCAGCCAACCCTGTCCAACGAGCATCAATGACCTCATGGGCATGATCTTCGGGGAGCATGGCCCATTTTTGACCGCAATCAGGGCAGAGCCCCAGGCAATCCGGATCGCACAAGGGATTTACAGGAAGTTCAAGGACGATCGCATCGCGAATGGGTGGCTCGAGATCCATTATCACGCCATCAAGATAGAGAATGTCATCGACGTCGAGATCATCGTCAACGGGTTGATCTCGCTTGATCCGTGAACCCTTCTTTGAAGTGTCTTCTTCATAGAGATACAACTCCTGGATTTTTCGATCAATTTCGACTTCAACCGGATCTAAGCATCGGATGCATTCACCCTTTGCAACTGCAAAAATCTCAGCGCTCAAGAGAATGCCTTCTGTTACAGCTTCAAGTCGTGCATCTACCTCGATGACATCTCCGAGCGGAACTGCGATGAGCGGGACCCCTACGCTTTCAGGGACAATCAAATCCAGCTGATACTCCTTCATCTCTCCAGCACGACGAGGTACTTCGTGCGTATTGAGATGATAAATGTGGGAAGGTCGAACCATCTAGATATTACTTTTCCTCAGAGAGCTGACCGAGGACATCTTTATCTCCAGCACCTTCAAGCCGTTCGCGTCCTCGAGCAACCGATTCCATTGTTTTATTTAGGATAACTTCAAGAGTGGCAAGTCGCCCATCAATGTAGCTCTCAACCTCTGCTCGCTCTTGCTCAGCCAACGCTCTGGCATCATCCAAAATGCGTTGTGCTTCATCGCGCGCTGCCTGAACAATTGATGTTTGTTCGACCATTCGCGCAACGTCTTCACGGGCTGTGGCAATCATCTGCTCGGCGCTGAGTCGGGCTTCCTCAACGATCACATCACGGGATGCGATTATTTGGATTGCCTGGTCGAGATCCGTCGGAAGGGCTACTCGTGCTCCGTCCAAAATTTCTAAGATTTCACCTCGATGAACAACACACGAAGCCGAGAGAGGCACGCCACGTGCTTCTTCAATAAGAGTTACTGCTGCATTCAGTTTTTCAATTGAATCCATGGTTACTTCCCACTTTCTTGGACGCGAGATTTCAGTGCAGTATTCACAATCTCTGGAACCATCGATGAAACATCCCCACCATAGTAAGCAAGCTCTTTTACTAGTGAGGAAGAGAGAAATGAATGGGTCGGTGCGGTGGCCATAAACATAGTTTCAACACCTGATCCTTGTAGGTTCACCTGGGCCATCTGTAGCTCATAGTCAAAGTCAGTCACCGCACGCAAGCCTTTAACAATACTTTGAATGTCATTGCTCTTGCAGTAATCGACAAGAAGCCCAGACCAAGAATCTACCCGAATATTGGGTAAGTGCGCTGTAGTTTTGAGAATCATCTCCATGCGCTCTGCGACTGTGAACATGCTCGACTTTGTGCGGTTTACCAGGACAGCAACAACCACTTCTTCAAATTGCGCACTTGCTCGCTCAATAATATCAAGATGACCAAAGGTCACTGGATCAAAGGATCCAGGGCAGACGGCGCGTTTCATGAGGTAAACGCTAGCAAGAAGATCAGTCCAGATCCATTTCAAGCGTAGAAGCGCCGTAGAAAATCGTTGTCTGGCCGTAATTCTTCTGTCGAATCTCTTCGAGCCCAATAGGCCAACTCAATTCACGCACCCGACTATTTCGTTCAACAGCAATGAGTCCATCGGGATGAAGAAAGTTTCCACTCACGATTGCAATGAGATTTTCAATCACCTCAACATCTGAAAAATCATAAGGCGGATCGACATAGATGAAGTGATACTGCAGTGGCGCATTTCCTTCTAAGAAGCGCTCCACAGTCATCGAGTAAAGATGGAAATTGCCAGAAAATTGGGAGCTCTTGATCCCTTCATAATTTGAAAGAATCGCTTGAGATGCACGTTCATTATTCTCAACGCAATGAACAGTTGAAGCGCCACGGGAAAGCGCTTCAAGGCCAATTGCGCCAGTCCCTGAATAGAGATCAAGAACGTTAAGGCCATCAAATTCACCAAATTCAGATGCAAGGGAAGAGAAGAGTGCTTCTCGCGCACGATCTGATGTTGGGCGGGTTGCGTCGGCAACTGCTGAGATATTTCGCCCTTTGGCTAGGCCTGCAATTATTCTCATTTACCTAACCCTTATCAATAAATTCTGATGTTGCGTCATCTTCAACTTTAGCTAACTCTATCGCTAGCTGTGGATAGTTCTTTAGCGATGGGTCAATTTTGAGTAGATCAATTGCATCTGCTCGTGCTACATCGATAAGGTCCTCATCGCGCAAAACACGTAGTAAGCGCAGATGAGAATGCGCACCAGATTGGCGTGCGCCCAGGACGTCACCTTCACGACGCTGCTCTAAATCAATTCTTGAAAGCTCAAATCCATCCGTACTGCCTGCAACTGCCTCGAGACGCATTCGAGCTGGTGCCTCTGCTATCGCTTGTGTAACCAGCAGACAGAGTCCCGGTGCGCTACCTCGTCCAATACGTCCACGTAATTGATGTAGCTGTGAGACACCGAAACGATCGGCATCCATGATGACCATGAGGCTAGCGTTTGGAACATCCACTCCCACTTCGATGACGGTTGTTGAAACCAGGACATCAATCTCGTGTGCCGCAAATGCACTCATCGTTGCTTCCTTTAACTCCCCAGAAAGTCGCCCGTGCAGTGGCGCAACTCGGAGGCCTTTCAGTGCGCCGGTAGCTAACTCCGGAGCCAGGACTTCAACGCTGACGATATCCGGCGATGTGACCCCATTAAGGAAATCAATATCTGCATCTTCGCTCTCACCAGCGCTAATTCGTGAAGCGACAACGTATGCCTGGTGACCTTGGACAACTTCTTCACGAATACGCTCCCACGCCCTTTCTAAGAATGCAGGCTTCTCTAATGTATTTACTACGTGAGTAGTTATTGGTGCTCGACCCAAAGGAAGTTCACGAAGTGTCGAAACATCTAGATCACCAAAAACTGTCATTGCCACAGTGCGTGGAATAGGTGTTGCAGTCATAACAAGCAAGTGAGGTGGAATCTTCGCTTTTCCTTTGAGCGCATCGCGTTGTTCAACGCCAAATCGATGTTGCTCATCCACCACAATTAATCCAAGGTCTGCAAACTCAACCGATGCACTTAAGAGTGCGTGTGTTCCAATGACAATGCCAGCTTCACCACTAGCCGCTAGTGCGAGTGCTTCTTTTCTCTCCGCCGAGCTCTGCGAACCAGTAAGAAGTGTCACCCGTGTTGCTTTCTCTGGAGAATCGATCATTCCACCTTGTGCAAGTGAGCCCATCATTGTGGAAATACTCCGTAGGTGCTGTGCGGCCAGAACTTCAGTTGGTGCAAGCAAGGCTGCCTGTCCTCCATTATCTACAACTGCAAGCATGGCCCGAAGTGCGATGACTGTTTTTCCAGATCCGACCTCACCTTGCAACAGTCGATGCATGGGATGTGACTGACTTAAATCTTTTTCAACTTCAGCTGTCACACTTTTCTGTCCTGCAGTGAGTTCAAAAGGTAGCTGAGCATCGAAAGCATCAAGGATTCCTCCTGTTCGCCTTGGACGCGCAATTGCATCAAGTGAGCGCAGTTTGGCTTTACGGCTCATGAGCAGGAGTTGTAATAAAAATGCTTCATCGAAGGTCAGGCGCAACCGTGATAGCTCTGCAATATCAAGATCGGCCGGTTGATGTATCTGAACAAGTGCTTGATGCAAGGTTGGGTATCCATGTTTTTCAAGAATATGAACTGGGATGGGATCAGCTACTTCATCGAGTGCGCCAATGCACAACTCGATGCACTGTGCAATTTTCCATGAGGGTAACTTCCCAGAGGCTGGATACATAGGCAGATATTTACCCGCAAAACTTTCAACCGCTGCATCTACATCATGACCGTCTGCAATCAATTCATAATCTGGATGAGCAAGTTGTCTCTTGCCATTAAATACCCCAACTTTTCCTGCAAAAAGTCCTTGCCGGCCCACCTTAAGTTCTTTCTCGCGCCATGCTTGATTGAAAAATGTCAGGGAGAGTTTTGAGGTTCCGTCGGTCACAACCACTTCGAGCATGTTTCCTTTTCTTGCAGCAAACCTTCGAGTAGATGCGCTAAAGACCTCGGCAAGAATTGTTACGTCGTCGCCTTCTTGAAGAGCGGAGATGTCACTGAGTTCACCTCGTACTAAATATCTACGCGGGTAGTGATGGAGTAAATCTCCGACTACTTGGTAACCAAAGGTCGCTTTGAGCGCCTTAGAAGTTTTATCTCCAAGCACGCTCGAAAGCTTGGAATTTAAGGTCGCCACCCTCCTATTCTCTCGCCTAGAGAGGGGATGGGGATGGGAAGACTCTCCTTTTTCTAGCGCGATTGGCAGTCACACCCCCTCTCTTGATACCCTTTCGCCCTGTCACAGCCCATAGGGCGATGACCGAGGATGATGACAAAAATTCATCACAAAGATCTCAAAGGAGTACAGCGATGGCATCAACATGCGATATCTGTGGCAAAGGGCCAAGCTTTGGCAATAATGTTTCACACTCACAGGTCAAGACTCGTCGCCGCTGGAATCCAAATATCCAGCGCGTGCGCACACTCGTGGGCGGTTCAACAAAGCGCCAAAACGTCTGCACATCATGCCTTAAGGCTGGCAAAGTAACTCGATAATCTTTATCTACTGAAAATGGCGCCACATCTGTGGCGCTTTTTTCATTTCTAAACCAGTCACACCGCTTCCTGACTTAACACTGCCGATACGGATTCCAGGCAGATCAATCCCGGTGGCGACAAAGACGTGATCCTCTCCCCCGCCAAGAATCCAATCAAAGACATCAAGTCCGACAGATTCTGCAAGCAGTGATAACTCCTTAAACTCATATGCCGACTCGATCGCTGCTAAATCAATATTTAGTTCGACATCGGATGCCATTGCGATTGCATAAAGAGATATCAGCAATGAATCACTTGTGTCGCAGAGCGCTCCCGCACGCGTGAAGTCAGAACCATAATCCAAGGTTGGCGCACGAAATTCATTGAGCGCCATTGTGTGAATTGCGTGCACTGGTTCTACCCCGTGTGTCAGAAGGTGAAGTCCGGCTGCTGACCATCCAGTCAATGACGAGATGTAAATACCTTCTCCAGGTGTTGCGCCAGAGCGGGTTATGGCGCGCTCAACGCTGCCAATTGCGGTGATCGCAATTGAAATTGCCGCACCACGAGCAATATCTCCACCAACTACCACTGCTCCTGTCTTATCTGCCTCACTCTTAATTCCGCGCGCAAGTTCTTCCACTCTCGCCAATCCCTCGTCACCTGTGAGCGTGAGCGCAACAACTAAGTACTGCGGCTTAGCTCCCATCGCCAGAACATCGGCGATATTTGCAGCCGTCGCCTTACGTCCAATATCAAAGGCGTTAGACCACCTCTTACTAAAGTGAACATCTTCGACAGCGACATCCGTGGTAATGACTTGTCGAGCAGAGCCCTTCACGACTGCAGCATCATCGCCAATACCCACGAGAACATCGGCATTGCCGTGGGAGTCAAAGATTGAGGCAACAAGGGCAAGGAGCTCTTGTTCTGAGAAAACCATAGCGCCAAGACTAGATCATGATGTACCTTTTGGTTATCGCAGAAATAGTGCGCAACGAAGGGGGCCAGCGATGTCAGTTCAGGTGTACATCTTGATTCAAACTGAAGTAGGTAAGGCGTCTTCTGTCGCAACTGCCATTAGTGCAATTGCTGGCGTGACTTTATCCGAAGGAGTTACCGGACCCTACGATGTGATTATGCGTGCAGAATCTCCTTCGATGGAAGATCTGGGTCGCACGATATTGTCCAAAGTGCAGGCAGTTCCAGGGATCACACGAACCCTTACCTGCCCAGTAACGCACTTTTAATTTCCTAGCGCACCGTTGTTTCGACGTAGCGCGCTCACGAGTAGGTGTGAAATTACACCTTGATATGTAACTCCACTTGCTTCCCACATCTTTGGGTAGACCGAAGTAGCCGTAAATCCGGGCATTGTATTCAGCTCATTAATGATGACTTCACCATTTGGAGTGAGGAAAAAATCAACGCGTGCTAGTCCACTACATCCCAATGAAATAAATGCCGCTATAGCTTTTTGTTGAATCTCTTCTGTGAGTTTGGCTGAGATTGGGGCAGGGAGTGTAATGCTGGTCGCACCATGAAGGTACTTGGCCTCAAAATCATAAAACTCAAATTGTGAATCGATCTCGATCTGGCCAAGTACTGAGGCTTGCGGTAATCCATCGATTTCAAGAACTGCGCACTCTATTTCTCTTCCATTCACAGCATTCTCAATTAAGGCTTTTGGATCAAATCTGTGCGCCTCGGCGATTGCGTGATCGAGATGTTCTGCTGATGAAACCTTCGTAGTGCCGCGACTGGACCCACCACGAGCGGGCTTTACAAAGACTGGATAACCAAGCGTTGCAATATTGGCAGTAAGGGTGCTCTTATTCTTTGTCCACTCACTCTTCCGGACCACAATTCCTTCGACAACAGCCATACCGGAGGCAGCAAAGATTGGTTTTGCAAAAGATTTATCCATCGCAACTGCCGATGCGAGTACACCTGAACCTACGAATGGAATATCTGCTATCTCAAGGAGTCCCTGAATTGTTCCATCTTCACCGTATGGTCCATGCAGAATTGGGAATGCGATATCAATATGAAACGGCTTACCGTGGAGAGAGAAACCACCTGGGCCTATAGATATGGGTTCGCCATCTTCTGGAACCACAGGAAGTTCACCGTCCTGAATTGAGAAATCAAAACCCTCTGCGATTAATGTCCATCTCCCCGACTTGGTTATTCCAATCATTACTGGCTCGTACTGATTGCGGTCAATGGCTGCTAGTACCCCGCCAGCAGAGGTGCATGAGATTTCATGTTCACTACTGCGTCCGCCGCAGATGATTGCAACGCGCTTGGTCATCGGATGAATTCTTCTGCTTGAGTTGTAATTTCCATAAGGCGAGTCAGCGCCTTTTCTGGAGTAAGCGTTCCATTGACGATATCTGCAACTGCTTCAATTACGGGAACTTCAACACCGACTCGGTGCGCGATTTCAACAATTGCACCTGATGAGGCGACTCCTTCAACGGTCTTAGCGCCTTGCGCAATTGCCATCTGCATCGAGCCCGTCTTACCCAGTAGTTCACCAAAGGTACGGTTTCGTGAAAGTGGTGAGCCACAAGTGGCGACTAGATCGCCCATACCGGCAAGACCTGCAGCACTTAACGGATCTGATCCATGAGCTGCACATAATCGTGCGACCTCATTAAGGCCGCGGGTAATCAACATCGCCTGAGTGTTTTCACCATATCCCATTCCAATGGAAATACCGACGGCAAGGGCTATCACATTTTTAATTGCTCCAGCTAATTCACATCCGAGTAAGTCCACTGATGTATATACGCGATAGTACGGAGTACGAAAGAGTCCTCGAACATGTTCGGCAACCTCTTGAGAGGTTGATGCTGCAACAGCGCCTGCCGGTTGGCGAAGGATCAATTCATCTGCCAAATTCGGACCGGTGAGAAGGGCAATTTTATGCTTGCCAAGTACTTCTTCAATGATCTCAGTCATACGTAACATTGTTGAGACTTCAATGCCTTTGAGAGTGCTGACGATGGTGCAATCGGCTGAAAAGCGAGGCTTCCATTCGTTAAGTGTTGCTCGCAATTGAGTTGAGGGAATGGCTAATACATAAATATTGCTGAATGCAAAGGCCGCATCGAGATCTGTAGTCGCACGAAGTTGAGTAGGAAGATTTTGTCCTGCAAGGTAACGTTGATTTGTATGGAGAGAATTAATTTCAGAAACTGTTTCAGTATTTCGCCCCCAGAGAAGGACATCGTTAGCGCCATCGCAGAGAACTTGCGCGAGAGTAGAACCCCATGCTCCTGCACCAAATACGGTGACCTTACTCATTGCCTTTTTCACCTTTTCTGAAATTGCCTGTTCGGGGCAGCTCGGAGGTATGAGGGTCAAAGATAGCCTTAGGTCGCTCTTCACCGCGAATCTCTTCGAGTAAGTCAGTTATTGCGCTCATGACCAGCGCTGTCGCCTCTGCCATTGCAACAGGATCTTCTTCTTTCCCATACCAAGGCGACAGGTCGACTGGTTCACCCACTCGATATCGAATTGTCCTCCGCGGAAAAATTTTAAACTTTTTGCTGTATGGAGGAATGACATCTTGCGTTCCCCACTGTGCAACTGGATAGACGGGCGCTTTAGAGACAACTGCTAGTCGAGCCGCACCAGTCTTTGCGACCATGGGCCAGTAATCAGGATCGCGGGTAAGCGTTCCTTCTGGATAGATAGCAATCTGGTGGCCCATCTCAAGAAGTGTGAGCGCATAAGAGAGAGCAACTCGCGCCTCCTTACTTTCGCGGTCGACGGGTATCTGACCCGCTGCAAGAAGAATTCTCCCAATAATCGGAATTCTAAATACTTGAATCTTTCCGATAAAACGTGGTGCGCGGCCATTGGAATAGAGAAAGAGGGCCAGTGCGAAGGCATCCATATATGAAAGGTGGTTTGAGGCCACGATGACTGGGCCGTTCTTTGGAATCTTAGAGCCTCCGCTCTCATCATAGGTCGCGATGAGTTTCATGATCGGAATAAGAATGGTTGCACAACTTTTAAATGTGCGGTTAGCGCCAAGTGGATACCCATGTGGAGGATTAAGTCGAATCTTTAAAGGCTTCTTGCTCGAAGAGCTAGGTTTCGACATGTCACAATTCTAAGACTGTTGAAGGTGTTATGGATGCTCCTTCAAGAGAAAAAAACGAAAAAATAAGGCCCACGCGTACTGCGTGGGCCTTATTTATGAAGAGAATTACTTCTTCTTACGTACTACTTTCTTGGCTGCCTTCTTAGGTGCTGACTTCTTAGCAACCTTCTTCTTCACAACCTTCTTTGCAGCCTTCTTAGGTGCTGACTTCTTTGCGGCCTTCTTTGCAGCCTTCTTAGGTGCTGACTTCTTTGCTACAGGCTTAGCTACAACCTTTGGCTCTGGCTTTGGTGCTGGAGCAAGCTTGCGATCTCCAGAAACAACTTCCTTGAGAGCTTTTGCAGGCAAGAAGCGCGCCTTCTTTGAGGCCTTAATCTTGATTGTCTCGCCGGTAAATGGGTTACGTCCCATGCGTGCCTTGCGATCAACCTTCTTGAACTTACCGAAATCGTTAATCATCACATCTTCACCACGCGCCATTGTGCGAGTGATTGTGTCAAAAACGATATCTACAGCGTGAGCTGCTTCCCTCTTGCTGTCGTTGAAGTGTGGGGCCAACGCGGCAATGAATTGGGCTTTATTCATCAAAATCCCCTTAGTTTTACGCTTAATAATTAAGCATTTGCTTAACCTGTGTAAAACTTAAACTAGATCAGGGGGTGATGCCGTTATTGGTGTGGGCGTGTCGCAATTTAATATTTCTAAAAAATTGCACTTTTTATGCGTAAAAAACTCTCATTCCTGAGTTTAGAGTTTTTCTCATTCATCTCACCCTGGATCAGAAATCTATAATCCACGCTCATTTTTACCCTATTTTATCGAATAGGAAGCGTTGCAGGCTTATACGTTGGACGCTTAACTTCAAAAGCATCGATGGAATCAGTCTGTTTGAGCGTTAAGCCGATGTCATCAAGACCCTCCATTAAACGCCAGCGTGTGTAATCATCGATGGTAAATGCAAGAGAAATCGAGTTATAGGTAACGGTTCTAGTCTCAAGATCTACCGTAATGACAGTAGAAGGATCCGACTCGATCGCAGCCCACATAGCCTCAACATCTGACTGGGTGAGGATCACAGTCAACAAGCCACCTTTGAGTGAGTTGCCGCGGAAGATATCGGCAAAGCGAGATGAGATAACAACCTTAAAGCCATAGTTTTGGAGAGCCCATACTGCATGCTCTCGTGATGACCCTGTTCCAAAATCAGCGCCAGCGACAAGTACGGTGCCATCTTTAAACTCTGGCTTGTTGAGAACGAACTCTGGATCACTTCGCCACGCAGCGAAGAGTCCATCTTCGAATCCACTGCGAGTGACTCGTTTAAGGTAGACAGCTGGAATAATTTGATCTGTATCTACATTGCTACGTCGTAGCGGGACACCAGTCCCTGCGTGCTTGATGAATTTTTCCATAGCCATATCTCCTTACAGATCCGCAGGTGATGAGAGTGTTCCGCGGAGTGCAGTCGCTGCTGCAACAAGCGGGCTTACCAAGTGGGTACGACCACCTTTCCCTTGACGACCCTCAAAGTTTCGATTAGATGTTGATGCCGAACGCTCCCCCACGGCAAGTTGGTCTGGATTCATGCCAAGACACATTGAACATCCTGCATTACGCCATTCAGCTCCAGCATCGATAAAGACCTTGTCTAAGCCTTCGGCCTCTGCCTGTAAACGCACGCGAGCGGATCCAGGAACAACCAACATGCGTAGCGTTGAAGCAATCTTCTTTCCTTTCACGATTTGTGCAGCACTTCGTAGATCTTCGATGCGACCGTTGGTGCAAGAGCCCAAGAAAACAGTATCAATGGCTATCTCTTTGAGTGGAGTCCCGGCTGTTAATCCCATATATTCGAGTGCGCGCTCTGCGGCCGTGCGTGCTGAGGTATCTGTGTAATCCGCTGGATTTGGAACCTTTGCATTCAGTGGCAGTCCTTGTCCCGGATTTGTTCCCCATGTAACAAAAGGTTCAAGCTCATCTGCATCCAGATCTACCTCAATATCAAAAGTCGCATCGCTATCTGTATAGAGACTCTTCCAGTAGGCAACAGCTTCATCCCAATTCTCTGGTGCGTGTGGCTTGCCCTTAATGTAATCAAAGGTTGTTTCATCCGGTGCAATTAAGCCGGCACGTGCGCCAGCCTCAATCGACATGTTGCAGACAGTCATGCGGCTCTCCATCGAGAGAGCGCGAATAGCGCTGCCACGGTATTCAATAATGTATCCCTGTCCCCCACCAGTTCCAATCTTTGCGATGATTGCAAGGATGATGTCCTTAGATGTAACCCCTGGCTTGAGAGTTCCTTCAACATTTATCGCCATTGTCTTTGGCCGAGTTGAAGGTAAGGTTTGTGTAGCAAGTACATGTTCAACCTCAGAGGTACCGATTCCGAAGGCAATAGCTCCAAAGGCTCCGTGAGTGGAAGTATGTGAATCTCCGCAGACGATAGTCATTCCGGGCTGAGTGATGCCAAGTTGAGGTCCAACCACATGAACTACTCCTTGATCAATGTCGCCAAGTGAGTGAAGGCGAATGCCAAACTCTTTGCAATTTGCGCGAAGAGTGTCGACCTGAAGTTTTGAAACAGGATCAGCAATCGGCTTTAGAATTTCTAACGTCGGTACATTGTGGTCTTCGGTAGCAATTGTTAAATCTGCGCGACGAACTGAACGCCCGGCAAGACGCAAGCCATCAAATGCCTGTGGGCTTGTTACTTCATGGATCAGGTGCAGATCGATATAGAGAAGATCAGGCTCACCATCTGCCTGGCGAACAATGTGTTGCTCCCATATCTTTTCTGCAAGTGTCTTAGCCATCGCAACCCCTTTGTCGATCAATCTTTGCATCTCACTAAGTGGGATGTTAATATCACCTAGTGGATAGAAAGAATAGCGGAGTCGGCGTACTAGATAAAGCCGTGGCAATTTTGGGCACCCTTGAATCGGGTCCCCACTCATTGGCTGAACTTGTTGCCGCCACGGGTATCGCTCGTCCAACAGCGCATCGCCTGGCGGTTGCTCTTGAATTCCATCGCTTAGTCACTCGAGATCTTTCTGGCCGATTTGTTTTGGGGCAACGCTCTGGCGAACTCGCTGGCGCAGCTGGTGAAGATCGCTTACTTGCCGCTGCTGGTCCGGCACTTGCTGCTCTGCGTGATGCCACGGCTGAGTCAGCTCAGCTCTATCGCCGCCAAGGAGATATTCGAATCTGTGTTGCAGTTGCCGAACGTCTATCAGGTCTGCGTGATTCAGTTCCAGTGGGTGCCTCACTGACAATGGCTGCAGGATCTGCAGCACAAATTCTTCTTGCCTGGGAAGATTCAGAAAAAATTCACCGCGGACTCAAGAATGCACGATTTACAGCTGCGCATTTGGCAGCGGATCGTCGCCGCGGATGGGCTCAATCTGTGGGAGAGCGCGAAGCTGGGGTTGCTTCGGTTTCTGCACCAGTACGTGGCCCCAATGGAAAAGTTATCGCTGCCGTATCAATAAGTGGCCCTATTGAAAGACTCGGACGCCAACCTGGACGCCTTCACGCCGCATCAGTTGTCGCTACTGCAACACGCTTGAGTGAGTATCTAGCTAAATCTTAACGATCGAGAAGATCGAGTTCACGCAAAACCCTACTGATGATTGAAAAGTTGAAACCTTTGCGCTGTAAGAGCGATTGAATTCTACGAATCTGAACATCTGGATCAAGGCGTGACATGGTGTTGTACTTCTTGAAGCCAAGATCAAAAGCTGCGCGATATTCAGATTCGTCATCGATCTGATCAAGGGCTTCATCAATCTGCTCTTGCGTAACACCTTTCTGACGAAGTTCGCTTGCGATGATCCGCTTAGAGATCTTCTTATGGCCGTGTCGAGAGGTCGCCCAGGCGATAGCGAATTCGCCATCGTTGATAAGCCCTGCCTCGGTTAATCTAAAGATCACTGCTGCAGCGACATCATCTTCGATCCCCCGAGTTTTCAAGTGCGAGAGAAGCTCGCCCTTACTTTTCGCCCTAGTAACAAGTGCGTTGAGAGCAATTGTGTGAGCTACTTCGTAAGGGTCGAGCCCCTCACCACCTGATTTTGATTCTCGTGGAACCTTTGCATAGTGGAGAGAAATTAGAACTCAACCTCTGCTGCTGCTTCATCAATTTGCGCGATGAGCTCTGCATCAACCTCTACTGGGACAAATGAGGCGCGAATACGTGACTCAATATCATTTGCTAGATCTGGATTATCAACGAGGAATGCGCGTGCATTCTCCTTGCCCTGACCAAGCTGATCGCTCTCGTATGTGTACCAAGCTCCAGATTTCTTCACGATACCGAGATCAACGCCCATATCGATAAGAGATCCTTCACGTGAAATTCCAACGCCGTAGATGATGTCAAACTCAGCCTGCTTAAATGGTGGAGCCATCTTATTCTTGACAACCTTCACGCGAGTGCGGTTACCAACTGACTCTTGGCCATCTTTAAGAGTTTCGATACGACGAATATCAAGGCGAACAGAGGCGTAGAACTTAAGCGCCTTTCCACCTGTTGTCGTCTCTGGTGAACCAAAGAAGACACCGATCTTGTCTCGCAACTGGTTGATAAATATTGCTGTTGTCTTTGATTGGTGAAGTGCGCCGGTAATTTTACGAAGCGCTTGTGACATCAGACGAGCCTGAAGGCCCATATGTGAATCACCCATCTCACCTTCAATTTCAGCGCGTGGAACGAGCGCTGCAACAGAGTCAACGACGACGAGGTCGAGAGCACCTGAGCGGACCAACATATCCATAATCTCAAGTGCTTGCTCACCTGTATCTGGTTGTGAAACAAGAAGTGCATCAATATCAACGCCAAGCTTCTTTGCATACTCTGCATCAAATGCGTGCTCTGCATCGATAAAGGCGCAGATTCCGCCGAGCTTCTGTGCGCTTGCAATTGCATGCAAGGTAAGTGTTGTCTTACCTGAAGATTCTGGTCCGTAGATCTCTACGATTCGACCACGTGGAAGTCCGCCGATACCGAGGGCGATATCAAGTGCGACAGATCCTGTTGGGATCACTTCAATAACTTGCGCCTGCTTATCAGACATCTTGATAACTGAGCCTTTACCAAATTGACGTTCGATCTGGGCGAGGGCGGTATCGAGGGCTTTCTGACGATCAGATGTTGCGCGATCGGATGGTGCATCGGGCTTTGCTTCTTTTGCTGCCACTTTCACTCCTTAGGTAGAACGTCTGGCGTGTGCCATTCGTTGGGTACGGCCCAGAAGGTACGGAGACCCACCGACGGACCACAGCATCTGGGGAAGAGCTGTGGGCGGAAGGTGGAACCGCTCTGGTTGAACAGGTGTAAGGGTATCCGAACACCTGTTCGAAAACTAGCACTGCCCACTGACATCACAAACGGCGTGTCGCGAATCCGCCCCTGCACAGGCCCGTCAGAGGCCAGAATGAACCCATGTTGATCCTCTTGCCACCCTCTGAGGGGAAGAACCAGACTCCGCGAGGACCAATGGCTGCGATCGCCGTCTATAACGGAGTCCTCTATAAGGCGTTGGACTACGCATCGCTTTCAGCAAGTGCTCGAGCGCGAGGGGAAAAGTCGGTCGTTATTATTTCGGCAAAATACGGGGCCATATCCCCGAGTGAGCGCATTGAGTACTACAAAGAGAAGATCAATAAGAGCGCTATGCGCCCTATAGTCGAATCGAAGTTGGCAACTTATCCAAAAAAGCTCATCATTGATTGTCGATCATCCACATATCAAGGAGTATGGCAAGGGCCATTAGATCTAACCGTTGCGATTCGAGTCTCCACTGTCGTTGATGGGGTTCGAAAAGTTGTCACTCATATGTCCAAGAAGACTCGTGGAGAAGTTGCCAGGATGCTTTTGGTAAATCGCTCTATGCCTCAATCGCCGGAAGATGTGTATGCAATTGTCAGCGAAACCTACCCTTGTGCTCTGACTCCCCCGCACGATGACCTACCCTGGATCTTAGAAGTTATCGCGGTCTAGTATTTATATTTGAGAGTTTCATTCGGGTGCTCTTTGCAGACAGCTCTCCAGATCTCTTGCGCGTCATATCCTCGTGCCAGCGCTTCATTTACCGTAAGACTGTCGAGTGCTGAAATTGCGATATCAGAGGCAAATGATGGAGCCCATGCTTGGCCAAAAGAAAGTGTCAGTCGCTCTCGAAGATCAGAAATTCGCATAAATCTAAATCTAGAAAAGCGTATTGTCGACCAGCAATATTGCTTGATCTCGTGATTGTTCCGGCGTGAGAGGTTGCATCACTTGTCCAAGCAGCCAGCGCATGGCAAGTCCTGTCGCACTGGGAGATTGTGTTACTGAAAAAATTGCACGTGCTAGGTCTAGATAGAGCGGATGTTCACTATGTATCAGTAACTGGGCCAACAGAGCTGAGTCATGCGTGCGAAGACCTGCAAGAGCCAGATCATTCGATACCGTAAGTGATAGGAACTCAAGAGCATCTGCCGGCGTTCCAGCGCTCTGCATGCGTTCAATAATGTTGCCGATCTCTGCTTGCAGCAGCGCTTCAAAAACCGAAGATTTATCCCTGAAATGGTTATACAAAGTCGCTCGCGCGACTTGAGAATGCGATGAGATATCAATCATTGAAATTTTAGAAGCGCCAGATGATGCAATTAATTCCTTTGTTGCAGTAAGAATGGCTTCTTCGGTACGGCGATGTGTAGCGCCTTGAGTCGCGTATTTAGGCTGCGTCGACAACGGTGAGCTTTGCCATTTCACTCGATGTGATTTGTGAAGTGACATCACTCATGAGCGCTGAAAGTTGTAGACCGAGAGCATCGCAAATCGAATTGAGTAGTTCGGATGACGCTTCTTTCTGACCGCGTTCAACCTCTGAAAGATAGCCCAGTGATACGCGAGCCTCACGCGCTACATCACGTAAAGTCCGTGACTGCTGCGTGCGCGCAGCACGAAGTGAACTACCGACAGCTTCACGTAAAAGCGCCACGGTCATCTCCCTTCGATTGTGCGTGCTCTAAGGATACGCGCAAATGAGCCAATTGCAGTGGCAACAGTGGCGTTTCGTACGCTTTCACGCCCGCCAGAAAGGGAAAGTTCAAGATTATGGGGAACAGGACCATCAATAGCCACCCAGACAGTTCCAGATGCAACTCCATCAGAGGGCCCGGGGCCTGCCACACCTGTTGTTGAAATCGACCACGTTGAACCAAATTGTTTGCGCACAGCGCGTGCCATATCGATAGCAATTACTTGACTATAGACAGTGTGCTCCTCAATGAGTGCAGCATCTACACCAAGAATTTCTGACTTCACGCTGGCCTGGTATGCCACTATTGCGCCAAGAAATATCTGTGATGAACCTTCAACTGATGTGATTGCCGAACTTAAACCACCGCCGGTTATTGATTCAGCAGTCACAAGAGTTTCATCGCGCTCGACAAGGAGTGAAATAATCTCACCTACCATGGAGGAAATTTCAGGAGTCAGTGACATCTCTTTCCTCCTTTTTAAGAGTGCTTTCCTCTTCTACTACTTCTTTAGCGCCAATCGTACATAGTTAAAGCCTGTCAGCACAGTGAGAATTATTGCGATAGCCATAAACCCATCTCTAAACCAGAAAAGCTCTGCGGGCATAGGAAGCATATAGAAGCCGACACCAAAACTTTGGAAGGTGCTCTTGATCTTGCCTCCACGGTTAGCAGGAATGACTCCACGCTTGATCACAGCAAGTCTAAAGAGCGTAATTCCAATTTCTCGAGCAAGAATCACAGCAGTTATCCACCAAGGAAAGCGCCCAAGAATTGAGAGTGAAATCATCGCTGATCCAATCAGCGCTTTATCGGCTACGGGGTCTAGAAATTTACCGAGTTCACTTACCTGATTTGTGGCTCTTGCAAGGTACCCATCAAGTAGGTCTGATAGACCAAGAAAGAAGTAAATGGTCCATGCTATGACCTGCCATGTTGAATCATCTCCCCCGTTTTTGAAGATTGCATATACCCCAAATGGGATCAGGAGGATTCGACCCATGGTGATCGCGTTGGGAGAAAAATACTTTTTCATTGCGCTACAGCCACCAGATCGACACCGAGTGATTGGGTAATGACTCCATCAACATAGTCACCTACCTTAAAAGATGTGCCAACAAATGATGTTGTGCCATCTACTTCAGGTCCTTGGTGATCGGCGCGTCCTTCCTGATTTTCCTCATCTTCGATCAGCACACGCACATGTTGGCCAATGCGAGAAGCGGCACGGAGTGAAACCATTTCATCGGCAAGCGAAGATAGAGATTCCACTCGCTCTGCAATAACTTCAAGCTCGACTTTATCCGAAAGGTCAAGAGCTTCTGTCTTATCTTCATCGGAGTACCCAAAGATGCCAATTGCATCGAGTTGTGCTTGGGTAATAAATTCGGCGAGTGCGTCGAAATCTTCTTGAGTTTCACCAGGGAACCCAACGATAAAATTAGATCTAATTCCAGCATCCGGAGAGAGTGCTCTAATCTGGGTGATGAGATGAAGGAATTTCTTACTATCGCCGAATCTGCGCATGCGGCGCAGAAGGGTGGGGCTTACGTGCTGAAACGAGAGATCGAAATACGGAGCCACTTTCTCGGTTGAGATCATCGCTTGCAACAATGAAGGTCGCATCTCAGCTGGTTGAAGATAAGAAAGACGCACTCGCTCGACACCATCGATCTCACCAAATTCGTGCAAGATTTTCTCCATCAACATCAAATCGCCGAGATCTTTTCCATAAGAAGTGGTGTTCTCGCTAACAAGGAAGAGTTCACTCACTCCGTTCTGGGCTAGCCACTCGGCTTCTTTGAGCACTTCGGTTGGGCGACGTGAAATAAAGGAGCCTCTGAAATATGGAATTGCGCAGAAAGAACATCTGCGATCACAGCCAGAGGCGATCTTGAGTGGAGCCCATGGAGCGCTATCAAGTCGTTTACGAAAGAGCCCGCCCGCTGCACCAAGTGATGATTGATAACTTTCATCTCTCACATTGCCACGCTCAACTGGAGCTATAGGCAGGAGTGAGCGCCGATCACGTGGCGTATGCGGCGTATGAGATTGGCCTGAAATGATCGATTGCAAACGAGCCGAAATGTCTTGATAATCATCAAATCCCAAGATTGCATCTGCCTCTGGAAGCGCCTCTGCCAACTCTTTTCCATAACGCTCGGCCATGCAGCCAACGGCTACAACTGCACGTGTAGTTCCATGGCCTTTAAGTGAATTAGCTTCCAAAAGGGCATCTACTGAATCTTTTTTGGCGGACTCGATAAATCCACAGGTATTAACGACTGCAACCTCTGCATTTTCAACATCGTCTACAAGTGTCCAACCATCGGCCTCTAGGCGACCGGCAAGTTCTTCAGAGTCGACATCATTACGGGCACAACCCATGGTGATGATTGCAACTGTCCGACTCATTTGTCAGATAGTACAGTGTGAGTCGCTACTTAGCCCTAAAAGTCTGGCGTATCTCTTGATTTCGCTCGCCTAATGGAGCTAATTTCTCGCCATTGAGAGTGAGATCTACATCTCCTGCATTAGAGAGATAAATTGCGATTGATTTTTGGTCTGTGAAACTCTTCTCTGCACCTTGTACAAGCGGTCCTCTATAGAGTGTTTGACCAGATGCCACTACATGGATTCTAGAATCCCCACGAGCGGCAGAAATAACAAGAGCTACCCCAGAGGTTACGGATGTGACTTCTGATGTTGGAGTAGCGGTCTCGGTTGGAGAAACGCTAGCTGAGGCAGACGGTAAAGGTGACTCGGTCACAATCGGTGCTACCACATCTTCACCTTCAACTGAGTTAATGGCGAACTGCACAACTCCGATAAGAAGAACAATCGACAGTGATGCTGAAAGTAAGACCTTCCATGACAAGCGTCGATTCTCACTCTTGATTGCTGCAGCATTGTTATCAACAAGCTGCGTGTGAATGGAGCGAGAATCTGTTGAATGATTGGCGTTATAGAGAGCAATGAATTCTTGAGCAGATGAATTAGTCGCGCGTGCAATGTTTTTTAAGTGACCTCGAGCATAGGCATCTCCGCCACATTGAGCGAATTCATCGTTTTCCATAGCTTCGATCAAACGTGATCTGAGTACAACAATCTGTGCGAGTTCGTCAATACTCAGGCCCGCATCTTCACGCGCCTGACGTATCACCTCGCCTAGTGTCATGTCACCAACAATCTCAAGAATTTGAGGGTGAGAACTCTCCCCATCTCTAAAGTGTAGGGTGATGATGACCGATCAAGCCAGAGAAGTTCGGGTGATATTTTCTGCTTAGGGGTGAGATCAGTAATCGCGCAGAGTTGCTAAGACTGAATCTAACTCCTCCGCCTTGATCATCACCACGCGCGCTTTCGACCCCTCGGATGGCCCGACAATTCCGCGTGATTCCATCAAATCCATTAAGCGCCCCGCCTTAGCAAAACCTACTCGCAGTTTACGTTGGAGCATCGAGGTTGAACCGAACTGCGTACCAACAACTAGTTCCACGGCCTGGCAGAGGAGATCCAAATCATCACCAATCTCCTTATCTATCTGCTTGCTCGTAACTGGTGCAGCAGTCACATCTTCTCGATATCGCGGAGAGAGCTGCTTTTTTACATGCCCGACAATGGCTTCAATCTCGCGCTCTGAAATATATGCTCCTTGAATTCTGATTGCACGAGATGCGCCCATGGGAATGAAGAGGCCATCTCCTTGACCGACAAGTTTTTCTGCTCCGGGGCTATCCAAGATTACGCGACTATCTGCAAGCGAGGATGTTGCAAATGAAAGACGGGAAGGAACGTTTGCTTTAATCAATCCAGTGACAACATCGACGCTAGGACGTTGTGTTGCTAGAACCAAGTGAATGCCTGCAGATCGCGCGAGTTGAGTGATGCGAACAACGGACTCCTCAACTTCACGTGCTGCAACCATCATCAGATCTGCAAGCTCGTCAATAATGACCAATAAGTATGGGTATGGTTCCACAACTCGATCGCTACCCTCAGGTGGCTTTACCTTTCCTGCACGGACGGCCTTGTTAAAGTCATCGATATGTCTAAAGCCGAAGGTCGATAGATCTTCATAACGTAAATCCATTTCACGTACAACCCATGTCAGAGCATCCGCTGCTTTCTTCGGATGAGTAATGATGGGAGTAATTAGATGTGGAATACCCTCATATGCCGTTAGCTCAACCCGCTTTGGATCAATCAAAACTAAGCGGACTTCGTCGGGGGTTGCCCGCATCAAAATTGATGAGATCATCGCGTTAATCATTGAGGATTTTCCTGCACCAGTTGCACCCGCAACAAGTAAATGTGGCATCTTTGCTAAGTTGGCGCAAACGAAATTTCCTTCGACATCTTTTCCAAGTGCAACAAGCATTGGGTGATGATCTTGCCCAGCAACTGAAGAACGCATGACATCACCTAGTGCGACTATTTCACGATCAGCATTAGGTATTTCAATTCCCACAGCAGACTTTCCTGGGATTGGTGAGAGTATGCGGACATCGCTACTAGCTACTGCGTATGAAATATTCTTTGCTAGAGCAGTGATGCGTTCTACTTTCACTGCGTTTCCAAGCTCCACTTCATAACGCGTGACGGTCGGTCCCCGCATAAAGCCGGTAACTTCAGCATCAATCTCAAACTGCTTAAAGACTTCTGTTAGCGCTGCAACAACTGTCTCATTTGCTTTGCTCTTACTCTTTGATGCGGGACCCGTACGAAGGAGGTCTTGAGGAGGCAACTCATAGGTTGAATCTCCAGTTAAGAGAAGCTGCTCAATCCGTTTACCTACCCCAGTCCCAGCCACAGCAACAATCGGTGCTGCAATCGGACGAGGTGTTTCGACGGTAAATTCTTGATCAAATTCTTCCTCGTCAATTTCATCATCTGCAGGATCGTCATGCCAGGCAATGACTGGAGTATCAAATGGAGGTGTATCTGTGATCTCAAAATCTTCCTCGGTACGCTCGGGCCGCTTACTCCAGATCCATGAGAAGAGTGACCGAACTTTATTCATCACTGCTGAAAATGGCGTAGCCGTTGTTACCAAGAGACCGAAGATAAAGAGGAGGACAAGAAATGGTCGAGCCAAAACATCGGTCATCAGGAGTTCTAATGGAAAAGCCACACCGTAACCAAGAAGGCCACCACCATTACGCATATCGGTTGCGCCATCTGAAGGAAGTGCAAATCCTGAGATCAGATGTATAAATCCTGTACTCGAGATGAGAAGAATCAGTAAGCCAATAACAATTCGCCCGAGCGACTTTGAATCTTGCGGGTTTCTAAAAATTCGAATTGCAAAATAGCCAAGAATGATCGGTGCGAAAAATCCTATCTTTCCAAAGGCACCATAAAAAATTGCATAGAGGAGATCGCTGAGAATGCTCTCACTCTTAAACCACGTCCCGAGTAGGGCGGCAAAAGCAAGAACAATGATGAGTAGACCCGCACCGTCACGCCGATGCTCAGGATCGAGCTCCTTGGCCCCACGCGCGAGAAATCTCACGCTCGAGCCGAACGCTCCAGCTAGCACTGACCACGTCTTGCTTATGGCGCGCCCAACTACTGCAAGGAATGATGAACCTTGTCGCGCGCGAGTCTTTTTCTTGGCCACACCTTTTATATTATCAGTTAGACCTCAACAACTACGGGAACAATCATCGGACGGCGTCGATGTTTTTGTCCGACCCAATTTCCGATGGTCCTACGAACAACCTGTTGTAGTTGATGGGTGCCATCAATTCCATCAGCGACAGAGCGTGCCAGCGCCTTCTCAATCTCTTTCTTGACTTCATCAAAGAGAGCTTCATCTTCGTTGAAACCACGAGCGTGGATATCGGGACCTGAAATAATCTTGCCACTCTGTGCCTCAACGACGACAAATACAGAGATGAATCCTTCTTCTCCAAGGATGCGTCGGTCCTTAAGAGAGGATTCTGTGATGTCTCCAATGCTCTGCCCATCGACGTAAACAAACCCGCAAGGAACAGCTCCCACGACTTCTGCTACATGATCAACGAGATCGACGACAATGCCATTTTCAATAATAAATGCGTTCTCGCGCGGAACACCAGATTCAATTGCCAGCTGTGCGTTAGCCTTTAAGTGACGCCATTCTCCGTGTACTGGAATCACATATTTTGGCTTCACGATATTGTAGCAATACAGCAATTCGCCAGCTGCGGCGTGGCCAGATACGTGCACCATTGCATTTGCTTTATGAACTACTTTAGCGCCAAAGCGCGTGAGCTCATTGATGACTCTAAAAACAGAATTTTCGTTTCCGGGAATCAGCGATGAGGCAAGGATCACCGTATCCCCCTCCCCTACTCGAATCTGGTGATCACCGTTTGCCATACGTGAAAGAGCGGCCATAGGTTCACCTTGAGATCCTGTGCAGATCAGCACAACATCATCACCATAGGTTTCAAGATCTTTTGAATCAAGAACCATATTTGGCGGGATAGTGAGATAGCCCATCTCTTGTGCAATTTTCATATTGCGAACCATCGAGCGACCGATGAAGACAATTTTACGATTATTCTCTGCAGCAACATCAATTACTTGCTGCACACGATGAACGTGCGAAGAGAAAGATGCCACGATAACGCGGCGTTTTGTCGAAGCGATCACGCGATGCAGCGCGGGCATGATTTCGCGCTCAGAAGGTGTGAAGCCAGGGACATCGGCATTTGTTGAATCGACGAGGAAAATATCCACGCCTTCCTCACCCATTTTTGCGAAGGTTCGAAGATCGGTGAGGCGCCCATCTAGTGGTAATTGGTCCATCTTAAAGTCACCAGTATGAATTACTCGCCCAGCATCTGATCGAATAGAGATAGCAAGTGCATCTGGGATCGAGTGATTGACTGCAACGAATTCTAATTCGAATGGCCCAATATCTTCAGTCATCCCTTCGCGCACTTCGCGAGTAAGGGCGGTGATGCGATGCTCTTTTAATTTTGCAGTAATGAGCGCCAGAGTCAGTGGTGAACCGTAAACAGGGATATCTCCACGTTCGCGTAGTAAGTATGGAACAGCGCCAATATGATCTTCGTGGCCGTGTGTGAGAACGATTCCGATGACATCGTCTAGACGATCTCTAATGTAGGAAAAATCAGGAAGAATTAAATCGATTCCTGGCTGATTATCTTCCGGGAAAAGCACGCCGCAATCGATGATTAAAAGTTTGCCCTTTGTCTCATAGACGGTCATATTGCGACCGATTTCGGCAATTCCTCCGAGTGCGACGATGCGCATTCCACCTGTTGCTAACTTGGGAGGAGTTCCTAGACCGGGATGTGGATTCGTCATTACGCTAACAAATTAAGCAAGAGCAACTCCGCCTGCAATGAGATCTTCACGTAACGTGGCGATCTGAGCAGGTGTTGCATCAACGAGTGGAAGACGGGTGGTGCCGCCAGGTAGGCCCATCAACGTCATGGCTGCCTTGGTCAATATCGCACCTTGAGTTTTAAATGTGCCCTTGAATACTGGGATCAACTTCTGATGAATCTCAAGAGCGCGCGCTGTATCTCCCGCAAACCACGCATTGAGCATCTCTTTGAGTTCATTACCGACTGTATGACCGCAGACAGAGACAAAGCCAACTGCGCCGATGGAGAGAAAGGGTAGGTTGAGAATGTCATCACCTGAGTAGACAGGGATACCTGAACGCGCAATCACATCCGATGTTGCTGCAAGATTTCCCTTTGCATCCTTAAGGGCAACGATATTTGGTAATTCAAAGAGACGCACGATTGTGTCGCTTTCAATCTCAACTCCTGTACGCCCAGGAATGTCATACATCATGATCGGAAGATCTGTTGCATTAGCGACAGCCTTGAAGTGCGCTTCGATTCCAGCCTGTGGTGGTTTGTTGTAATACGGTGCAACGATCAGTAAACCGTCAGCGCCTGCATCGGCAGAGCGCTTTGCTTGTTCGACGGTATATGAGGTTTCATTATCACCAGCACCCGAGAGCACCTTTACTCGTGAACCGACAGCGCCCTTAACAACTTTAATAATCTCAAGTTTTTCAGATGATTTCGTTGTTGGGGCCTCGCCGGTGGTTCCATTGACAGCGATTGCATCATGGCCATGATCTGCCAAATGATTTGCCAGCGTTGCAACACCATCCCAATCGATCGATCCATCTTTAGCGAATGGGGTAACCATTGCTGTGATGAGGCGACCGAAAGGGGCGTTAATAGACATTTAGATACCTTATCGTGCCTGCCTGCGCCTTTCAATGACGGCGCAGATTTACAGCGGACTTATGGTGCGATTCGCCCTGACTTTTCGAAAGCGCCATAGGTAAGTGGCATTAACTTGGCAAATTCGGCTTCCATTTTTTCGGCCACCATTTCGATTTCTCGTTGTGGGTAGCTTGGAAAATGAGAGCCTTCGCGGGCGGTACGTAGTGATAGGAAATTCATAAGTGCGCGTGCATTCATCGTCACGTACATCGATGAATATGTCGCAACGGGCAGTACAACTCGTGCGACCTCACGTGCAACGCCAGCCTCAAGCATCTTGATATAGCTATCGTAGGCAACCAGATATGCCTCTTTCATAGCGGCTATTGAAATCTCGAATTGCTCTGTCGTTCCATCTTCAAATGTGTATGCGCCGGTCTTTCCCACTTGAACTAATTTGCGCTCTTTCGATGGGATATAGAAAACTGGCTTTAATTCGCGATAACGACCGCTCTCCTCATTGTATGAAGCAATGCGATGGCGCATAAATTCACGGAAAACAAATATCGGGGCAGAGATAAAGAAGGTCATTGATGTATGTTCAAATGGTGAGCCATGGCGTTCGCGTGCCAAGTAATTGATCAGCCCCGCAGATCGCGCTGGATCTTCACCAATCTCATCCAGTGATTGTTCACCAGCCGTTGATACACGGGCAGCCCAGATGACATCAGCATCGCTAGCACTTGCCTTAATTAATTCAACAGAAACATCATCACGAAAGATCACTTCTTCAGCCATGGTGGCACCATACCTATCTACTTCTTCCCTGCCACGGATATCTAGGGCAGAATGCCACCGTGTCTTCCGTGAACCGTGCCACCTTCGCCCAATCCTTGAGTGTTTCTCTCCCAGTTGGGGCTTATGGAATCGCCTTCGGTGCGGCAAGTGTGGCTGCTGGATTCTCGGTTCTGCAGAGCTGTTTGATCTCTCTGCTCACATTTTCGGGCGCTTCCCAATTTGCTCTCGTCGGCGTGATGGGCTCTGGTGGAAGTGCACTGAGCGCGACTGCAACAGCATCACTTCTTGGAACAAGAAATCTTCTCTATGGGTTACAGATGGCTCCTTTGTTGCGCACTCGACGTCTGAAAAAAGTAATTGCCGCACAACTCACAATTGATGAGTCGACCGGTGTTGCAATATCACAAGAGAAGAATGGTCCGCGCGCGATGGCGCAAGGGTTTTGGTATACGGGCATTGGTGTCTATTTCTTTTGGAATCTCTTTACTCTTATTGGCGCACTTGGGGCACAGGCAATGGGAGATCCTGCCGCCTTCGGTCTTGATGCTGCCGTGCCCGCAGCATTTCTTGGACTTATCTGGCCACGACTTACTGGTCGTACTGAACGCGCTCTTGCAGTCTGCGCACTGGCGCTGGCCTTAGCACTTACCCCTTATGTTCCAGCCGGGGTGCCGATAATTTCAACTGCCTTGTTGGCAGTGCTCTTTGGGTTGCGGGGGCGAGTATGGCGATAACGATGAGCGCACTATGGGTCGGTTTGATTGCAACGAGTGTGATTGCTTTTCTTTTGAAGTATCTCGGTCATAGCGTTCCAGAGCGATGGCTGAGCCATCCCCGAGTTCTCAAGATTAATTCGATGATTCCAATTGCTCTTTTAAGCGCACTTGTTGCGGTTCAGACATTCACGGTTGAAAGAAGCCTTGTGATAGACCAACGTCTTGCCGGATTAGCCGTTGCGGTTATCGCACTGATTCTGCGCGCACCCTTTGCAGTGGTGGTGATCAGCGCCGCCGCGACTTCAGCGGCGCTCTATCACCTGCAATAAAATTAGATTATTTGCAAGGATTCCAATTTTGCCTTGAGGTCGCTATCTGATGGCTCAGTGAGATGGGTACCATCGCTAAAGACAATGACAGGAATTGATTGCATTCCCCCGTTAATCTCCATCACCTTTGCAGCAGCGCTTGGATCTGATTCAACATCAATGAGTGTGTACTCGACGCCAAGATCTGCAAGTAATCTCTTTGAGCGACGACAATCTCCGCACCATTCTGCTGAGTACATTGTGATCTCTTGTGAAGACATTTCTCTCTCCTCTACATAAAGTGCTCAAGGCCGAAGGTAACCCCTGGCCTAGAGATAACGCTTTTAATTCCCAATAAAACTCCAGGCATAAATCCTGCTCGATCTAACGAGTCATGGCGAATCGTGAGTGTTTCACCAGGACCACCGAAGAGGACTTCTTGATGAGCGATAAGTCCGCGAAGTCGCACTGAGTGCACTGGAACATCGCCGACGAGTGCTCCGCGAGCTCCATCGAGTGATGATGATGTTGCATCAGGCATCGCAGGCAGCTTCGCCGCTTTGCGAGCATCAGAGATGAGCGCTGCGGTGCGGCTTGCAGTTCCAGATGGTGCATCAAATTTATTTGGGTGGTGTAATTCAATAATCTCGGCTGATTCAAAATACTTCGCAGTCTTTGCAGCAAACTCCATCATCAATACAGCACCGATTGCAAAATTGGGTGCAATCAAGATTCCTACCTGAGGCTGGGCCAAAGAAAGTGATTTCAGGGTTGCCATGCGCTGATCATCAAAGCCAGTTGTTCCAACTACTGCATGAATTCCGTGAGTGATCAGGAATTCAAGATTTCCCATCACGGCATCGGGAGTTGTGAAATCAACAACAACATGTGCACCGCTGGAAAGAAGTTGATCAAGTGAATCTCCAAGATCAAGGGCTGCCACTAATTCACAGTCGGGTGATGCTTTGACTGCATTGACAACTTCTGCACCCATGCGACCACGAGCACCAAGTACTCCAACCTTGATCATCGGTAACTTCCCTTCGCGAGCACCTTCTCAAAAGTACTCTCGCTCTTAAATGGACCCACTAGGGCAAGGGTAGGCGTTTTAGTCAGGAACTCGCTAGCGACTTTACGAACATCTTCGTGGGTTACGCTGGATATCTCTTTCAAAATATCGTCAAAGCTCATCACATGGCCGTAGACGATCTCATTTTTTCCGATTCGAGACATGCGAGAACCACTATCTTCTTGGCTGAGCACAAGCGAGCCGCGAACCGCGCCCTTTGCCCGATCAATCTCTTCGTGTGTCATCCCATTTTCTGCAACATCGGTGAGCACTTCGCGAATAATTTCAATTACTTCGATCGCTTTAGTCGGATTACAGCCTGCATAGAAACCGATCTGACCTGAGCCAGCAAATTGTTGGGCGTAGGCGTAGACCGAATATGCCAGGCCGCGCTTTTCGCGAATCTCTTGAAAGAGGCGAGAAGACATTCCCCCACCAAGTGCTGAGGCAAGAATTCCCATTGCAAAGCGGCGCTCATCATGGCGCGCAACACCTTCCATGCCATAGAACATATGTGCTTGCTCTGTTTTACGAGTGATAAGTCCGACCGGACTCTGTTTAGCCTTGCGCAAAGTTTCATTTCCGCGAATCTGCGGCGCACCTTTGACATCGAGGAATCCATCGGCGCTCAGCGCACGTTCAACCATCTCAACGACCTTTTTATGCTTAATGTTTCCCGCCACCGCAACAACAAGATCCTGGGGTAGGTAGCGCTTCTTGTAATAATTAAAGACTGCGTTACGCGACATTGTTTTTATTGATTCGACTGTTCCAAGAATCGGACGGCCAAGTTGAGTATCGCCGTAGTACGTCTCAGCATAGAGATCATGCACCAGGTCACTCGGATCATCATCACGCATGGCGATTTCTTCGAGAACTACTTTGCGTTCGGCATCGACATCGAGTGCACTCACAATTGATGAAGTGATCAGATCACTGACTACATCAATTGCCATCGGTAGATCGGTATCGATTACGCGAGCGTAGAAGCAGGTGTATTCCTTGCTCGTAAATGCATTCATCTCGCCACCGACTGCTTCAATCGATGATGAGATTTCGAGTGCACTTCTGCGAGTAGTACCTTTAAAGAGAAGATGCTCTAGAAAGTGAGAAGCCCCAGCAACTGCCGGGGTTTCATCACGTGAACCTACATTGACCCAGATTCCCACTGCGGCACTTCGTACCGACGGAACTTCTTCCGTAACGATACGAAG
>JBILRA010000114.1:0-2773 GCA_044372915.1 Candidatus Planktophila sp.
GGCAGGGAGTTTTACAGATTGAAGATCGAGTGCCCGCTCATGTTATTGAAGAACTTAAAGGCAAAGGGCATGTGGTCGCACCTCTTGCGGCTTGGGGGCATGGATCTTCAGTTCAACTAATGGAAGTTCTTGCAAATGGCACCTACGCTTTTGGATCAGATCCTCGCTGCGAAGGTCACGCCTCAGGAATTTAGCGACAGTGTCCGCGCTCTGAAAAACTGCGGAGAGCACGTAAACCATCAGAAGGCCACATTGATATTGATGTGATCGAGCACGGTGTTGCATCCATATGAAAGACGGCATCATGAGGTGCATGAAGTGCGACGCTGACAGCGCTCTTGATGACACCGTTATGTGTGACAACGCAGACTTTCTGCCCAGGATATTCAGCTAACAATTTTTCCATTGCAGCTTCGACGCGAATTCGAGCCTGATCGTAGGACTCTCCCCCACCGGGCTTGAAAGCAGATGAGTTAAGCCATCCTTGGTAATCCTCTGGATACTTTTCACGCACCTCATCAGTTGTAAGTCCATCCCAGTTACCGAATGAAAGTTCGAACCAGATCTCATCAAAGACTATTGGTAGCCCCGTTTCTTTAGCAATCGCCTCTGCCGTCTGGCGCGTGCGCTGAAGTGGTGAGGCAATCAGAACATCTGGCTTAAGCTTTGCAATCTCTTTGGCAACAAGCCCCGCTTGCTCTAAACCTTCTTCGGTTAACTCTGGATCTAGAGAGCCAGTACCTGAGAATTTACGTAGCGGGGTCAAAATTGTCTCGCCATGGCGCACGAAATAAATCATTGTCGGTTCTTCATTACTGCGCAGGCGATCGGTGAGGTAATTCTCTTGAATAGCAATCACTGGCTCATTTGCTTGTCCACCATCGAGTGCTTTATTGGCTAAGCGATCGGCGTGTGAATTCTCATCGCGTGGAATCCACTTATAGGTCACAAGAGTGCCAGGGTGTGCATCTCGACATTTCTTTGCAAGTTCGCGCATATCGGCATGCTTTACCTGCCAGCGACCAGACATCTGCTCAACCACTAACTTCGAATCCATCGCAACTTCTACCTTTGCTGCCGGATCAAGTGCGTGAATGTGGGTCAACCCTGCGAGTAATCCGCTGTATTCAGCAACGTTATTTGTCGCAACTCCGATGACATCAAAGAGCTCAGCAACAATCTTTCCATTTTCAGTAACTACCGCGCCATATCCTGCTGGCCCTGGATTTCCTCTTGAGCCACCATCTGCAGTGAGTTTAAATGAACGTGCCATCTTTTAAAGTCCGCGCACCAAAATGCAACGACATTCCTCGCAGCGAACAACTTCGTCTTCTGCTAACGATGCAATGCGCTGTAGTTCAATATTGTTTACAGTTAAGTGGCAGCCTTTGCATTGATTACCAATGAGTGCTGCGGCCCCAGTCCCATTATTTGAAGCACGAATTTTCTCGTAGAGCGCTACAAGTTCAGCACCAATAGTCGCCACTTCAGATGCTCGATCACGGGCAGTTGTTTCAAGATCTGTATTGATTACCGCTAGGGCATTTGCCTTCTTAATTTCGAGTTCAGTGATCTCTGCCGCCAGGGCGCCTTCCTGCTCTGAAAGTTCAGCGATGCGGGCCTTAATCCCATCAATACGCATCATGATCTCAAGTTCAATCTCTTCGAGTTCTGCCCGGCGGACACCCAAAGTTCCAATCTCATGCTGAAGCTGTTCTAACTCTTTCGGTGAAGGTGCACCCGAAGCAAGTCGGGTCTCATCGCGATTAATGCGTGTGACTATCTGCTCAACATCTGCTTCTGCGCGCATTAGTTCTCGCTTTACATCGTTATGTTCTGTCTCTGCAGCAATGCGTAAGTCGCGAGCATTATTTGCCTTAATAGTCAGTGAGTTAATTGCAGCAATCTCGGGAAGGTTAGCTGCCTTATTGGTCAGAGTTGAGTGTGTAAAGTCAAAGTTCTGGATGTTGAGAATTGCGTGTTGTTCGCGCAGTGTGGCCTTCATGGCTTCCCCTCACGAATCAGTTTGTTCAATTGAAAAGCTCATATCCATATTTTATAAATATTACTATGGTGATTGTGGCATAAGAGCCCGCATAGAACACACGACCCCAACCTCTTTCAAGGAAAGAAACAATTTTTTCTTGGCGTTCAGGGGCAAAATTCCAGATATTTTCGAGCAAGACCACTCGCGTGATTGTTGAAAAGACTGTAATTGTCGATCCTGTTACCAAAAGGCACCAAGGACAGAGTGAATTGATGACAAAGAGTGATTGTGACAATAACCAGAGAGCAAAGATTAAACCAGCACCGTAAACAATATGAGCTGCGCGCATAAACCAGCGTGGGAAAGTGACAAGTCCAAGACCGGCAACAGCAACTGTGATGACAACTGGCTCAGTCATTAACCCAAGAAATGAATTTGGAAATCCTAAAAGTTGTGATTGCCATGCACGTGCAACGGTGCCGCATGAGAGAACAGCATTGATATCGCATGAGAGTTGCCCTGAAGGTTGCGCGGCCAACTTAACCGCGTCGATTGCTAGAACAAGAGATGCGATAAGGCTAAGAACTGATGAGACCAACATCGCAATGTAAGTCTTGCGATAAGTTCGCAAGCGCTCAATTGTTCCGGTCTCAGACATGAGCAAAGTTTACCCTTTTCCCGGTAAATCAATTTTTTAACTGGTGGGCGGTGAGGGTTTCGAACCCCCGACATCCTCGGTGTAAACGAGGCGCTCTACCACTGAGCTAACCACCCGGGCCGTGCTTT
>JBILRA010000039.1:0-10648 GCA_044372915.1 Candidatus Planktophila sp.
ATTGCTCAAGAAATTTCTGTAAGCGCCAGGCAGCGCCTTTCATATCACTTTCAGGATACATGGGTCGCAAAATCGGATCTGTTGCAACTCGTGCATAGAATCCAGATACGAGTTCAATGAAAAAATCTTCCCCGCCGACCTCATCAAAAAAAGTACTCATTACTCGGATCTCAGCCAAACGGTTGCATCAGTGGGAATGAGTCCATCAGTTATCTCCCTTGATGATAATAAAACTTGCGCACCAGCTGGAATCTCTATTGGTGCACCAAAATTTACATAACATGCAAAGTTACCTGGTCGAGAAAAAGCAATCACATCTTTTCCAGCGCTTATCCACTGCATGGGGCCATCGCCTAGTCCGGGCTCACTCTTTCGAATGGCTAAAGCTTCTGAGTAGAGCGAATGTGTTGAACCCGTCACGCCAACCTGAGATTCAACAGAGTATGAACCCCACCATGAACTCTGCGGAAGCCATGATTGTTCTGGTGTAAGCGCGAGATCTGAGGAGAAACCAAATGCTCCAGCCGGTGAAGATTTCCATGGCATCGGTACTCGACAACCATCGCGACCACGATCTTTGTATCCGCTCATCTTCCAGATGGGATCTGTCAATCGATCTTCAGGAATATCGCGCACTTCGGGAACTGCCAGCTCTTCTCCCTGGTAAATGTATGCACCACCTGGAAGTGCCAGCATTAACAACGCACCGGCTCGTGCACGTTGAGTACCTCTAGCAAGATCAAGTTTCGTCGGATCCCCTTGTCGTTCGAGGGTACTCACCTGTCGATTTTGTAAGCCAAGATCAAAACGATCAACAGATCGAGTTACATCGTGATTGTTAAAGACCCAAGATGGTGGAGCACCAACTTCCTGCATCGCATCCACGGCTCGATTAATCATTCCCGTCAGATACGTTGGTTCCCATAGCGATGTAAGGAAATCAAAATTAAATGAATTCGCTAGCTCATCGGGGCGGAGGTATCTAGCAATTCGCGACGCCGGACTGGCCCAGGCTTCAGCAACAGCCATACGATCCCCAGGATAAGAGTCAAGGATTTTGCGCCAGCTGCGATAAATTTCATGCACACCATCTTGATCCCACATTGGTCTGAACTCATCTGGAACAAAGTCACCATGCTCTGCATGATCTTCTACGGATGGAATATCCGGCAGGCCTGGATATTTGATAAGTGCATGCGCTACATCAATGCGGAATCCATCAACGCCAAGATCTAGCCAGAACTTTAAAATTCCTTCGAAGTGCTCACGGACTTCGCGGTTCTCCCAATTAAAGTCTGGTTGCTCAACTGCGAATAGGTGCAGGTACCACTGCTCAGGATTTCCATCTGAGTCAAGGAGTCGATGCCAGGCCGGCCCTCCAAAGACAGATTGCCAATTATTTGGAGGCAGCTCGCCATGTTCGCCCTTACCGTCACGGAAAATATATCGATCTCGCGCTGGTGACCCAATCGGTGATCGCAACGCTTCTTGAAACCAAAGATGCTGATCACTCGAGTGGTTGGGCACAATGTCGACGATGAGTTTCAGGCCAAGACTGTGACACTCTTTAATCAGCTTTTTTGCATCATCTAGCGAACCATACATTGGCTCGATATCCATGTAGTTTGCAACATCGTAGCCATGATCATTTTGTGGTGATGGATACCAGGGAGTTATCCAAATCGCATCTACACCTAGTGAATTTAAATAGCCTAACTTGGAACGGATACCTTCGATATCTCCAATTCCATCGCCATTGCTATCAGCAAATGAGCGAATGTAGATCTGATAAGTGACAGCATCGCGCCACCATGCTCTATCAGCTCTCGAAAGTAGTGTCATGCCATATATTCTTTGAGGAACTCACGTTCTACATCTGTAAGAGGGCGCGATTTCTTGGTCTCCATTGAAATCGCAACTTGTACTGTTGAGATGCGTGCGTGAAGGATGCCCTTTGAACTGATCTCATAGTTGAGTACGAAAGAGGATGTACCGACTGATTCAACCCAGATGTGTACGTCTACAAATGTGCCACCTTCATAGATAGGGGCAACGAAATCTACTTCAGCTCGCGCAACAACCATCTCAACGAGAGACGGTTTTTCATTGCGCTCAGCAAATTGGTACCAAGACCACTGAAATCGGGCCTCTTGGGCAAAGGTGAGGTACTTAGCATTATTGACATGACCAAATGCGTCAATGTCATCCCATCGGACAAATTGTTGGTTGTGATATTTCATTAGCGTGTGAGCTTTCTATACGTTGCGCGATGTGGACGAGCTGCTTCTGGCCCCAATCGTTCAATTTTATTTGCCTCGTAGGATTCGAAGTTTCCTTCAAACCAGAACCATTTTGAATCACCTTCGTAGGCCAAGATGTGTGTTGCTACCCGGTCAAGAAACCAGCGATCGTGAGAGATCACTACTGCGCATCCTGGAAATTCAAGGAGAGCGTTCTCAAGCGAGCCAAGCGTTTCAACATCTAGGTCGTTTGTTGGCTCATCGAGTAGAAGTAAGTTGCCACCTTGCTTAAGAGTCAGAGCAAGGTTGAGACGGTTGCGTTCTCCACCAGATAAAACACCAGCGGCTTTCTGCTGGTCAGGACCCTTAAAACCAAATGCTGCAACGTATGCTCGTGATGGCATTTCAACTTGCCCGACTTTCATGAAGTCAAGACCATCGGATACAACTTCCCATAGTGATTTCTTTGGATCGATGCCCCCACGTGATTGATCAACGTAGGCAATCTTTACAGTTTCACCAATTTTAACGTTTCCTGAATCTGCAGATTCCAGGCCAAGAATTGTCTTAAAGAGAGTTGTTTTTCCAGCGCCGTTTGGACCGATGACACCAACGATTCCGTTACGTGGAAGGGTAAATGAAAGATCGTCAATTAGAACTCGATCGCCAAAACCCTTCACCAGATTTTCAACTTCAACCACAACATTTCCAAGGCGCGGGCCAGGTGGAATTTGGATCTCTTCGAAATCGAGTTTGCGCATCTTGTCTGCCTCGGCAGCCATCTCTTCATAGCGTGCAAGACGTGCTTTGGACTTTGTCTGGCGACCTTTTGCATTCTGTCTGACCCATTCGAGTTCTTCAGTCAGACGCTTTGCACGCTTTGCATCTTTTTGGCCTTCGACTTTAAGACGAGCAGCCTTTGTCTCTAGATATGTTGAGTAATTTCCTTCATATGGATATGCGCGTCCACGATCGAGTTCAAGAATCCATTCTGCGACGTTATCCAAGAAATATCTATCGTGGGTAATTGCTACAACAGCCCCTGGATATTTCTGCAAGTGCTGTTCAAGCCATAAGACGGATTCAGCATCAAGGTGGTTTGTTGGTTCATCAAGAAGCAATAGATCAGGTGCCTCAAGCAATAACTTACAGAGAGCGACACGGCGTTTTTCTCCACCTGAAAGCACGCTGACATCGGCATCTCCTGGCGGGCAGCGAAGAGCATCCATTGCCTGCTCTAGCTGTGAATCGATCTCCCATGCATTGCGATGATCGAGTTGCTCTTGCAACGTTCCCATCTCTGCCAGCAATGTGTCGTAATCAGCATCAGGGCTTGCCATCTCTTCCGAGATTGCATTGAAGCGCGCCAACATATCCATCGTCTCTCGCACACCATCTTGCACATTTTCAAGAACGCTGCGGCTTTCATCAAGCTTTGGCTCTTGTAGCAAAATTCCAACGGTATATCCGGGAGAGAGATAGGCCTCACCATTTGATGGCTGTTGTAGCCCGGCCATGATCTGCAATACCGTCGACTTACCTGCGCCATTTGGCCCAACAACACCAATCTTGGCACCGGGGAGGAACATTAAGGTGACATCGTCGAGAATGACCTTGTCGCCGTGCGCTTTACGCGTCTTTTTCATTGTGTAAATGAATTCAGCCATTGTCACACCTTAATAGTTGAGCCGTTAGAATAGTAATCAGACGACACCTGCAGGCGCCTGTAGCTCAGTCGGATAGAGCAACCGCCTTCTAAGCGGTAGGTCGCAGGTTCGATTCCTGCCAGGCGCACAGAAAATCACTATATAGAAAGAAGAACGGCCAGGCTGGTGAGCCTGGCCGTTCTTCTTTTACCCTCGAGATTAGGAAGTCTTATCCCAACTTGGCGATTGCAGCTTCGGCAAGCTTCTTCAAATCACCTTCGATTGGAATGAAGTCCGGTGCACGATCGGTGCAATCCTTGGAGATTACCAAGTTTGCCCATGCTTTAATCGCTGGAACCGCAGCCTTATCCTTGTAATTAGAATCACCCAACATATAGGTGATGATTCCAAGTGTGTATGCACCAGGTTCAGGAGTTGCATAGTTAAAGGTGAAGATTCCCTTTGCATCAACCTTTGATGATGCTAGGAATGCGGCTGTGTTTGCACCGTTTGGTAGCGCAAAGTTTCCTGAAGCGTTACCAATAGCGGCTGCTTTCAAGTTGTACTTTTCGCCGTAGGAAACTTCTGCATAAGTGATTGAGTACTTTGATGCACCAGCAAGCTGGGATACACCAGTTGATGATGATGCGCCTACTACACGGCCAATGTTGCCTCCAGCATTAATGTTGCCTGGGAAAGCGGTTACGAATGTATCGTTCTGTGGCTTTGTCCATACAGTCGGTGCAACGCCACGTAGCCACGCAGTGAAGTTTCCTGACGTACCTGACTTATCAGAGCGATAGATCACCTTGATTGGCTGATTAGGAAGTGTGTAACGCACATTCTTCTTAGTTGTGCGAAGAACTACGGCCTTTCCGGCCTTATCTTTGACAACATCGCCGTTGCGATCTTTCTTGTAGATAATCTCAGTTACTGAGCGGTTGTTATCTTTCACGATTGCTGGGTCATTCCAACGTGTGATCTGACCGGCAAATATCTTTGCAGCTGTCTCTGGAGATAAATAGAGCTGTGTCTTTGCTGGCAAGTTGTGGAGTACAGCAATTGGAGCGGCCGCTGCAGGAATGTGTACCAATGTTGGTCGGGCAGTTGAACCTGTGTGTGGAGTATCCGAGAACCAAATGTGTCCAACTTGCTTATCCGAACCATCACGGCCAGCACCTGAGCCAAGAGCGGCATAGGTAAGTGAGTGATCTGTCTTTTGTGCTAGGAGAACTTTGCACTCTTCAATCATCTGCGCAGGAAATGATGCGCCTGTTCCTGTTAAGTTGTAAGCAAATGCCGATGGAGCAACGGTGATCAAAAGTCCTGAGACCAGTGCAACGACTCCTATTTTTTTCGAGAGTTTCATTCTCTACCTTTCAGATACTTCCCAAATGAGTTTCACATCCTGGGACTCACCGTGCGTGAGGTCTGTAAAGTACTGAAGAAGAGAGGCCAACTGCCTACGTGTTGGTGAACAACAGTTGAACCTCTGCCGAATTAATGAAGCGTAATTTAGCCGAATCGACCAGTGACGTAATCTTCTGTGCGCTTGTCGCGAGGACGGGAAAAGAGCTCATTTGTCGGTGCAACTTCAACTAATTCACCAGGACCACCATCTGAGAGCATAAAGGCTGAGTAATCAGATACACGAGCCGCCTGCTGCATATTGTGTGTCACGATAACAATCGTCATGGTTTGAGAGAGCTCAGAAATCGTCTGCTCGATGCGAAAGGTTGAACCTGGATCTAGGGCAGAACATGGCTCATCCATCAAAAGAACTTCCGGTCGAACGGCCAACGACCGAGCAATACAAAGACGCTGCTGCTGTCCTCCAGAAAGTGAGCTGGCATGTTCGTTCAGGCGATCCTTTGACTCTTCCCAGAGACCGGCGCGTGTAAGACACTCTTCAAGCAGATCATCTGTATTGCTCACCTTTAATTGCGCCAACTTCAAACCAGAGAGAACATTTTGTCCGATAGTCATTGATGGGAAAGGGTTTGGCTTCTGGAAGACCATTCCGACGCGAAGACGAATCTTTGTTACATCGGTGCCAGATGCATAAATATCTTTACCGCCAAGAAGAACTTCACCGGCAAGGCCAGCGCCTGGAATGAATTCATGCATACGGTTGAGGGTGCGAATAAACGTTGATTTACCACAACCAGAAGGTCCAATAAGGGCGGTGACTGTACCTGCAGCAAAATCCAGGGAGACATCTTTGAGAACATGTTTGGTTCCAAACCATGCATTAACTGCGCGTGCTTCTAGACCAGAACCCATTGGCGCGGTGCCGGGAGTCTTCACGGCGCGTGCTGATGCAACATCTGCAAGTGAGTGAGGTGTTGTAGCTGTCTTCATCTCTGACTTCTCCCCTGGATTATTTTCTGACATAGTTCTGATCTACCTTTTCTGTGCTCGAGAAGAGATGTAGCGGGCCATTGTAAAGAGGAGCAACACCCAGATGAGAAGGACAAGTAAGCCCGCCCAGGTTCGTTGTGTAGATTCTGGTGTACCGCCAAGAAGAAATGCCTTCCATACATAATATGGAATCGAACCCATCGGACCAGAAAATGGGTTGAGGTTAGTTGCCTCACCACCGCCACTTACAAGAATAATTGGGGCAGTCTCGCCAATTACGCGCGCGATGCCCAAAATAACAGCTGTAATCAACCCACTCTTTACTGCTGGAACAACAACCATTGCAACCGTGCGCCACTGAGTTGCACCAAGTGCAAGCCCTGCTTCCCGAAGATCATTAGGAATAAGAAGTAGAACCTCTTCGGCTGTTCGCGCAACTGTCGGAATCATTAAGATCGCAAGTGCCATCGCACCCATTAGACCATTTCGTTCACCGGTGAGCGGATAGACAATACTTGAAAGAATAAATAGGCCCGCGACAATTGATGGCACACCTGACATGGCTTGTACTAAGAAGCGAATTGGGCGCGCAAACTTTCCCTTAATCTCAGTGAGATAAAGGGCGGTCAAAATTGAGATGGGAAGAGAGATGATAAGTGCGATTCCCACCATGATTGTTGTGCCTGTGATTGCAGCAAGCATTCCACCATTTTGTATCGGATCATTAACGGTCGCCTCAGACATATCTTGAGTGAAGAGCCCAAAGTGCAGGCCACGCCATCCCTTTGAAATTACTGTCGCCAGAATACTGACAATTGGAATAATTGCTAGAAAGATTGCAAAACGAGAAATACTCGTCAAAATGCTATCTTGCGCCGCCGGACGTCCAGCGCGACGATACTCAGCGATAAATGAGACCGTAAGGAAAGAGAAGAAAAAGGCGATAACCCAGCCAAGTTTTCCATTGAGACCTGTAACAAATAGCAGTAAGACTGAAAGCGCTAGGGCGATAAGAAAGTTAAGAAACTTTAAGCCACGCTCTTTCGCGGATGGCTCCCATGGGCGCCCTGGCTTAATCACTGGTGGATTAGTCGTTGCCATTTAGCGGCCCGTCTTTCCGAGTCGACTTACGAGAATGTTTGCAACACCATTAACCAACAGAGTGAGTAGGAATAAAACCAAGCCCGCGGCCATCAATGCATTGATTTCTTCTCGATCTGCTTCACCAAACTTAAGGAGAATGAGCGAGGCGATATTGCCGCCTGCGCCAAAGAGGGTCTGCCAGTTAACCTGATAAACAATGTTGAGCACTGTAAATACTGCAACCGTCTCGCCCATCGCGCGACCAAGACCAAGCATCGCACCGCCAACGATTCCACCACGGCCGAATGGAATAACAACGGCGCGAATCATTGAAAGCCGTGTTGCTCCGAGTGCGTATGCGGCCTGAATGCGATCAAGCGGGGTCTGTGAGAAAACTTCACGCGAAATCGATGTGCAGATAGGAATAATCATGATCGCAAGGACAACACCGGCGATAAATGGCGAGCGCGTAAAGAATGGGAAGGGGACATCAAAGATTGGAATCCACCCCAAGTATTTATTGAGCAGCTTGGCCCAGTATTCAGCGCTCGGCATCAACACCATAAAGCCCCACAAGCCGAAGAGGATTGAAGGGAATGCAGCCATCAAATCTATGAGTGCGATAAGGAAGCTGCGAATCTTTCGCCCTGAATAGAACTCAAGGAAAAGTGCGCTAAAGACGGCGATGGGAACACCGATGATAATTGCAATTGTTGCAGAGAGAATAGTTCCAACCAACATCGCTGCAAGTCCGTAATCTTGCGAGACGATATTTGAATTCTCATCTTCGATCACATCCCAATTGGAGTTTGTAATGAAACCAAATCCTTCTGTACGGATGACTCCGAAGCCCCGATAGGCAAGAAATGCAAAAATCAAACCTAAAATAATGAGTGATGACATTCCACCGGCGGTCACAATCACGCGGAAGAGTTGATCCGAGCGACGAGGTTTGGTTACGAGTTCGCGTGGAACTGGCGCAGAACTTTGAGCGCCTACAGTCTGGGTCACGGGGCGAGTCTGTCCAATGACGGAAGAGCCTGCAGGGATAGAAGGTGAACAGAAGGTGAACTCATGCTGAATTCACCTAGCAAGGGTTTCACCCCCTAAACTTCCCATCATGGCCACCGAACTCCCCCATCTCATCTGGATTGATTGCGAAATGACGGGGCTATCTTTGGAAAAAGATGTTCTGGTCGAGATCGCCGTCCTAGCCACCGATTCCCAGCTCAACGTGATCGGTGAGGGGATTGATGTCGTCATCAAAGCCACCCCTGAGCAACTTGCAGGCATGAACGAGTTCGTCACCCAGATGCATACCGATTCGGGATTGATCACCGAGATCCCCAATGGCATCACCGTTGATGCTGCTGAAGATGCGATCTTGGCCTACCTCGAATCCACGGGGACAACACCAGGAAAATCGCCTCTGGCTGGAAATTCCGTCAGCGTCGATCGCAATTTCATCGCTCGCGATATGCCGCGCTTAACCGAGTACCTGCACTACCGCACTGTCGATGTTTCAAGCATTAAAGAACTCGCTCGCCGCTGGTATCCCAAGATCTATTTCGCCGCCCCCGCAAAAACTGGCAACCATCGCGCACTCGGTGACATCCAAGATTCGATCGAAGAACTCAAGTATTACCGCACCACCGTCTTTATCGACCCACTTAATCCGGGGCAAAATCCCCCTGCGGAAAAGGTAGACTAGCCCAGCACAGCACATGGTGGGCGTAGCTCAGCTGGTAGAGCACTCGGTTGTGGTCCGAGATGTCGCGGGTTCGAGCCCCGTCGTTCACCCCAAGTTTTAGCAGGACATTCAGCCATGACCATCTAAAGAAAAACTAAAGAAAGTGGCATCACAATGATCTTCGATGTTGTCGTTGAAATTCCAGCAGGTTCACGAAACAAATACGAAATCGATCACAACACCGGTGAAGTTCGCCTCGATCGCATGCTCTTCACATCCACTCGCTATCCCTATGACTATGGCTTTGTTAAAAACACTCTCTCATTCGATGGCGATCCACTAGATGCACTTATCTTGCTTGATGAGCCAACATTTCCTGGCTGCGTTGTTTCATGTCGCGTCATCGGAATGCTTAACATGACAGATGAAGCTGGCGGAGATGACAAATTGCTCTGTGTTGCAGCCGGCGATGTTCGAAAGACTTATCTACAAGATCTCAGTGATGTTCCTGCTTTTGAACTCTCTGAAATTAAGCACTTCTTTGAAGTCTATAAATCTTTAGAACCTGGAAAATCTGTGCAAGGCGGCGAATGGGTAGGACACGACGAGGCCGAATTAGAAATTCACGCCTCATACAAGCGATACAAAGATAGCCACTGACAACTACTTTTCTGGCAATTATCCTTGTGGTAATACCTGCTTCGGACAGGCACTGAGTATCCGCGTCATCGCATCTTTTTCTGGTGGTGTAACCCATAGCGAATACTTAGTCTTCACTGCAATCTGCTGAGCAACATAGGCACATCTAAACTTCTTCAACGGAGGAAGCCACGTTGCTGCATCTCCATCGCCCTTCTGTGAATTGAGTCTTCCCTTTACGGCAAAGAGATTCATCGGATCATTGGCAAGGGCTGTGCGCTGGGCAAGCGTTAACTTGAACGCCCCCGTCTGCCACGAGTTAGACATTGCCACAACGTGATCGATCTGAACTTCCATACTCGTGATATTTCCACGGACGAAATTAATCGTCTCCCCCGAATATCGATCGACTAAGGTGCCACTTAAAACAACGCAATTGCGAGTCTTCTCCTTAAATACAATCTCTGTGAGATCACGCTTCAATATGTCATTTCTCGTATCACAACCATTACGATCAACATCGGCCCACGTTTGGCCAAACTCTGAGCGCGCATAACCCGTCTTTGGTGCACGACCTTTCACTGCCAATGAAGCCAACGCCTCAGCAGCGCTCACCTCAGCCGTTGCTTTCACGGGCACCGCATGACCGGGTGCAATGATTCCGCCAGCAAAAACTGCACCGATTAGGGCTATGGCTAGCCTGATCTCCCAGCGACTCATATCTCAATCATTACGCGTGGCAGGTGGCAAAACAAGGTCAAACACACTGATAGGGTCTGATCTGCATTCAGCGGTGAAAGCCACTTTATGCCCCGGGTTGTTAGCTCAGTTGGTAGAGCAGGTGACTCTTAATCACCGGGTCGGGGGTTCGAGTCCCTCACAACCCACTCATGTAGGTAGATCCGAGTTATATCTCCAAACCCAGAGTGTGGTTCAAATCCTTACATAGTGGATAAATCTGCCAAACCTTTTGGTCCAATACTTAATCT
>JBILRA010000040.1:0-10416 GCA_044372915.1 Candidatus Planktophila sp.
CTGCACCGATACATCCAGAGAGCCCTTCAAGCCCAACAAGTTCTGGATACAGGTCATATTTTGTGCCGATACTTTGTGCGATCGAATTAAGTTGGCGGGTAGTGCCCAGCGGTTCAATGCGAAGATAGGCAGCGATTCCAACTAGCCCAACGATAGTTCCGGTAACCCACGGGCTCCAGCGCTTTTTAATGAGGTTATCGCGCATCTGGCGCCAATCCATCGAGCTTCCGCCATGGTGTTCACTTTCTTGTGGGTCACTCTTTTTTAGTAACCAGAAGATAAGAGCGCCAATAACCGTCAGAGAAATCGCTAACGAGCCGGCATATCCAAGGTAGTTGGGCAACCAGATTCGAGGAGCGTTCTCAATGGAATTTCTATAGAGAAAATTCCAGGTATTGAAGGAGAGTATGAAACCGATAACCACACCGATCAACCCTGGAATTGCGCGAATATAACCTTGGGTAAGTCTGAAGAACTGTCCGGAAATACATGCACCAGCCAGCGCCATTCCTATTCCGAAGGCGAATGCACCGAGAACTAGCGCCACACTAACCGGGCCAATATGTGCAGAAGCTGGCAGTTGCTCACCATCTGGTGTTGGCAAGAAGAGTCCGAAGATAATGGTGTAACCGATACTTCCCACTGCAAGAGCTGTGAAAATCGATATCAATCCGTAGTTACGACTCTGATTAATGGAATCCCGAAAGATGCAGAAGATACAGAATCGGCCTCGTTCAAAAGCTATGCCGAGCGCGGTTCCAATCAGTAATGATGTCGCAGCAGGTGAACCGTAGGTTTCACTTCTTTCCAAAATTTGGGATAGAAGAATTAGCAAAACGATAATTACTGCAGCGATCGAAGTACGAATGGAGTCTGCTCGGCTCCATTCGTACTTCCCACTCTTTTCTTTCAGTTGTGTTGAAGTCACAATCAACCCTTGGCTGCTGGATTAACGATCAGGTCAGCTGGCGCTGTTGCTGAAAATTCATACCATGAGCCGTCGTAGTTCTTTACATTTGTATTGCCCAGAATTTGTGTCAGCGCAAACCACGAGGCAGATGCCAAAAGCCCGGTGCCGCAATAGAGAATTACTGGTGTGTCTTTTGTGACTCCGACAGCGGCGTAGGCAGCACGGATTTCAGCTGCTGACTTAAAGGTTCCGTTTGAATTCAGAATACTCGCTGTTGGGATGCTCTTAGCTGATGCAATATGCCCCGCAGCTGCTGAGTTTCCTAAACCGGTACTGACACTTTTTCCGGCAAAGCTTGCATCATCACGAGTATCAACAATTACTGCACGATCCTTTGACTTACTTGTTGCATTAGTGATCACATCATTAATGGTTGCTCTCAACTTCTTTGAGGGTGCAGTTGCGACATATCTGCCCTTACTCTTTTTTGCAGGGATTGCGAGTGTTGTACTTCCTCCGGATGCCGTCCACGCAAGCAGGCCGCCATCGAGGATGCGAACATCGGGAACACCGTAAAGGTTAAATACCCAGCTTCCCCAGGTTGCCTTGAGGTTTGATCGACCCTCTGCATAAAGAACAACTGTTGAATTTTTATTTATCCCAAAGTTACGTGCTGCAGCAAAGAAATTAGTGCGGGTGACAACACCATTTCTCAACTGTGACTCACTTGAGTTGGCTAGCTCTGTTTTCCAATCAATGAACTGAGCTCCTTCGATGTGGCCACGGGCATAAACTGAACGATCGTTATCTCCCACATGAATTAAGACAAGATTTGGATCCTTCAGATTACTAGCAAGCCATGCTGGCGTTACTAGAGCTTTTGTTGGCGTTGAAGGGGTCACGGCCTGTGATGGAGAAATCAGGATTGTTGAAGCTAAGGTAGAAATAATGGTGATAGCAAATAGTTTCTTAAACATTGGAACTCCTTGAATAAATAGGTTGGTTGATTAACTTCTAAAATTTTTAGTGAAGATAAATCAACAGAGATATGAGGTATCGCTGGCGCGGCAATAATCAATCGTGCGGCGCTTAATAAGAATTACTCGCGATCCTGACATGTGCGAAAAGATACAGTGACGTTATTGCTGCTGCAACAAAAGAATAGAGTGCAGTTGCAATGCCTTTGCAGTTGTATCAAATTTTTCTGATGTTTTTAATGATCCTATAGCTCAGCGAATTGAGGTCGATTACCCGGGCCTTGAAGAGGGTCCTGCGGAAGGTCTGAGTGAGGTGTTTCAACGGGGGCTGCGAAATTTGGCTGAGATTTACCTCTATCCGATTTGGCTAGTGGTTGCTAGACTTTTTTTATGCGCACAAATAGATCGTTCATCTCAACACTTTTGCTGTGCGCATTCGTGCTTTCGTCCATCCCCCAATCTCAGGCTGCGACTCTGAAATACGATAAAACTGGTGAGCAGATTATTTGCAATGAATACATTTTTATTGGCATGCGCGGTTCAGGAGAGAAATTTGGAAGTAGCAATGGTGGGGCGAACCAATTTTCGAGCATGATGGGTGCGCCCATTGCTTCGCTATATGACGAGCTGAACAAGAATCCTCTTCTCAAGAACAAGATGACACCCGAAGGCGTCAAGGGTTATGTAGCCGCTGATTTCGGCCTAAATGCTTCATACCTATCGGCTGTAACTAACGAATCTGGTTTTGCATTAATTGATAGATTCAGAATGTACGCCGAAAAATGTCCTGATGCTCAGTTCATTCTTGCTGGTTACTCACAAGGTGCTTACGCAGTGCACTTTTTATTGGATTACTACCAAGAAGGGTTCCCTCAGTATTTAGAGAGGATTGTCGCCACAGTTCTTCTTGCTTCACCATCTCGTCCTAATCTCGGTGCTTTGGCCGCCGGACAGAATGCCACGCCTTCGGTGGTGAAGATTGTGGAACCAATTCAGAGTCAACTGCTGGTGAGTGCAACTGTTGCTGAAATGATCAGCCGAGTTCAGAACGCTAGCGCTGTCGCTCAGTTTTTGGATAAAGTTCTCAAGAAAAGTTTCGAAGGGTATGTTGAGCTCGAATCTCTACTTTTCAAAAGTAACTATCTAAGCAATCTGAAGAAAATCCCTCCAGGGTTTTCCCAGGACACCTACACGCTTATTGAGTATTTAAAAAATCTATCCACCGACCTGGAGGAGCCATCTGTCCCAACCCTGTTTTATCAGCGCGAAGGCGATGTGATTGCAGATTTCTACACTGCACTCTCGACTAGCTTAGAAATTACCGCCGATGTTGAAAAGTCTATCGAAAATCAATATAAAGTTTTTGATCCGAGAAGGCAGTTTGCAAAACAAATGACATTTCCTTACGTGCTCTATACAGTGATGACCGATGCAGGAGCGAAACATTCTTCTTACTGTCCAAAACCAAAGCTTTCTACTGTTTCCAGTGCATGCGTTGAATCGGTAAATCAGAAATTTTTAAAAGCTTCGGTTGACTTTGTCGTCAAAAATGTCAAAACTTATGAGATTCCATCAAAATGGCTTGGCGAGGGATGGATCGGACGGGGCGCTACTTGTGAGACCGTTCTCGATATCATGAAGGGATCAAGTCTGCCAGAGGCTCGAAAGTATTTGAAGAACGGATTCTTGCCAGTTCTAGCCGTACAGCCGAAAGAAAAATCTATTTGGTTCTTGAACGCATCTTCCTATGATCACTTCGATCTCTTGGCATTCACTAAGGGGAAGAGGTGGGGATTCCCCGATAATCTCCAAGGTTCATATGGAAAGACACTTGGCCCAATAGCTGGCTTCGAACCATATTTCTTTGATCCTGGAATCAAGCATGCCGGACTGCAGCTAGATCTAAACGGTTCGACCTTTACTTGTAAGAAGAAATGAAGCTGTGGGGAAACTTGAAAGTAACCTTTAATCAAACTCTTTTGCAGAAATAGGTTTGTAGTTACCTCTAGAACAGTCGCCGACTTTAGCAGTTTTGATACCACTCACAGCGGCTAGGAGTCCTCGATCTTGATGGTTGCTATCCTCTAAAAAAAGCCCGAAACTTCACCTATGAAAAGAATCCTGTTTTCACTTACTATGGTTGTAGTACTGGTTGCCCCATTAAACGCGTCGGCTGCCATTAAAGCTGGAGGAGTCTGTAAAAAAGCTGGGCAGACTACTACCGTCGCAGGGCAGAAATTTACCTGTAGTAAGAGTGGTGCAAAACTCGTCTGGAAAAAAAGCCCTGCGCCTACCAAAACAACACCGACTAAACCCAGTAACTTAAATACTAATAGCACTATTACGTCGATGAATGAATTAACAAATTTGAATATTTGTAAGACCACCGATCTCACAGCACCCAGCGGCGTTAGCAATGGTTTTCCACGCCCTAAGGGTGCATTCATCGGTGCTATTTCTCCGAAAATTCTATTCATTCCGCTGAATTTTTCAGATACGCCCCCCTTCTCTGAAGTTGATATTTTGCGGGCTCAAATTACGCTAAAAGAAGTGCAGGATTTCTATAAGAGAACTTCGTATGGTTTAGTAAATATTCAGTATGAAATCTTAGACAAATCTAAGTGGCTTACCATTAATCGAACTGCTGAGTCATATGGTTTAGCAACCCCACGACCCCAGCAGGATAATACTGAGGCTCTCAAAGAGATTCTCAGTAAAGTTGATCCTTCGGTAAACTTCGATTTATATGACGGAGTTACTATCGAAACCACTCGTTTCCCTGGATCTGGTGTTGCCCAAGCTTTCCCAGGCCAGATATTCCCAACACAAAATGGAAGCGCTAAGGGCGTCTCGCTACAGACTTCCATGGCTGCTGGTCGTTTTTCAACACTTGCTCACGAGTTAGGTCACTCATTGTTTTGGCTTGAAGATCTATACCTCTTTAAAGGTTCCGCAGTAAGCCCAGCAGGTGAGTGGGACATGATGAGCTACTCCTCTCGAGAATTTTTGGGCTGGAGCAAGTTTTTAAATGGTTGGTTGGCTGATAAGCAAGTTAGGTGCTTGAACAATCAAACAAGTTCAGTTCACTATCTAGAGAGTGTTGAACTCTCCAGCGAGAAGCCCAAACTAATTCTTATAAACCTTCAAGAAGGAGTAACTATTGGTGTTGAAGTTCGACAGCTAAACAAAGACAACCCTCGCGGTGCACTGGTTTACAAAGTTGACTCGAGAGTGAATCATGGTGCTGGACCGATCGCCGCACAAGTTGAATTGTTGTACAAAGGAAAATTCTTCGTAATCGATGGGTGGAAAATTTCCGCCTTGGAAGAAGGCACTGAAGGCATGTTAATCAATGTAGAGAAAGTTGGCTGAAACTACGACCACGGGTGTGATGCAAGAGAGCGGAGACGAGGAGATTTGAACTCCTGAAGGGTTTAACCCCTTACCTCGTTAGCAGTGAGGCGCACTCGACCGGGCTATGCGACGTCTCCAAGTGTGGGGCAAGTCTACCGCCTCTGACCAGATGTAGAAATCCCGCCTACTGATGGACCTTCTGTTTATTTTAGGCATCGGTAGACTAAGAATATGAATAACGAGAGTGCAGAGGTCGAGAGCACCACGACCAAGAGAGTGCATGACCAAGCCCCTTCAGAAATGTTTGGCGATTTCATGCGAAGCGGATGGATTGCATCTGATCTTCCTGCACTCGAGCCACTCGAAGTTGTCACCTATGCATATGCGCGCAGGCAGGCACTCTCGGCTGCATTCGCCGGCATCCGACTTGTTCTTCCTTCAGGCAATGCCAAAGTCCGTGCCAACGACACTGATTACATCTACCGCCCTGATACCGCTTTCGCTTACTACAGCGGTGTTCAAGGCAGCGATGCAAATGAAGATGCAGTGTTAGTTATGGAACCACGTGTTGAGGGCGGACACGAAACGATTCTCTACATTCATCCACGCTCCACTCGCGATACCGATGCCTTTTATAGAGATACTCACTATGGCGAACTTTGGGTGGGGCGTCGCTACACGCTTGAAGAAGCGCAAGCGCGTTATCAGATTGCTACCCGCAGGGTTTCTGAACTCAAAGAATTTCTGACCGGTATTCCTGCATTGGTCTTACGCGGCAGTGATCGCATGGTTGATGCAGAAATTGCTATTCATCCTCGGGAAGAAGAATTTGCTATTTTCATTTCAGAACAACGGCTCATTAAAGATGAGTATGAAGTTCGTGAAATGCAGCGCGCTGTAGATGCAACAGGATTTGGTTTCAACGATGTGATTTTGACACTTCCAGCTGCCGCAGAACATCCACGAGGTGAACGAATTGTGGAAGGCGCTTTTTACGGGCGAGCTCGCCTTGAAGGTCATGGGGTTGGATACAACACAATCGCAGCCTCCGGCTCTCATGCATGCGTCTTGCACTGGAACCGTAATGATGGCCCTGTACGACATGGTGATTTGATTTTGCTTGACGCCGGGATCGAAGTTGATTCTTTCTACACCGCAGATATCACTCGAACACTTCCTATCTCTGGAAAATTCTCACCGGCACAGCGTGCGCTCTATATGTTGGTCTATGAAGCACAGCTCGCAGGATTTGCAGCCGTAAAGCCAGGTGCGATCTTCTCTGATGTGAATAAGGCTTGCCAAGAAGTGCTTGCAAGAGGTTTGGCAGATATGGGTGTTTTAACGGTCAGCGCAGAAGAATCGATGAAGCCAGAAATTGGGTTACATCGTCGATGGACCTTGCACGGCGTGAGCCATCACTTAGGACTTGATGTTCATGACTGCGCCAAGGCCCGTAAAGAGAATTACACAGATGCCCCGCTGCGCGAAGGCATGATTATTACGGTGGAGCCAGGTCTTTATATTCAGCCAGATGATGAACTCTTCACCCCTGAATATCGCGGCATAGGAATCCGCATCGAAGACGATGTGGTCGTGACCGCAAATGGTTGTCTTAATCTTTCAGAACGTATTCCGCGCCATCCTGATGCAATCGAAGACTGGATGAAAACACTTCAACAGTCGCGATAAGATTGGATAATGACTCAACCATTAATTCGGGCGCGCGCTTTAACGAAAATATTCGGGGATTTTACCGCCGTTAATGGAATCGATTTTGATGTTGTTAAGGGTGAATCGTTTGGTCTCTTGGGTCCAAATGGTGCTGGAAAATCAACGGCTATGCGGATGATTGGTGCGACCTCACAACGCACATCAGGTGAGTTAACGATTTTAGGTAAGGATCCTGAAAAATTCGGCCCTCAAATTCGTGCGCACTTAGGTGTTGTTCCTCAACAAGATAATTTGGATACTCATTTAAGTGTCACTGAAAATCTCTACATTTATGGTCGATACTTTGGCCTTAGCCGAAAATTCCTTAAGGGTAAGATCGAAGAGCTTCTGGCTTTTGCTCAACTTGAAGAGAAACGCAACGCAAAGGTTGAATCCTTAAGTGGTGGAATGAAGCGCCGCCTCACAATTGCTCGAGCTTTGGTGAGTGAACCAGAAATTCTTATGCTTGATGAACCCACAACCGGTCTTGATCCACAGGCCCGTCACATCTTGTGGGATCGTTTATTCAGACTTAAAGAAGATGGTGTGACCCTGTTGATTACAACCCACTTTATGGATGAAGCTGAGCAACTCTGTGATCGTCTAGTTGTCATGGATAAAGGTTCGATTATGGCTGAAGGAAGCCCAGCACAACTTATTAAGGATTACTCAACGAAAGAAGTTCTTGAAGTTCGCTTTGGATCTGAGCGAAATTCAGAGATGGCTAATGACTTGGCTCAATTGTGCGAACGAATTGAAGAGCTTCCAGACCGTATCTTGATGTACACAGAAGATGGTGAAGAGCTCTTGGAAAGGGTGTACAAGAAAGGTTTCCATCCAAAAACCTCACTTGTCCGTCGCAGCTCTCTTGAAGATGTCTTCCTGCGTTTAACTGGAAGAACGTTGGTCGATTAATGAGCTCCTTCCAAGTGCGCCAAGGTTCGCTGAAGATTGTTGACGCAACCAAGATTGCAGCGCGTGGCGCACTCTTTGTTACCGAAGCCCGCCTGCGTTCAATGCTCAAGTGGGTCTGGTTGATTATCTCCATTGCAATCGCCAACCCGGTTCTTTACCTCGTTTCAATTGGATTAGGACTTGGAACATATATTGATCAGAATGCAGGAAGTACCGGAATAGATGGAGTTTCATATTTAACATTCTTAGCGCCAGCGCTTTTGGCAACAGCGGCGATTCAAGGCGCTATGGATGAAAGCGTCTATCCAACTCTTGAGGGTTTTAAATGGAATAAAACATTCTTTTCAATGAATGCAACACCTTTGAGTGGTAATCACATTGCGATGGGCGTCTTCCTTAATAGTTTGATTCGCACGGTCTTTACCGCCGTTTTGTATTGGCTTGTCATGCTTGCCTTTGGAGTTCTTGAATCTCCTCGCGCCTGGCTTGCGATCTTTACAGCCATAATGGCTGGTGCCGCCTTTGGCGCATTAATGCAGGCGCTGGCAGGGTTGCTCGAAAATGAGAATGTCTTCTTTACTATTGTTGAGCGTTTCATCATTATGCCGCTCTTCTTGTTCTCTGGAACTTTCTATCCACTTTCAAATATGCCGATATTTTTGCAGTGGATCGGATGGATATCACCTCTCTGGCATGCAACCGAATTGGGCCGCTGGTTAACCTACGGATCCGAGATTTCTACGCCAATGCTCTTTCTCCATTTTATTTTCTTAAATTCAATTCTTGCTATTGGTTTATTCGCTTCACGCCGAATCTTCACGAGAAGGTTGGGTAAGTAATGATTCTTTCAACTGCTGTTGCTATCGCTGAAGCTCGTATGGGTAAACCTGGTGAAAAGTATTACTCCGGTCGCTCTCGAGCCATTATGGAGCGGGCATATATCGCCTTTAAATCATCCACGTGGCTGATTGTAATTTCAGGCTTTGTTGAGCCTGTTCTCTTCTTGCTTTCATTTGGTTATGGATTGAAAGATCTCGTAGGAGATATCACCGTTGCTGGACAACCTGTTGGCTATGTCGCTTTTATCGCACCCGCACTTCTTGCGACAAGTGCGATGAATGGTGCGATCTACGACTCAACTATGAATGTGTATTTCAAACTTAAACATGATCGGCTCTATCACGGCATGCTTGCAACATCACTAGGGCCAATGGATGTCGCACTCGGAGAAATTAGTTGGGCACTTCTTCGCGGGTTCTCTTATGCTGTTGGTTTTATGGCCATTGTTACCCCGCTAGGACTCATCCCAAGCATGTGGGGAATCTTGGCAGTTCCTGCAGCAGTTCTGATCGCATTTGGTTTTGCTTCGTTTGGAATGGCTGTTACTTCTTATATGAAGTCATTTCAGCAACTGGAAGTTATAAATGTCGTTCTCTTGCCCATGTTCTTATTTTCGGGCTCTTTCTATCCGCTAGATGTATTTCCGGAATGGCTTCAAACAGTCATTCGCATCTTTCCATTGGCGCACGCAATCGAACTTGTCCGTGGTTTGACCTTGGGAAATATTTCATGGGCTTTGGCTGGACATGCGATGTACTTTGTCGTGATGATCGTTATTGGCTTGTTCTTTACAACAAGGCGACTTAACGCACTCTTTATGCGTTAAGAGGCTAGTTTCAACCCCAGCCAGGCTGCGGCCAAACCACACACTAATGATGCGCTGAGATTTATCGCGACTTCTTTATATTTCTTCAACTCAAAGCCCAAATACAGGTCGAGAATAAAGGTGGACCAGGTTGTAAATGCACCTGCAAAACCAAAGGCGAGAAGGTTCTGCCACCGTGTGGAACTTGTAAAGGTAAGGCCGACCAGAAAAGAACCAATGATGTTGACGATAAAGATTCCGAATGGTCTGCTGGTGAACTTTCGAATGTATTGATCAACCAAAAAGCGTGCAGGTGCGCCAAGGCTTGCACCTATTACGACATATATCGCGGTCATATCTTTACCTTTATTATCGAGCGGCTATATGCGATTGCAACAACAATGGTGATCAACGATGCAGCTAGCGTCAGGGCGAGATATCCGAACCCCTGAGCTTTTTCACCCACTACTTCGATTGTGATCGCCGAGAAGGTCGTCATGCCTCCACAAAATCCGGGGAGTAGGAACCAGCGCATGTTTTGATTCCCACGTCGCTCCATCAAAACTAAAAAGAATCCAGCAAGTGCTACGCCGATGAGGTTGGTGTTTAACGTTGCTGCTGCCGAATCTGATGTTACAAAGGTGAGTCCATATCGAGCTAATGATCCGAGTGCGCCACCTAGGGCGACGAGAAGAACCGCTTTCAGTATTTACTCTTTTTTACGAGAGAATTAACAATTGTCATAATTGTGCTGATGATGATGCAAGCAAACAGCGCACTCCAGAAATCTCGAACTTCGAGTGCATCACTCCAACGTGCTGTGAGGGAGAACATTGCTGCGTTAACAACAAAGATGAAAAGGCCCAACGTAAGAAAGGTGAGCGGGAATGTGAGAATCTTTACGA
>JBILRA010000041.1:0-10365 GCA_044372915.1 Candidatus Planktophila sp.
AGCTGAGGCTATTTTTTTCACTCAGCGAAAGAGCCATACGTGATGATTCAAATGCGTCCTGGTAATACCCCTGTTGATAGGTACAGAGCGCTCTGATTGCTAATTGATGGGTGTGCCCAATTTGGGTATATGAGGAATCAAGAAGCCTCTGAGCTTGTAGATCAAGTTCTTCTAATTTCTCTAACTGATCAGTGAGGAAGTAATAACCGGCCAGGCGGCGAAGTGCGAAAAGCGCGTCGGTGAAATCTGAATCTTCGGCGAGACCATCGGGCTGAATAGACTTTCGCACATTCTCTTCAAGGTTTTCAAAACGCGCAAAGGCGAAGTCGATGGCGACCTCGATCAGAGATGTGTACCTATCGATAAAGGCTTCCAGGATTGTTCCTCGAGATTGAAGACGCATGGATTCATTGAGAGCTTCAACTTTTCCGAAATCAAGATTACTGAGATGTCCTGCGATCTCAACCGTCTGTCGCTTGAGCTGCCCTTCAACTGAATCATCACCAGCGTACCTAGCCCAGCGCAAAAGCTGTTTTCCTTGGCCAGTGACGGCGTACGTCCTAGCACCGGCACGGAATAACTTTTCAAAGCGTTGATAGTCTTTCGAGAAAAAGGCGTGCTCCATCGCAAGCGTAGGATTCAAGTTGACTTCGAAGTATTCGGAAGCAATCTGATGGACTTCGTGTAACTTCTCTTCATTTTTTGCGAGCTCTGCATACAACACCTCTTTGATCAAGCTGTGAAGCTTGTATAGAGGTTCATCGGATCTGCTCTTTGAGAGTAGTGAGCCCTCAAAAGCCCATGAGTCGATCTGGTGTTGAGAGAAGTGCTTTCCCAGAATTTTCTGCGCAAGTTCGCTCGTAAATTCAGATACTGCAGCTAGCGGCATTAACCGCAGCTTCTCTTCTGCTGAAAGTCCACGTACGACTTCTTCCACTACGAGGCGTAACGGCTCAATAGATGCTGAGATTTCTTCGGCGGAAGCTTTGAATTGAACTCCTTTAGATAGGCCTCTCGAAATGAGTTGTACAGCAGCTGGCCACCCATGAGCACTTTCAACAACTTTGGCGATTTCTTCAGAATCAGTTGATAAGTCATAAAGTCTCAGGATCTGTTGAACTTCGTTGGAATTAAAATTAAGCTCTGCGGGTCCAATTGTTTGAAATTGACCTGCTGGTGCGAGCTCGCCGACAGATGCATCAGGAGCATTTCGACGGATTTGGATGAGATGTAAGTTCTGCGGCAAAGATCTGATCATCTGTGCAGCTACAGCAAAATCCTGGGCAGCCTTTGTGCGTCGGTTATCTACGATAAAGATGTAGTCACCTTTGTGAGTTGTCAGTTCGTTACTGAATTTCACAATCAAATCCATAGGTTCAATCTGCGTTTGGTCGTTAAACCATGGTGCAAAATCAGGAATTACATTTCTCACCGACTGAATCACGTGTGAGTTAAACCGTGCCGGCGAATCTTCATCAACCATCGTGTACCAAAATGTGCGCCCAGGATTTCGTTGGGCTATCTCTGTTGCCAGGGATGTTTTTCCATACCCAATTGGCCCCACAATCAAGGTGGTTCCGGGGGCTTTAAAGGTGAATGATTCGACGAGGGCTGAGCGAGCCAAGAAATTGGCTGGCAGCAATGGTGGCAAGGTTCTGGAAAGGGTCACCCCTTCAAGGATCATCTGTTCAGAGCCATCACCCTTACGCTTTGCTGTAGCCACCCCTAAGGGTGACGTAAAAACAGGGGTGAGGAAAGATCAGGGTGAGTGTTTTTAGGGTGATACAGGGGTGATTTAAAGGGCGGCGAAGGCCTGATCAAGGATGGCGAGCGCTTCCTTGAGCAGCTCATCGCTGATCACAAGCGGCGGCAAAAAGCGAATGACGTTGCCATAAGTTCCTGCCGTCAAAATCAATACACCCTGCTGTTGGCAATACTTGATCACACTTGCCATTGCGGTTGGGTTTGGCTCCTTGCTCCCAGCGATCACAATTTCAATTGCCTGCATTGCGCCACGCCCTCGGACATCACCAATGACTGGATACTTTGCCGCCATTGCAGTCAGTGCTGAATGAAGGAGAACGCCAATTTCACGTGCACGCTCTACGAGCTTTTCTTCGCGAATTGCTTCCATCGCACCAAGGGCGGCAGCGCATGCAATTGGATTTCCACCATAAGTTCCACCTAGACCACCCACATGAGAAGAATCCATTATCTCGGCACGTGAAGTTACTGCTGCCAATGGAAGACCGCCGGCAATTCCTTTTGCAGTCACAATCATGTCAGGCTCAACGCCTTCATCTTCAACAGCGAAGTAATTTCCTGTGCGAGCAAAACCTGTTTGTACTTCATCAGCGATAAAGACAATTCCATGTTGAGTTGCATACTTACTTAGGCCAGGCAAAAATCCTTTGGGCGGAACAATAAATCCACCTTCACCTTGAATAGGTTCGATGATGATGGCAGCAACATTATCTGCGCCAATCTCTTTCTCAATTTTATGCATAACATCATCAAGTGCATCTGCCGCCATAGTCGCAGCATTTCCATTCCACCGATAGGCATATGGCATTGGCATACGATAAATCTCGTTTGCAAAGGGACCAAATCCCTCTTTATACGGCATATTTTTTGCCGTTAGCGCCATCGTAAGATTTGTTCGTCCGTGATAAGCATGCTCGAAAACAACGATCGCCGAGCGCTTTGTATAGTGACGTGCGATTTTGATTGCATTCTCAACCGCTTCGGCGCCAGAATTTTGTAGGATCGACTTCTTCTTAAACGTTCCGGGTGTTAACTCGTTCAGCGCTTCGCAAACTTCTATATATCCAAGGTACGGCGCTGTCGTAAAATTTGTATGGGTAAATGCTTGAACGGCCTCTTGCACGCGAGAAACAACGCGAGGGTGTGAATTTCCAACAGTGACAACGCCAATACCTGAACCAAGATCAATGATGCGGTTGCCATCAATATCTTCCATGATGGCGCCATCTGCTCGAGCGATGATCGCCGGATAGGCCATGCCTAGGCCTGCTGAAACAGCTTCCTTGCGACGAGCAATGGCCTCGGCAGATTTAGGGCCGGGAATCGCAGTAGCGATGTGACGCGATTGCGGGAGAGGATCCTGTGCTTGAAGGCTTGAAGTCATGGGTTAATCATAGAGCCTTGGATAAATCACACAGGCCGAGAAGTTAGGCTTTGCCATATGAGTACAGGTGATCTTCGAAACATCGCGCCTCTTCTGGATGCCTATCTCGCATACTTTGAAACCAATCAGTTGCCATTTACGATCCCGGGTCACAAGCAGAAAGCAGCACGTTTGGATGCAGGGCTTGGTTCACTGGTCGACCAAGATATTCCACTTTATGGTGGCTTAGACGAAATCAAGCTAACAAATAAAGTTCTAGAGAGAGCCGAGGGGTTAGCCGGACAATTGTGGGGCGCGGAGTTTGCTCGCTTTTCAACTGGGGGCTCCACACATGCTAATCAAGCAGTAATTCTGGCGCTCGGAAAACCTGGCGACAAAGTTGCACTCAGTCGTACCGCACATCGATCAGTATTGAGTGCGTTAGTTCTTGCAGGGCTCGAACCATTGTGGCTCACACCTGAAATTGATTCTGCAACAGGTGTTCCGATTGGCATTCCACTTTCAGAGCTTGAACGAGTGCTCTCCGATAAACCAATTGCCCTCTTACTTACCGAACCCGGTTACCTCGGAACGCTCTCTGATATTCGATCACTGGTTGCAACAGCTCATTCACAATCTATTCCCGTAATTATCGATGCGGCATGGGGTGCCCACTTTGGTTTTCACCCAGACTTGCCAGCACATGCGCTGCAGATGGGTGCCGATGCACTGGTGACAAGTGTTCACAAAGCGCTACCCGGTTATAGCGCATCAGCGCTTCTACTTGCACGCACTAGATTCTTAAGCGCCGATAGGCTCGAGCAAAGTTTTGAAACCACACACACAACATCTCCTGCAGGTGCACCACTTGCCTCTATTGATGCTGTTCGAGCACTCTTGCACACTCGAGGCGCCGAGCTCTTAGGGGAGTTATTGAAGAATATTGATCGCTTTAAAGAAAAAGTTCAGAAAGAATTTTCACTTCCTATCTTTCTCAACACATCTGACTTTCCTCAAGGAAGATTTGATCCCACAAAAGTTATCCTTCGCGCCAATCAATTAGGGATCTCTGGGATTGATCTTGAGAATGCCCTTGGTGAACATGGAATCCGAGTCGAAATGGCAGATAGCGATACCGTTGTATTCCTTGCCACGATGGCAGATTCTGCAGAAGATTTTGATCGGCTGGCATCAACGGTTATTGGTCTTGCCAAGCAATTACAAGCTGACCCACGCCCAAGTGCAACCGCACTGAGTTGGTCGGTGGTTCCACAAGTGAAGATATCAATGCGTCAGGCTTACTTTGCCACGACCGAGATGGTTTCTGAGCGCCAGGCAATCGGTCGAATAAGTGCTGACCTCATTGCCCCCTATCCCCCAGGTGTTGCAGTTGTTGCGCCAGGAGAAATTCTTACAGATCAGATTGTGACTGGGTTAAGGCATTCTAAAGATGCCGGAGTTCGAATAGCGTATGCAACAGATCCAACATTGAGTCAGTATCGGGTTGTTATCTCGTAATCGCCAATTATGACCTGCGGTGAACTTTATGGTTTGCTGCTTGAGCTACTGGCCTTATCACCATCGAATCCACATTGAAGTGATCGGGCAACATCACACTCCATCTGATTGCCTCTGCAACATCCTCCGCCGTGAGTGGCCCTTCGACGCCTTCGTACACCTTTGCCGCGCGCTCACTGTCGCCATTAAATCTCACCGTTGAGAATTCCTCAGTCTTTACCATGCCTGGCGCGATTTCAGTGACCCGAATCGGTAATCCATTGAGTTCTAGGCGCAAGGTACGAGCTAGCGATGTCTCAGCATGTTTTGCAGCAACGTAACTGCCGCCATTTTCATAGGCCACATGTCCCGCCGTTGAAGAGATAATCACAATATGACCTTGTTTTTGCATGTGAGGTACAAACGCCTTCACCATTCTCACCGTGCCGACTACATTAAGTTCGTAAGTCTTGCGCCAAATTTCCGGATCTGAATCTAAAACCGAAGATGCATCAAAGGCTCCACCTGCACAGTTAATTAGGACGCTCACATTGCGTTCTGCGCAATCAAGAACAAGTTGGTCCACACTTTTTTGATCAGTAATATCTAGGTAATGAGCTGTGATCGCACTATTTTCTTTTGCGAGTGATTGAAGGCGATCAACTCTTCGCGCACATGCGAGCACATCAAATCCAGAATCAGCTAACGCTCTAACGGTTGCAGCCCCAATACCACTGCTTGCGCCAGTGACAATTGCGCTATTCCGCATAGCCATTAATTCACTCGAAACCAAACGGTTGTTGCTGCGGGCAGAACTAAACCATCAAGAGGGGCAGATGAATGAAGAACTTCTTTGGCTTCGAAAGTATGTGAGTGTGCACGGAAGTTGATCATGCAATTCCAACCACCAGGTCGAGAAAAGTGAAGTACTTCTTTGTTTTTTGTTTCATGCCACATCAACAGTTCTTCACTTTGCAATTCCTTGCGGAGGGCCAGCGCTTTACGATAAACCTCAAGCGGAGTACCTGTTACGCCATTCTGTGTGGCTACGTTGACAGTTGCAAACCACGATGGCTGTGGAAGATGTGATCCTCCAGTACCAAATCCATATGAGGTTCCAGATGCGCTCCAAGGTAGGGGAACTCGACAACCGTCTCTGCCTTTTTCAGTAAAAAGGTTTCCTGCATATGCCGGATCTTGAATCTGATCATGGGGAATATCAGTTACTTCGTGAAGACCTAGCTCTTCACCCTGGTACATATATGTGCATCCAGGCAGAGCAAGAATAAACATTGTTGCTGCAAGGGCTGCGCGTGTGCCAACTTCACGATCAAGTGGATGTGTGAGCCCATCTGCTAAGAGCCACTTCTTTTCATTGACGACTGGGTGCAATCCATAGCGAGTAGCGTGGCGAATCTTGTCGTGATTAGAAAGCACCCACGTTGATGATGAATGATTTTTATCTGCGATCTCAAGTGATTTTTGCACAGTTTCTTTATAATCTACTGGATCGAATTTCGCATCGAGAAACGCAAAATTAAAAGCTTGACCGAGAGTCTTATCGCTTGCGTAAAGCGGCATTCTTTCGATGGGAACATTAGCTTCAGCAACTGCCACGCGAGGTGGGTCATACTCATTAAAGACCTTGCGCCATTCTTTATAAACATCGAATAGCTCGGTTCGATCGAAGAGAACTCCAGTGCCATCAAGTTGAGGATTCTCATAACCTAGCGTTGGTTGACTGCGAAGTGGCTCGGAGAGATCTTTCTTCATGGCGTGTGCAACATCGACGCGGAATCCATCAACTCCTCGGTCTGCCCAGAAGCGAAGAGTCTTTATGAAATCTGCTTCTACCTCGGGGTTGTCCCAGTTAAGGTCTGGTTGTTCTGGAGCAAAGAGGTGGCAATACCACTGTCCCAGTTTTCCATCTTTTTCAGTAATGCGAGTCCAGGCAGAGGGTGCAAAGTGTGAAGGCCAATCAGATGGAGGAAGTTCTCCATTTTTACCTTTTCCATCTCTAAAAATATATCGTGCCCTCTCTGGCGATCCAGGATCAGAGTTGAGGGCGTCGATAAACCACTGATGAAGATTTGATGAGTGATTTGGAACAATATCTACAAAGACACGAATTCCAACGTTGTGAAGTGCGGCGAGCATTTCATCGAAATCATCGAGCGTTCCGAGCTTGGGATCTACATTTCGATAATCATCAACATCGTATCCACCATCTGCCAAAGCTGACGGATAGAAAGGGCTTAACCACACAGCATCAAGTGAGAGTGATTTTAAATAATTAACTTCTGAGGTAATACCTTTGAGATCACCAATTCCATCTCCATTGGAGTCTTTAAAGCTACGTGGGTAAATCTGGTACACCGCGGCCTGACGCCACCAATTAGCATCTTTAGACAAGCTCATCGCAGTACGACCCCCAATAATTTCGGCTAATACTAGCCAAGAATGTAGACTTACAGACCATGAGCACCTTGGCTAATCGCGCGTCAGAGACAACGATGTATCGCGAAATCCATGAATTTCCTCTGATAATTGAATCTGCGCTTTCCCACCTCTCTCAGATCGAGGAAATTGCCAAGATCCTCAAGCAGAAAGATTTTTCAACGGTTCAGGTATTGGGGCGAGGCACGTCGGGAAATGCCTCACTTTTTCTTAAGTATTTGATTGAGGTAAAACTTGGGGTGTTGGTTGCCGACGCCTCACCATCAACTACTTCAATTTACAACTCACCGATTGCAATGCGCAATAATTTACTGATTGGAATGAGCCAGAGCGGGAAGTCCACCGATCTTGTTGAATTTGCCCGATCCGCTATTCAGAGTGGTGCTTTCTTCATTGCCATGACTAACGATGCGCAAAGCCCCCTTGCTCAGTTAGCAGATCATCATATTGATCTTGGAGTTGGGCCAGAACTTGCAGTTGCTGCAACCAAGAGTTACTCATCTGAGCTCTTGCATGCTCAGCTGCTAGTAGATGCCATGTCGGGTGAAAGCGCACCCGATGATTTAGCAAAAGAATCTGCACGAGTGATCGATGGTGCTGTTCATCGCGTCATCGCTGCAACCGATCTTCATGTAGCGACAGATATCGTTGTTCTTGGCCGAGGGTATTCACTTGCTAATGCGTTAGAACTATCACTAAAGATTAAAGAAACCTCGCTACTTAACGTTCCAGCGAATTCAACTGCTGAGTATCTACATGGACCGATTGCGGCGCTGAAAGAGGGATCTTCGGTAATTTTCTTTAGTCCTACAGGTCAAGATTACGAAGTGATTGCTCCAACAGTAGATAGAGTGCGCGGGATCACCTCAAAGATTTACTGGATAGGTTCAGCCAAACACTGTGCGCCAGGAGAAATCTTTCTGGGTGGGTCATCGATCAACCATGAGAGTTATTCAGCCGTGTTAGATTCAGCAGTTCTACAACTTGTTGCAAATCACTGCGCTGTTGCTAAGGGGCTAAATCCTGATGCACCTCAAGGGTTAAATAAAGTAACCCTTACTCGTTAAGTTACTTTGCTTTTATTTCCAGCAATCGAATCGCAGCAACGGCGCTATCAAAACCCTTATCCTCAGTGCTTTCAGGTCGCCCGCATCGCGCGATTGCTTGCTCAAGAGTGTTACACATCAAGACACCGAAGCCAATTGGCCGGCTAAATTTCAACGACACATCGAGAACTCCCTGGGTTACACCTTGGCAGACATAATCAAAGTGCGGTGTCTGACCTTCAAGAACTAGTCCGAGAGCAACGACAGCCTCATACCCTTCTTCAAAGGCAAACTGTGCGGCGAGTGGAATTTCAAATGAGCCAGGTACGTATGTAGTGCTCACATCTGTAATTCCAGCGCCCTGCACTGCGCGCTTCGCGCCGGCAACGAGATCGTTACAGATATCAAGGTGCCAACTTGAAGAGATAATCGCAACGCGAGCCTGTGGCAGTTGTGGCAGCACAATCTTTGGGGCATTTCCTGACATTTCTATCTCCCTAGCCTTTGGTGACCAAGTTTGGTCGCCTTCGTATCAAGATACTTTTGATTAAATTCATTCGCCTGTATATCAAGGCTCTTCACTGTTGTTGCAATTCCAGCATCGACTAGTGCAGCAATCTTCTCAGGATTATTTGTCATGACCGTAACATCGCTTAATCCGAGCCCTCTGATAATTTCAATTGCATCACTCCACTCGCGAGAATCCACTTGGTGACCTAGCGCAATATTGGCATCAACGGTATCAAGTCCTTCATCCTGTAAGCGATAAGCCTTTAACTTCTCTGATAAGCCAATCCCACGACCTTCATGATTGCGTAAGTAGATGACATAACCCGAGCCCTGTTCGATGATTGCTTGCTTCGCGAGTTCGAGTTGATCTCCACAATCACATCGCTGTGAACCAAGCACGTCACCGGTAAAGCACTCTGAGTGAATACGGATGTAGGTTGGCTCTGATTTGATTTCAGGATTGAGTGCGAGAATTACATGCTCGCGTTGGCGCAGGGCCGAATGTGTTGCAATCTTCCACATCTGGCCATCGATAGGAAGATCTGCCCACTCTAAATCGAAAAGTGCTGGTTCAACGGCTGTGAATTTCTCACTGTAATAACGAGCCAAATCTGCAATAGCAATTATTGGAATCTGATGCTCGGTAGCAAATGCTTCCAGGCTCGCGCCCCGCGCCATTGACCCATCTAAATTCACAATTTCAGAAAGAAGTGCGTGCTCTGAACTGCCGCTGAGGTGTGACAGTGCGATTCCTGCTTCAGTGTGACCTTGTCGACCACGTAAAACCTCCTGATGTGCCACGAGTGGATATATGTGGCCCGGTCTAATCAGATCTCGAGGTGTTGTGGTCGAATCGCTCAATGCCTTAATTGTTCGAGCGCGCTCTGTTGCACTTACCCCCGTTGTAATTCCAGGTGCGTAATCAACGGCAACGGTAAATGCAGTTCTACGTTCATCTTCATTGTTTTCAACCATTAATGGAAGGGCTAACTCACGTGCTCGTGATTGCGTGAGGGCAACACAGAGAATTCCAGTTGTGTATCTGACCATAAAGGCAACTTTTTCTGGGGTTGCTTTATCTGCCAGAAGCATGAGATCTCCCTCGTTTTCGCGATCAAGATCATCTACAACTATGAGGAACTCTCCCCTTGCATAGCGTTCTATCGCTTCGGGGATCGAAATTATTGGCATACTCATCGCTTCTCCAACAATCTCTCAACGTATTTTGCGAGCACATCAACTTCAATATTGAGTGGATCGCCTATTCTCTTTACTGACAAATTAGTCTTTGCCAGAGTCTCAGGAATAAGCCAGACGGTGATTTCACTTTTCGCATCATTGAGTGCACCCACTGTAAGTGAGACTCCTTCCATACATATTGAGCCTTGTGCAACCACATACTTCAAAAGATTTTCAGGGATAGCTACACTGAATTCTTGCCACTTTTCGCCATCGACAATTGAAACTACTGTGGCAACTCCATCAATATGCCCTTGAACCATATGGCCACCCATACGATGTTCTAACGTCGCCGCTAGTTCGAGATTGACGTGATCGCCATCGCCATAAGAACCAAGTGAGGTCATCTTTAACGTCTGCACCATTACATCTGCGGTAAAGCCCTTATCTGATACCGATGTTGCTGTGAGGCAGACACCGTTAACTGCAATTGAATCCCCAATAGCAACACTCGTGATTGTCTTCGGCGCAGTAATTTCAAGCACCGCG
>JBILRA010000115.1:0-2671 GCA_044372915.1 Candidatus Planktophila sp.
TCAGAACATGAAGGTGATCAAGCAATGGGCCGGCATCGCGGACGTACCTGCGCACTGCAGAATCAGTCCATTCGCCATCACCGTATCCATGAAAACGTAGGTGTAGAGCAATAAGAGTTTCAACTTCATCAATAATTTCACCGCTATAGCGCAGAGCTTTCAAACGTGATTTAGCTAGTCGTGCGCCAACAACTTCGTGATGATGAAAAGAGACCCCTCCGCCTGGAATGAGAGCTCGAGTCTTTGGTTTTCCTATGTCATGTAAAAGTGCAGCTAAACGAATAGTGAGGTTAGGCCCACCCAATCGATCTTCTAAGGCAATTGCTTGCTCGAGAACTGTAATGGAGTGTTCGTATACATCCTTGTGATGATGGTGTTCATCAACTTCTAAGCGAAGTTGGGGAATTTCTGGAAGAACTTTTGCTGCAAGTCCAGTATCCACAAGGTGTGTAATTCCGATGCGTGGGTTACTAGACATTAAAAGTTTTGTAATTTCATCACGGATTCGCTCAGCTGAGACAATGTCAAGGCGGTCAGTCATCTCTTTCATTGCTTGCACAACATCAGGCGAGATCTCAAAATTTAGTTGGCTTGCAAATCGAGCTGCGCGTAACATTCTGAGTGGATCGTCACTAAATGAATCTTCAGGCGTACCGGGTGTACGCAAAATTTTCTTTGCTAAATCAATTAATCCACCAAATGGATCGATGAAAACAGGAGAAGCACCTGTTAGCTCAAGTGCCATCGAGTTCACGGTGAAATCTCTGCGCGAAAGATCGCCCTCGATAGATGTTCCAAATACAACGTCAGGTTTCCTGGAGTCAGTTGAGTAATGATCGCTGCGGTAGGTTGTAATTTCTACCGTTGTCTCTCCGCGTTTTCCAGCTACTGTTCCAAATTCAATTCCGGTATCCCAAACATTATCTGCCCAACTCTGCAGAATTTTTTTGGTGGCATCTGCCGGTGCACTTGTTGTGAAATCTAGATCGTTACCAAGTCGTCCAAGAAGTGCATCGCGAACGGGCCCACCCACGAGCGCCAAGGTGAAACCCTTCTCTTTAAAGATCGCAGCCAGTGAGCTGGCAAGTGGTGCGCGCTCAATCAGAGAGGCCAGAGCCATCTCGCTCGCTGCGCTTAACCCGGCCTGAGAGGGTGTGGGGTTTTGAGGTGAAGGCATAATGGCTAAGGCTAGTCCTGAGCACTACCCTTATGTCATGAACCCGGCACCTAGTGCGGGCAGCGAAGGCATAAAGAAGAAGCGCAGGCGTAAGCGTCCTGCACATCGCGCCCCACAGAATCAACCCTCTGGCGAGGTTGGTACGGCTGCGCCAGTAAAGAAAGGTAAATCCTCAACACCTCGTCCCCCTTATGCAAAACGTGTGGATGAAGTGAGCGCTGGTGGACTTGTAATCGATGAGAGCAAGACAAAAGGCTTACTGATTGGTCGACGTGATCATAAAGATGTAACCGGTACCCGCATTCTCTGGTCGCTACCTAAAGGACATATTGAAGAAGGCGAAACACCAGAACAGGCTGCAATTCGTGAGGTTGCAGAAGAGACTGGAATTCATTCTGAAATTGAAAGATCGCTTGGTGTTATTGATTTCTGGTTTATGGCTGGTGGTAAGCGCATTCACAAAACAGTTCATCACTTCCAGTTCAGAGAAACCGGTGGGCTTTTAGCGCCTCAAGAATCCGAAGTCGACGAAGTGGGCTGGTTTCCCTTGAATGAAATTGTCGGACTTTTGGCATACCCAGATGAGAAGAAGTTAATAGCTCGCACCAAAGCGGCAGAGGTGAGTCAATGAGAAGAGTTCTCTTGATGCTTCTCATGTTTACCTTTACTGGACTTTCTTTCCCGCACACTGCTGGCGCAGCAGCGTCCACGATTGAATTGATTGAAAAGCCGCATCAACTTATCGACGGCCGCTTTTTTGACGACACACTTGCGACGCTATTAGCCCCTCAAGGCCAATTAGGTTCTCTGGTTTTCACTCCTGTCTCCTCACAGACAAAATGGATTATTGATGCAGCCTTTCTAGATGAAGTTGCAGATATGGCAGATGGTTACAAGCTCGTTGACGAATCAGATGGTCAAGGTGTTGAGGTTGCGGCCGCGTTTCTTGCTCAACTTAAGGTTGTGACTGCGGGCGCTGTCATTATTCCGGTTGCATATGGAAATCCAGATCTAGATATCGCAAAACAACTTGCCCCGAGTGAGTTGTCATTTTATTTCACATACGGATCAGAGCGACTCACATTTCATCTTGGGCGCGAGATAGAAGTGAATAAGTCCTACTCAAACCCCGAGCGTGCAAAAATTAGTGGCCCGCTTAGAAAAAACTACACCGTTAACCGGCAGGCGATTTCAAAACTTTCTACGGTAGTCACCGCGCCCGAACTTCAACTTTTTCGTGCCCGCCTAGCAATACTTCTCTCTCCTTCGATTAACGGAGAACTCTCTGAAAGGTTTGCGCAGAGTGCAATCGTTGGTGTCGCACAACAACGGGAGAAATTACGGATTAATCCTGGAAAATATGCGCTGACCTCAGAACTGGTTGAAGTTCCACTCACACTTGTCAACGGTTTTGATTCTGCCGTCACTGTAAACCTAATTTTTCGAGTATCAAATATAAAAGTGTTGGTTGATGATATGCGTCAGATTACTCTC
>JBILRA010000042.1:0-9890 GCA_044372915.1 Candidatus Planktophila sp.
GCGGCAGCTACTGCTACCTGTGTTGATACTCCCTGTACGGACATAGGGAAAAGGGTAGAGCACCCGGTATCGAACTCGCAAGTAGATTAATTTCCTCGCCTGGGCCTACCAGGTGGCGATTTCAGTCCGTCGATTCTGGGCTTGGCCTGATTTAGAGTCATTAGAAGCTACTGGTTTATCTGGCCCAAATGCCGAAGCCTTGATTGCGATCTTCGGTAGCAAGGTGCGCATGTAGGCTGCAACAGAGTTAGCTCTCGCTTCAGATAGTTTCTTATTCAATGCTGGGCTTCCGCTTGAATCTGTGAATCCATTAACAACTAACCTAGAGAAACCTTGAGTGTTAATGATGCGAGAAATTGATCGAATTTCTCTCTTTTGCGTTTCAGATAGAACTGATGAACCGAGAGCAAAATTGACCCTAAGAGCTGGGATCGGTGCAGTGGCACCATAGGGAATTGCCACCGGTGTTGACACTGTTTGATCATTACCTAGCGCCGTAATTGTCACCACTGATTTCGGCCCGATCAACGCGGCCAGTGGACAACTGTTTGCTGCTGTTTGGCAAACTTTTTTCCCATTTACTGCAACAAGATAGCCAACCGTTTGCGATGTTGATGGTGTCCAAGCAATCGTGCTCTGCTTAATCGAAGTCGGTCCAAAACTCTGCGCCACAGGTGGGGCAGGATTCACAACAACTTTATTCAAGATAACTGTCTCAACACCATCAACAAATCCGATGACAGGGACAACCAGTAGACCGGTAAAGCCGGCGACTGGTTTCACTGAAAGACCAGTGACAGTTGCTGTGATTATCGCTCGGGACTTGAACTCTTCAATGACCGCGCTCGAAAGCGAGATATTCCTTGCTGATAATCTCAGATTTGCTGATTGCGTTGAACTTATCGTTTCTGTCCTAACATTGAGCGAAGCTCCCAGTTGTTGATTTGGAATCAATGTGTTGGCTGATGCTTCGGTTGAAGTAATTGATGTGAAAAGATTAAGGTAAGTTTTCTGGTCCTGTGCAACCCTGAGCTGTAAAGCATTACGTGCAGCCTTCTTCTCAGCATTCAAAGTGGCCTGGACTGTAGCTGTGTCTATCGTTGAAATGACCTTAGGCGCAGACACAGATGCACTCTCCGTTGGAGTATTTCCGCCACCACTTGTCGGTCCACTCGGAGTAATTGGAGCTGAGGCCAGGCTCGCAGAACCAGTTCCGATTGCATTTGTTGCTCTTACGGTGAATGTGTAACTAGTTCCGTTGGCCAGCGATGTCACGGTACATGTCGTTGTAACACTTACACAGCTCTGTCCTCCACTTGACGTCGCCGTGTATCCAGTGATTGGTGAGCCACCGTCAACAGTTGGTGCACTCCATGAGACGACTGATTTTGCATCCTCGCCTGTTGTCGCAACAACAGATGTAGGTTCGTCAGGCTTTGATATAACTACAACAATGAGCGGATCATCGGTAATTGGAACCGTAATTGATCCATTGGTTGTTGCTGTTCCAATATATGTTGAAACACCTGCAAGAACGTTGTAAATCTTGGCACCCTGTTTAATCGTGTCATTTGTGATAGTAAGTGATATCGCTGTACCCGTGTTAGTGCTCGGTACCGTGCCATCTGGTGCCTGCCAAGCTAAAACCATTGCAATGACTGGATTGTGAACGATGGGAATTACTCCACTTGGTGTGGCTGTCGCAGGATCTGTTACAAGAAATCCGCGAATAACCGTTCCTGCTGGTAAGGCATTGATTGGATAGGTAACCGTGACGCTGCTTGTGGCGTTGTTTGCTGAGAAACTTCCGCCGATCCCATTTGTAACAGTGATTGAACCGAAATCTGTATAAGGGCCTACTCGGTACAGAGAGTTTTGAATCCAACGTGCCTTCAAGGTTCTACTCGCAGTAGGCGTGTAGGTGGCACCGGTAATTTCAGTAATTGGTGTAGTCAGATCATCTATCCAACCATCAAACTGATAGCTAGTACGAGTTGGTGTAGGTAATGAAAGCGAGGTTCCATTTGAAACTGTAGCCGTGGAGGGAGAAACTGTTCCGCCGGTCGCATTAAAGGTCACTGTGTAACTACCCGATCCCCACATTGCATAAAGGGTCACATCTTGAGTTGGAGAGTATCCGCCAGTAATTAACAATCCGTCTTGTGCCGCCGACCAACCATTAAATGAATACCCATCCTTCACACGATCGCCAACGAGTGGAAGTGTCACGGGGGTGTTGCCAGTAGTAAAAGAATCAGGATTAGTTGCGCTGCCGGTGCCACCATTCCAGTCATATGTAATGGAGTATGTTCGTGGCGACCATTGTGCAGTCAGCACTACCGCAGCGCTAGAAACGTAATACGTCAATCCTGCGCCATAGGTGTTTGTTCCGTCGCTCCATCCGGCAAATGAGTATCCAGTTCTCGTGTTTCCAGCGGTGATAGTAAAAGTCTCACCGATTTGCCTAGTGAACGAGGAGGGCACTGACGAGCCGCTATTTGCGGCGTAAGAGACTGAGTAATTAATTGGTGTCCAGTTTGCATAAATTAGATATCGACTAGCACCTACTGTGAAAGAGTCTGCGGTTGGAACTGAAAGACCATTCTGATCAACCCAACCAGCGAATTGATAACCAGCTCGAGACGGAGCAGCGTTTGATGTAATCACCTGGGCGTTGATACACGTGTTATCTGCCTGTAGACATTCAGAGTCCACCGCTGAAGACCCTCCTGCAGCGGTTCCACCATTAAAGGTGTAACGCACTGCGTATAGCTTTGCCCAGAGCGCAGTAAACGTTGGGGCTGTAGCACCCATGAGATAGGTCGAACCGCTGCTGTAGGTAGAAGTTCCATCACTCCATCCCATAAAGGCATAACCCGCGCCACCAATTGTTACCGACGAATCAATAACATCATTCAGTGTGATCTTGCTTCCAAAATTAGCTGAGCGATTGGCTGGAAAAGCAGTGAATGTATGGGCGCTAGCTGCACCCTTATCGAAGGTAATTGCAATTGATTTCAGAGTCCAGACTGCATATAAATCAACGTCGGTAGTTGTTGTGTACGTGCCAACAATTAATGAACCGTCTGCTGTAGTTGACCATCCTGCGAAATCAAATCCCGTTCTTGCCAGCGTACCGGCTGCAGAGAGTGTTACTGCTGTTCCACCTGTTGTAAATGTGTCAGTGGCACGCGTGGGCGATCCGGTACCACCATTTGCTCTATAGGTAATCGTGTATGTATTTGCACTCCACTTTGCATGGAATGTCATATTTGCGACACCGGTCGTAAAGGTTTCGCCAGAGTTTAAAACGATGCCACTTCCATCTGAAGCCGCTGTCCAGCCCGCGAAGCTATACCCAGTTCTAACAAGGGCACCAGTATTGCCTCGAAGCGCAACTGAGTTACCAATGTTGTAATTCGTCGCATCCGTTGGCACCGTGCCTGCTGTAGCAGAATCAGCTCTATACGTAACTGTGTAATTATTTGCAGTCCATTTTGCATACAAGTTGGTACTACCGACAACCGTAAACGAATCAACTCCAGCAGCGTAGTTAGTTCCTGTTCCATCTTCTCTTAAATTCCAACCTGCAAATGTGTATCCACTTTTTATCAGCGATCCAGAGTTCGCAGACACAGTGATAGTTTCATTCGTATTTCTCAAAGCGGTAGCTGGAACACTTCCACCACTACTTGTATTTCCAAAGTAAGTGATAGGGAATCTGTATGTAAATCCGCCCACTCTTGTTGCTGAGCCACCTGCCGTGCTCAATACAACGTTTTTTGCTCCGTCGGTTACCGATGGTGGGGTTGTGATTGTTAATGCGGTCGCAGTGTTGGTCTCAAAAGTTGCCGGCACCCCACCGATAGTTACGCCAGTGGTGTTGGACATGTTCGTTCCTGTGATTACCGAGACTGTGCCACCTGTGACTGATCCAGAAGTCACTGAGAGTGAGGAAACAGTGGGGGCGGTGACGTAAGTAAATGCGCCAACTAAGGTAACCGTTCCTCCGGCAGTAGTTATAGCAACATTTTTGGCACCGGCGGTTCTTGACGGTGTAGTAATTGTTAACGAAGTCGAAGTATTGACTCCTCGCGTGGCAGCAATTCCATCAACAGTTACTGCAGTCGCGCTCTCTAAATTAGTTCCCGTGATTACTGTCGACGTTCCGCCAGCTAAGGGTCCAGCGGTTACGGAAAGTGAAGAAATGGTGGGTACACCGGCGTATCTATAGGCATTCGTAGCGGTAACGGAACCAGAAGGTGTGGTGATCACGACATCTTTTGCGCCAGAAGTTCCGCTCGGTGTTGTAATAGTAAGAGATGTTGCGGTATTACTTCCGAGCGTTGCAGTCGCTCCACCAACTGTCACCGAAGTCGCACCAGACAAGTTAGTTCCACTTATAACCGTTAATACACCTCCGGCTGTGGGTCCCGCGGTAACAGAAAGTGAGGTAAAAGTTGGCGGTAATGCATACGAAAACAATCTTGGAGATGTTGAAGATACCCATCCACCATCTGCAACCAAATGGATTGGCAGACTTGTTCCCGTTCCTGCAGGTGTCTTTATAGCAACAGAGGTTGAAGTGACTGTCTCAATTGTTGCAGTGAAGGTACCGATTTTTACACCACGAGTGCCTGTCAAATTAGTGCCTGAAATAACCAGACTCGATCCTCCCGCTTGATTCCCAGATGAAACTGAAAGTGAAGTAATCGTAGGATTACCAGCCGGGCAGTCTTCAAAGTTAGTAACTAATCTAACGGCTTGTCTTGCAAATGATTGTCCTGCAGCAGGCCAGCTAGCTGGTGGGGCATGTTCCAGCGTTGGGACTACAGCGGCAACCGTCGCGCTACTTCCAGGATTAGCAACACAAACTAATCCTGCGCCTGAAAATGCAGTTGCATTGATCGAGTTAATTGTTCCGGGCAAACTTAGCGTTCTTAACGCAGTTGTACTTCCAAATGTAAGTGCGCCAAGCGAAGTGATTCCCTCGGGAATGACAACAGAAGTAAGTGCAGTTGATCGAAACGTACCGTCAACGCCACCTAATGTAGTTAAGCTCGTCGGAGTCTCGAACGTGACTGAAGTAAGTCCAGAGGTCCAAAAAGCGCTATCGATATTTGTAACACCTCGTGGAATGCGAACACTTATTGCACCAGTTCCATAAAATGCTTGTGAAGGAATAGTTTTCAGTGTGCTAGGGAAAGTAATGACTCCTGAAAGTGTGCTAACACCATAAAATGCACCACCACCATTTTTGGGAGCGATACTTTGCACGCCCTCTGGAAACGTTACTGACCCCACACAAGAGTTGGCAAAATTGTTGACGGCAACATTGTTGGAAATGCTAATCGTTCCACCTCCTGAACACGCTGGAGTTAATGTTGTGTAATATGTGAAACCACTCGATCGAGTAACTGCTCCAAGTGAAGTAGTAACAACTACATCTTGAGGACCAGCAGTTCCAGCCGGCGTCACTATTGTTAGTGACGTTGCAGTATTAGTCTCTCTTGTTGCCTCCGCGCCACCTACAGTTACTGAAGTCGCATTCGATAAATTTGTTCCTGTAATTACTGTTCTTGTTCCGCCGGCTAATAATCCAGAAGTCACAGAGAGTGATGTAACCGTCGGAGTTGACGCCTGGGCTGGGAGAACTGAAATAGATACAAAACTCGTAACGAAGAGAAGGAAAACGGAGGACTTAACTGTCTTTCGAGTCCATTTCGAGTCTCTTCTCATGCGTAAAAGGGTAAGGAGGGTGCGAAAAACGAATTTTCTACTTCGTGTAATTCCCGAACATTGGTATTTTTGATTGAGTAATACCCGTATGTTTTTCAGTAAAGCCGAATTCCCGTTGATACCCTTCACAAATGAGCGTCAGCCAGAAGACCATTCGGGTGCTGCTCGTTGAGGACGAAGACTTCACTCGAACTGTGGTCGCAGAGATGCTCACTGCCTCTGGAATTCAGGTCTGCTCCACATCATCGGTAGCTCAGGCGCTTCAAGCTATAGAAGAGTTTGATCCACATGTTGTTCTCACTGATCTTGATTTAGGTCACGGGCCAGATGGTGCTGATTTACTCACTAAAGTCCATGCAGAGCGACCATGGACCGGAATGGTGATCATGACTGCGCATGCATCCCCCGAGTTGGCGATAAACGACATATCGCGCATTCCTGAGCAAGCGGGATACATCGTAAAGTCCGAACTGCACTCCATTCAGAATCTTGTTTCTCTTATTGAAGAATCCATCATCATGCCTGGCAATTTCCAAGGAAATGAAAACGCCCATGACGAGAAAATCATCATCACTTCCAGTCAGGCAGAAATCCTCCGCATGATTGCAGATGGACTATCAAATGCTTCTATCGCAGAAGCGCGTGGGATTTCCCTACGTGCTGCCGAAGCTCTGGTGCAACGAACTTTTGCATCCCTTGGCGTCAATGGTGACCCCAGCATTAACCCACGCGTTGTTGCGGTCAGAATGTGGCAGCAAGGAAAAGTTGCAGTTAAATAAAGATGCGCACACTGATCCGAAGTTTTGGAAAAGATATAAAATATAGGGTCGATTTCACTCTGGTACCAATATCCATTGTTCTCATAGAAATCTCAGTCTTCATCACCCAATTTGCAGATATCGAAGAAGGAAAGCTCAGAAATTTAATCCTGATGCGTGTAATTCACACAGCCGCAATGTTGTTTACTGCCGATATTGTTTCGCGAATCTATATTCGCCTTCAGAAACCTGAGCTCAGTTACCGCGAACTTGCAATAACCGGAGTGATAGTGCTGGCTCTAGGAGATGCACTCCATGGCTACCTCGCGTCACAATTTGGAATTGACTTAATCGATTTCTACAGGAGATTAGGAATTATCTTGATTCAGGGATCTCTATGGTTTCCTGCCTTCATCATAATCTTTAGTAGCCGTGCTGAAATCTTCAAGCAATTCAGGGCGTATGAAGATCGAATCATCGTTGCCACTCGAATCCAGAGTCGAGCTTCAAATGATTTTAGAGATCTACAAATCAATCTCCAGAATCAAATTCGGGAAGAGCTATTTGGGCAGTGCAGTAAGTTAATCGCTTCAATATCCAACATCCTGAGATCACACTCGAGTTTCTCCAAAAGAAACGCCGAATTGAAACCACTTCTGGTTGGTGGAGAACTTCGAAAACTCTCGATGAGACTAGATACATTTAGCGCAGATGGCAGGGGACGAACTCTATTGGGGCGAGAGATTAAGCCCGTTAATCTCTTCTTTCAACAGTTTAGAATTTTATCTGCATCTATAGTAAAAACAACTCCACTGCATAGAAACACCTACGCCTTCGTGCTTCTTGCTCTAGCTACGCCGCCGTATATGAACTTCTATTCTTTAGAGAAATTCCTACTCACGTACCCAATTTTCGTGGGCACAGTATTCTTTTTCGCTCACCAAATAGCTAAGGTGCAATCGAAAGACACAAGAGACGGACTGAGATACTCTTCAATTCTGATCTTTGTAACTGGCTTATTACCACTCGTCTTCAATCTCGTGGGGCAAGTAATTATTCAAGATACTGAAACTCGTTTTTCATTTATCTTTACAGCTCTCGCTCTACCTTTCATTTATTTTTTAGCTATAGAAGCGTTGCAGGTACTCAGACCACGCGCTCTCAGCCTTATTCGTAACGATCAACTCAAGGCGAGTGAATCGTTGCAGAAGAAGGTCACGAAAATAGTAAGTGAAGAACTTTCTCAAAATTTGTCACATCAGTGGGCGGTTTTCATCCACGGGAAGATTTTAACTCGCCTTGCTGCGACTTCTCTCAAGCTGGATACTGCTGCACAGAACGACGACACACATTCATATCAGGAGACGATTGAATCGTTATTCACACTGTTGCGGAAGCCGGATATAGATTTTCAAGGCCAGTCGACAGATTTACAGACCGAAATTACCTCGCGCCTTGATCCCTGGATTGGTCTGCTCACAATCAATCTCCAAATAGATCCAGAATTAGGCTCGGCTCGAACTCAGCGCGTTCGTGAAGTGGGAGAAGTGATTGAAGAGCTCATCTCCAATTCAATTCGTCATGGCAAAGCCAAGGAAATCAATTTGCAGGTTACCCGACTAGATAGCAACGATCTAGAGATCATCGCTATTGATAACGCAATCATCGCTCCACCTGAAACAGTACAAAGTTTTGGCCTTGGAACACGAATCTTCAATCTCGCATCAGATGGGCGTTGGTCCTTGACTAGAACAGGTTCTTCTACAGAATTTAGATTGACGATGGGAATTAAGAGCTAGCGAGTAATCCGGATTCGCGTAAGAAGCGTGATGGTTGGCCGCGGTAAGAAATATGAAGATCTACCTTTGCCCGAGTCATGCCCACATAGAACAAACGTCGCTCTTCTGAAATAACGGCGTCAGTTGCACCGGTTGCACCGTTTTCAAGCGGCAAGATTCCTTCAGATGCGCCGATAAGAAACACTCTCTCCCACTCAAGCCCTTTTGCCGCATGAAGAGTGGCAAGGGTGACAACCGGCATTGTCGGTGGGTTGTTTTGAGTGACGCGATCTTCTACTTCGCGCAGGAATCCACGCAAAGTCTTTGGTGAAAATCCTTCATCATCATCGAGCTCGCGACCTAGGTGTAACAAGGCTGCGATTCCATCGATACTTTCGCCAGTTAAATATGGCTGAGCAATTGTTCGCAATTCATCGAGCCATGTGGCGCCTTCTGTTGGAATAACAGATGCTTGTCGGACTTGTTTGAGGAAATCTCTCACATCTTGTCGCTCGAAGAATCGTTCAGTGCTGCGTACTTGATATGGAAGGCCTTTGCTATTCATGGCGCGTTCCATGCCTTTGAGTTGGCTATTTGTTCGCGCCAGGATTGCAATCTCTTGTGGCGCGGTGCCTTCATTTAATAGAGCAGTAATCTGCGAAATAATGCCGGAGATCTCAGCTGACTCATCTTTAAATCCATCGACGCTAGGACGATGTCCATGGTCATTGCTGGCAGTGAGTTCTTGCCCCATCGAAGAGTTGCGCAGTAAAGCATTAGCGGCGAAGGTGATCTCTGGTGTTGATCTGTAACCAGTGCTGAGGCGAATAACCTGTGCTTCTGGAAAACGTTGTGTGAAGGTATTTAAGAAAACCGGAGTCGCGCCAGCAAATGAGTAAATCGTCTGCGCCGGATCTCCCACAACGCAGATATCTTTGCGACTACCCAACCACGCGTTAATCAGTCGCTGTTGGATAGGTGAAATATCTTGGTATTCATCGACTGTGAAATAACGGTATTGATCCTGAACGCGTTCGCGCACCGCTCGCTCTTCTTCAAGCATCGCCGAAGTGAGAAGTAGGACATCCTCAAAATCAATGGCTACTTCTTGCTTCTTCAGACTTTCATAGGCGACATAGATCTGAGCAATATGCTCGGGCTTAATTCGTGGCTTGGTCAAACGTGCTGATACCTGATCAAGATAATCAATCGGTGCAACCTGAGAAACCTTCGCCCACTCAATCTCTGTTGCAATATCTCTCATCGTTTCACGCGACGTACTGCGCAGTTCGCCCGATAAATTGGCACGGTTGATCGCTTCGGTAAGAAACGCGGTCTTGCTATTCATTAAATCAGGTGTGCGTCCGCCAAAGACAGTGGGCCAGAAATAGATCAACTGCTTGAGCGCCGCAGAGTGCACTGTGCGTGCAGCAACTGTGGGTACACCCAGTGATCGCAATCGTGTGCGCATCTCACCGGCTGCGCGCGCGGTAAAGGTAAGTGCCAATACTTTAGATGGATCCATAGTTCCGATCGCTGCGGCATATGCGATGCGATGTGTAATTGCGCGAGTTTTACCAGTACCGGCGCCAGCAATAACGCAGACAGGGCCGCG
>JBILRA010000043.1:0-9821 GCA_044372915.1 Candidatus Planktophila sp.
CGGCAAAACGCCACCAGTTGCGTTCGAATTCTAGGATGCGGAATTCAAGGTCGCTCAAAGAGGGCGAAGTGTTCACGCTCTCACTGCTTTCTAGGGCTGACATATGGGCAATCGTAATAGATTCCTTGGAAAAACTGTGGGATTTAGATTGTTTCCAGATTTATAGGGTTGCAAGTATCGCTTTGATGTCAGCGATTGTGGTCCATGGGTTTACTATCGCAAAGCGAAGAATCGGCTCGCCATCATGAGATGAAGGTGTGACGAAACCAATTTGATCTTCTAACAACTTATCGCTCCATTGTTGATAGTCATTTTTACTCCACCCTTTGCGAGTAAAAGCAACAATCGATAAATCTGGTTCGCGTAAAAGATCAAGATTGGGATGTTCTTTAATTAATGTGGCTGCATCACGTGCGACTTGAAGTGTTTCTTCCATGGCATCTGTATATGCATCTGTTCCAGCAGCGGCCAGTGAGAACCAGAACGGCAAGCCACGGGTGCGACGCGTAAGTTGAATCGCGTAATCAGAAGGGTTCCATGTGCCATCGTGCAGTGAGTCGAGATAAGAAGCATGTTGGGTATGAGTTGCACGTGCGATATCAGGATTGCGATACACAAGTGCGCAGGCATCGTATGGGGCAAAGAGCCACTTGTGTGGGTCAACAATGAATGAGTCACACAGTTCAATGCCGTTGAAATCGCCACGCACAGATGGCGCGCACAAGCCAGCAAGACCATAAGCACCATCGACGTGAAACCAAATATTGCGATCGTGGGCAGCTTTTGCAGCACCCACCAAATCATCTATAACACCTAAGTTAGTTGTGCCCGATGTGGCAACAACAGCACAGACCTGTCCATCACTCGTAGCATGATAGGCATCAATGGCGGCTGCGATGTCATCTCCATGCATACGTAGATCATCACGAACAGCCACGGTGACAATTTCGACATCCATTACCTGCGCTGCTGTTGCAATAGAAGAGTGCGCCTCTTCACTGCAAGCAATTGCCCACTGCTTTATGCCGGGGAATTTCTTACGTGCATCCTCGCGCGCAGTAACAAGTGCTGAGAGATTTCCAATGGTTCCACCTTGTACGAAAACACCACCGGCAGATTCAGGAAGTCCTGCTAAATCAGAGAGCCAACGGAGTGCTTGGTTTTCTGCAAAGACTGCACCCGCTCCTTCTTGCCATGATCCGCCGTATAACGCACTTGCACCAACAACAAGATCAAAAAGGCTGGCATATTCACTCGGCGCAGATGGGATGTATGCCAGATAACGTGGATGATCAGTTGAGATACATGCCTGCGCCAAGACTTCAGTAAAGAGCGCTAGCGCTTTGCTTCCACCTAAACCGCGGGCAGAGATTGTGTTACCTACTTCAGCAAATAAATCTGCAGCCGAGCGTGGACCATCAAGAGGTGGATCATTTTTCAGTCGATCAAGACTATAAGCAAGCACTTCTTGCGCCAGCGCTTCGATTTCTGCAGTGAACTTATGCATCCTTACGCGCCCGCTTTACAATATTGCGAAGCATGGTTGGAAAAACAAAGAGGTGAAGCGGTGCGATTGCATGCCAATACAACTGGCCACCTAATCCGCGTGGATTAAAAGTTGCCTCTTGCAACACATGTGTCTTTCCATTTTCTGTTGTGACTGTAAATTCAAGCCACGCTTTTCCGGGCAAGACCATCTCTGCGTAGAGTTTTAATCTGCGACCAGGCTCGAGTTCTTCCACTCGCCAAAAATCTACACTTTCACCGATACGTAGAAAATCAGGATCACGGCGACCACGACGCAAACCAACTCCGCCTACTGCGCGATCAATAAGTCCACGTGCCCACCAGAGGAAATCAGCGCCAAACCAACCATGTTCGCCACCAATGCCTTCAATTTGTTTCCAGATTTTCTCAGCAGAGACATCAGTTATTGCTTCGCGGCGATCGCGCAAAACTGCTTCACCTGCCCACTCGGGATCGCCCTGTGCCTTCTGCCATGGCGCTGTTGGACTTGTCGCATCTGACCATCGAGTCTCAACACTATGAGTATTGATTTTTGAGAGCGCTAGCGTCATTGCAGCTGTTACATCAGTAAGACCTTCAGCCGGCAGTGGAATTGTTGCATTAATACTTTTTGCAGGATCAGCAACAACTTCACTAATCAGTGAGCCAACAAGCGGACGAGCCAGCGCTGTTGGCACAGGAGTCACTAAACCAATCCATAAACTAGAAAGGCCAGGTGTAAGAACTGGAATCTTTACAATGATGCGTTTTTTAAGGCCAGATAACTTTGCAAACTTCTGCATCATGTCGGCATAGGTCAACACTTCAGGGCCGCCAATATCGAAGACTTTGCCCACTGGTGTAGAAAGTAGCGCCGCACCCTTGAGGTAATAGAGAACATCACGAATTGCAATGGGGTGCGTACGGTTCATTACCCATTTAGGAGTTGTCATAATCGGCAAGCGGTGTGTGAGGTGACGTAGCATTTCAAAACTGGCAGAACCTGAACCAATAATAATTCCTGCACGCAACTCCATTACGGGTACCGATGTGCTCGCAAGTTCTGCCCCGGTGCGAGCGCGCGATGCTAAGTGCTTACTGATGTTCTTATCGTTTGCAATTCCACCTAGGTAAACAATTTGCGAGACACCTGCAGCCTCTGCTGCTTGGGCAAAGTCACGAGCCATCTTCGCCTCAATCTCATCAAAATTCGGTCCGAGATTGATTGAATGTAAAAGGTAATACGCGGTGTGAACGCCGATGAGTGCGTTATCAAGATCTGCACGATTTTCAGCGCTACCTTCACAGATTTCTACCGACGATGCCCACGGTTGTCCCTGCACTTTGTGCCAATCGCGAACCAAAATCCGAACATCTAAATTCTCTTCAATCAGAGTTCTCACTAATCGGCCACCAACATAGCCAGATGCTCCCGTGACGAGATAGAGACGCTTTTCAGTCTTCACTTCCATGAGGTTCAGCCTAGACTGGACTCATGGCAACTTCCACACGACCTCGCGTTGTAATTCTCGGTGCCGGCTTTGGTGGCCTGGCGACCGCGCGCGCCTTGGCAGGTAAGGCCGACGTGATCGTGGTTGATCGCCACAATTATCAAACCTTTCTGCCGCTTTTATACCAAGTATCAACTGCCGGTCTTGCGGCAGATCACGTCGCGCACCCAGTTCGCGGAGTATTAAATAAAAAAGGAATTAAATTTCGTATGGGATCGCCAATTTCGGTTGACCATAAAAACAAGTCCGTTAAGTTGGATTCGAGCGAAACTTTAGATTTTGATCACCTCGTTGTCGCACTCGGTTCTTCAACCAATGATTTTGGAATTCCAGGAGTGGCCGAAAACGGGCTCGGGATGAAGAATGTCCATGAAGCGATCATGATTCGTGCTGAAATTATGCGACGTTTTGAAGATCTCTGTCGCTTTGAAGATGACACTCGATTGAGTATCTCAGTTATCGGTGGCGGTCCAACTGGAGTTGAAATGGCCGGTGCGATTGCCGAACTTGTTCGCGGGCCACTTCGTAATGATCATAAGCATGCATCAGAGCACATTGATATCTATCTCATTGAAGCTGGGCCGCGAATTCTGCCCATGTTTACCGAGAAACTCTCTAGTCGTGCACAGCGTGACCTTGAAAAGATGGGTGTGACGGTAAAACTCAATACTGCGGTGCAAGAGGTGAAACCTCGTAGCATCTTGATAAAAGGTGCTGATTCAATTCCCTCAGAGGTAACTATTTGGGCCGCTGGAGTTAAAGGTGAACCTGCTGGTGCAATTCTCAATCTTCCACTAGATGGAACACGTATCGATGTAGATCCAACACTTGCCGTTTCGCACTACCCATATGTTTGGGCTATTGGCGATATCTCAGGTGCTAAAGGTAAAGATGGTCGTTTCCTACCTCAGGTTGCACCAGTTGCAATGCAACAAGGACGTTTTGTCGCCGATCAGATTCTCAGATTAGCGGCGGGAAAAGTTCTACAACCATTTAAATATCGCGATAAAGGTTCTATGGCAACAATCGGTCGACATAAGGCCGTCGTACAGGTGGGTAGATTCACGATGGCTGGAATTCCTGCATGGTATGCCTGGCTCTGGTTACATCTTTTCTATCTCTTAGGTGGGCGCAATAAGATCGGCACCATTGCTGATTGGACATGGAATTACCTCACCTTTGATCGAGGCAATCGCCACATCATGGATAGCATGTAGCGATGTCTGAATACATTGATCTTCGCGGCCATCGCGTTCGTTCATACGAATGGCCACATGATGGTGAAGCGGTGCTATTACTTCATGGTGGGCTAAGCCAGACTTCACACTGGGATCTTCAGATCCTTCCGGCAATTGAAGATCACTTTCACATCTTTGCCTATGACAGAACAGGGCATGGCTTTACTGGCGATCAACCAGGCAGCTTTCACTTTGAATTTCAAAAAAATGAAGCAATTGCATACTTGGAAGACGTTGTAAAGAAACCAGCACACATCATTGGTTACAGCGATGGGGCAAATATCGCACTTATGGTTGCTATCGACCGACCAGATTTAGTCGCATCCATCGTCTGCATTGCGGGAAATTACGATCACAGCGGAATACACCCACTGCCCGAATCTGACGGCTTTATTTCTCAAGAAGATCGCGATGAATATGCAGCTACTTCTCCAGATGCTCCACACACCCTTGATGAGAAGATCGCAAAGATGACCGCGATTTGGAAGGTCGAACCGAAGATTTCGCCAGATTCCCTAGCGAAAATCGAATGTCCGGTTCTAGTAATGGCCGGAGATGACGATGTGGTGCGCCATGTTCACACAATTGATCTCTTCGAACGTATTGCACTTGGCCAACTAGCAATCATTCCAGGAACATCTCATGGATTGGTGAAAGAAAAACCAGCGATAGTCCAAGCTCTCATCGAGGACTTTTTGTCGGATTTAAGTTATCCGGTGACCCGAATGCCAATCAAGCGAAGCAACCCAGAGCTTTAATAGCTTTTAAATTCGATTGCACCGCTTTTAACGTCATAGATCGCACCAATCACGGATACACCTTTACGTAGAAGCGGATAGGTGCGAATGCTTTCGACATCGGTTTTCAGCGATGTATCTTGATCTTTGGTGACGCGAAATTCCAGGCTTCGAGTATCTACTCCGTGTTGCTTCTGAATTTCATCGTGCAAGGTCGACTCATCGCTCTGTGCCATACGGCAGTCGGTATGTGGCATCACAAGAATGCGATCAACGTTAAGTAGATATGTTGCAAGAACAAGGGTACGAAGAACATCTTCTGTTACGCGTGCACCCGCATTGCGCAGAATTTTCGCATCTCCTGATCGCATTCCAACTACAGAAAGTGGATTGATTCGTGAATCCATACAGGTCACAATTGCAAGACCTTGAGCGGCAGATCCACTTAATTCGCTATATTTAAATCCCTGCGCATACTCTTGATTTGCACGGATGAGATCTACAAATTTCTCGCGATCAGCAGAGTTGTTACTCATGATCTCCACCTTCCCGCTGCTGCATGGAGCCCCCCGTCAGGATTGAACTGACGACCTTCCGCTTACAAGGCGGATGCTCTACCACTGAGCTAGGGAGGCCTGTCGCATTAACTGCAACGAGCGTAATTATGGCAGGGGTTGGGCTAATCTGAAAATCGCCCAATAAATGACTACATTTTCGGCCATGAGATAGGCGTTGGATACTTAGGCATACGCCCATCACCTGAAGATCGTCCGCGAAGTCGGCGAATAATCCATGGGAGTGCAAATACAAAGAACCAGAGAACACCAACTGCACGTTCTTTTATCCACGGTGTTGGCTTCGCTGGTGGCAATGGTGTGCGCCACTCTGGATCAAAGTCATAGCCTAATTTTTCCAATACAGCTTCGGCGCATCTGTAATGTCCTATTGAATTTAGATGAAGGCGATCAAATGCTAAGAAGCGACGATCACTCAGGAATCTTTCACCATTTGCATCAACAATGATCGCACCGACTTCGGCTGCCACTTCACGGATTGATCGATTAAATGCACCAAATCTTTCTTGCCACACTTTTGAACCACGACCTTTATTTCCCGTATCTTCCAGAACTGTAAAGAGCATCACGGTTGCGCCGGTAGCTGCCAATGTGCGCACTGCAGATTGATACTTTACTTTCGCCGCTGCTGCATCGAAGCCAGGTCGCAAAGCATCGTTGGCACCGGCGTGAAATGAGACCAAAGTATCTGGGCCAGTAATGTATTTCATCGCAACTGGTAATTGATCATCAATTACTTGCTGTAACAACTTCCCTCGCACCGCCAGATTTGAATAGGAAAAAGTCGATGATTTCTTAGCTAAACCATCTGCAACGCGATCTGCCCAACCACGATATTGGCCATCTATTTTTTCATCGCTCATGCCCTCGCTATACGAGTCACCACACACGACGAACCGGTTGTAAATCATTGCACTTCCCTCTTTACTTCTTGCGGCGTTGCTCATCCACCCAGAACATGGCAATCGCTGTTGCAACGCTTGCATTGAGTGATTCGGTAGTAGCCATAATTGGAATAGAGACAACTAAGTCACACTTTTCACGGACAAGACGTGAAAGGCCCTTTCCTTCGCTGCCGACAACAATCATCAGGTTTTCACGGGCAACCTTCATCTCACTTAAGGTCACATCAGATTCCCCATCTAGGCCAACAACAAAGCAGCCTAATTTCTGGGCATCTTCGATAGTACGTGCAAGATTTGTTACCTGAGCAACTCGCAAACGAGCCGCGGCTCCGGCTGATGTCTTCCAGGCAGCTGCTGTCATTGCAGCGGCACGACGTTCTGTCATCACAACACCGGCTGCGCCAAATGCTGACGCGCTTCGCACGATGGCACCAAGGTTACGAGGATCAGTCACACCATCGAGTGCAATGATCATCATTGGATGGCTGGCTTGTTCTGCAATCTCTTGGAAACTTGAATACTGATAAGGCTTAATCGCAAGAATAATTCCCTGGCTATTGGCATTGATATTTTCAATCTCAGCGCGATGTACTTCGCGAATATTGAGGCCGTGGTGAAGTGCAAGCTTGAGTGACTCTGCGACGCGATCATCTACATCGATACTGCGAGCAACAATCAGTTCGGTTGCAGGGACATTCTCGCGGAGCGCTTCTAGAACTGCGTTACGACCAGAGACGATTTCACCCTTAGGTTTTTCGCTGCGGCCGCGAGGTGAAGTTCCGGCGCGAGGTGATGATGTACCTGTGCGCTTTGCCGTTCCTTTTTCAGCAGCCTTCTTCCGTTTAGCAGCTGCGTGATATGGACGATCTTCAGCCTTTGGTGTTGGACCTTTACCTTCAAGGCGACGCTTGTTATTTCCACCAGAACCAGTCGTTGGTCCCTTCTTAGATCCGCGTACCGCGCCACGTGGTTTTGAATTACCGGCCATTTATTTACTCTCACTTCGTGTGATCGACCATCGTGGCCCTTGTGCGCTATCTTCAATAGTAATTCCAAGTGCGACTAATCCATCACGAATCGCATCTGCTGCGGCAAAATCCTTACGTAGCCGAGCCGCTTCACGCTGTTCTAGCGCTAATTTTATTGTTCCATCAAGAGCTGAATTTAGATCCTGCGAAGTATTAGCCGCAGCAAAGGCTGGATCAAAAGGATCACAGCCCAAGATATCTAGCGCACCACGAATCTCATTAGCCGATGCAGCTATTCCAGCCTTATCTCCTGCCGTGATTGCAATATTTCCAAGTCGAAGCGCCTCAGATATTCCCGCTAGAGCCTCTGGCACCGCTAGATCGTTATTCATCGCCGCCGCAAAACTCTCACTCACAATACTTTCAGGTAGATGGCCGAGAATTTCTACTGAACGCTGCAGAAACGTTTCAATGCGACCGAAGGCAACTGCTGATTCAGCAAGTGCTTCATGTGAAAATTCCAACATAGATCGGTAGTGAGCGCTCCCTAGATACCAACGCAATTCAATTCCACGCACAGTTTTAAGCAACTCCTGCACTTGCAGTGAATTACCTAAAGATTTGCTCATCTTTTCACCCGATGCAGTTACCCACGCATTATGTAACCAACGCCTTGCAAAGCCGTAACCGGCTGCCTCTGATTGAGCAATCTCATTTTCGTGATGCGGAAAAATAAGATCAAGTCCACCACCATGAATATCAAAGCTCTCACCAAGATATGCGTGCGCCATCGCAGAGCATTCCAGGTGCCAACCAGGTCGTCCCGCACCCCATGGCGTAGGCCATGACGGATCTCCAGGCTTTGCCGCCTTCCAAAGTGCGAAATCTCGCGGATCTTTCTTAAATGTTTCATCCGCATCTGCTGCACTTAAAAGATCATCGACTTTTTGACGAGAAAGTGTGAGGTATGAGGATAACTTTCGAACCTCTAAATACACATCACCGTTTCCTGGGGCATATGCAGCACCGCGTTCAATCAAGATCTGCATCAACTCAATCATCTGGGTGATGTGGCCCGTGGCCCGTGGTTCATATGTAGGCGGCAGAACATTGAGGGCGGCGTAGGCATCGCTAAATGCTCGCTCGTATTTCATAGCAACAGCCCACCATGGCGCTTGTTCATGTACAGCCTTATGCAAAATCTTGTCATCGATATCTGTCACGTTGCGAATAAAGGTGACGTCATAGCCACTCTTTGTAAGCCAGCGTCGCAAGATATCGAAGTTCACACCAGAGCGAACATGGCCGATATGTGGTGGTGCTTGAACAGTTGCACCGCAGAGATAAATACCTACCTGGCCTTCTTTTATAGGTGTGAAGGCAGAAGTGGTTCGCGTGAGGGTGTCATATAGATGTAGCGAACTCATGCGCTAAGTCTACCTTGAGGTTTAATTCTTAAAAATCAATGCAGATGCAATCGCTGCAATCCCTTTTCCTTCACCTGTGAGGCCAAGTCCATCGGTAGTTGTTGCAAGTAGCGCCACATCAGCCCCATCGAGTGCGTGAGAGAGAGCAGCAATTGCCTCTACTCGGCGCGCACCGATCTTTGGACGATTTCCAATCACCTGTACGGATACATGTGAAATCGAAAATCCGGCGGCTCGTACAAGTCGAGTGGTCTCTTGTAACAGTTGTGCCCCACTTGCACCAGCATATTCAGGACGCGATGTACCGAAATTGCTTCCGAGATCGCCGAGATTAGATGCCGCAAAGAGAGCGTCACAGATTGCATGTGCTGCAACATCACCATCTGAATGTCCATCAACTCCGATTTCGCCAGGCCAGTGAAGACCTGCAAGATACAGTTCGCGACCTTCTGCGAAAGCGTGTGCGTCAACACCTACACCCGTTGAGAATTCATGTGTTGCACCAAGATATTGCAGAGCTGTTGCTAAATCAGAAGGTGTTGTAATTTTGATTGCGCGCTCTTCACCGTCTATGACGCGTACTCGTGCGCCAAGTTTTTCAACGAGAGCGGCATCATCTGTGGCATCGGCACCTGTTGCATGTGCACGGGTTAAAAGATCGTAGGAAAATCCCTGAGGTGTCTGTACGCGTCGTAAAGGTGCACGATCTGGAGTTGCAAGAACATATCCATCACCACCGACCACTTTGACAGTATCAATCTGCGGCAGCCCTGGAATCACTGCTACATCACCGCTGCGAAGATAAGTGATGACACGACGAGCAAGATCACTGCTTGCGAGCGCTCTGGCAGCATCGTGCACCAAGACAAATTCACATGTTGCAGGGAGAGCGGCTAATCCAATTCGCACACTTTCACTTCGCGTGAACCCACCTGTGACGATCGTTGCGCGATC
>JBILRA010000008.1:0-34036 GCA_044372915.1 Candidatus Planktophila sp.
AGCGCCCACAGGTTCAAGAACGTCTGACAACTCAAATTGCAGATGCGATGGTAAAGATTTTGAATCCCTTGGGTGTCATTGTGATTATTGATTGCGAACATCTCTGTATGTCTATGCGCGGAGTTAAGAAGTCGCAGGCACGCACAACAACGAGTGCCGTTCGAGGCGCGCTGCGAGATGCAACAACTCGTGCTGAGGCAATTAGCTTGATCACAAATCGCTAACTAGGTCTGATGCAATGATCTATAAAATGTTAGTCATGGGAATTCTCAATGTAACACCTGATTCCTTCTCAGATGGTGGTCTATTTGATTCAACAGAAAAAGCTATTGCGCGAGGTCTTGAGATGATGGCCGAAGGTGCAGAGATTATTGATATTGGCGGTGAATCTACCCGTCCTGGTGCGCAACGAACGTCACAAGATGAAGAGCTTCAACGAACGATTCCTGTAGTTAAGGCGTTGGCAGAGTCTGGCGCTGTTGTTTCGATCGACACAATGCGCGCTGAAGTTGCCCGAGCAGCGGTTGAAGCAGGTGCGACCTATATCAACGATGTAAGTGGTGGAATTGCTGATCCACAGATGCATGAGACCGCAGCACAACTAGGAGTTAACTATATTTTGATGCATTGGCGTGGGCATTCAGTTGATATGAATTCACGAGCAATTTATAGTGATGTTGTCGAAGAAGTTAAATCAGAGTTGTCACTTCAGATCGGGAAGGCGCTAGCAGCCGGAATTTCAAAGCAGAATCTCTTTATTGATCCAGGTTTTGGTTTCGCAAAGGATGCCGAACATAACTGGGAGTTACTCAAGAGAATCGATGAGATCGTAGAGATCGGATATCCAGTCCTGGTTGGTGCATCTCGAAAAAGATTCTTAGGGGGAGATACACCTCTTGAGCGAGAAGAAGCCACACTCGATGTCACAAGAGGACTTATTGGAAAAGGGATTTGGGGCGTTAGAGTTCATACTGTGGCCCCACATCGAGAGTTGATTTCACATGGCTGATCAGATCTGTATCACTGGAATTAAAGCCTTTGGATATCACGGTGCACTGCCTCATGAAGCGATAGAAGGACAAGAATTTATCGTTGATCTAGTTATCAATCTGGAGCTGCAGGCAGCCTCACACTCTGATGAACTTGGCGATACTGTCAATTATGCCGACCTTGCACAGATTGTTCATGAAAACATTATTGGTGAACGTGTTCAATTAATTGAAAGACTTGCTGGCCGAATTGCTGATGAGATTAAAGGCGAATATCCGCAGATACTTTCACTGAGTGTAACTGTTCATAAACCTCATGCACCGGTGACGCCAGACTTCAAAGATATTTCGGTGACAATCACCCGATGAAAGCCGTCATTGCACTTGGTGCCAATATTGGTAATCCTCAAGAGAATATTGATCTCGCAATCGCTCTCTTACGCGAGGCGACAGATATCCAATCAGTTTCATCTATGTATCGCACATCTCCGGTCGGTGGCCCAGATCAGCCCGACTACATCAATGCAGCTGCTCTTGCCGAGAGTGATCTTCCCGCAACAGATTTTCTCAAGATGCTCCATGGCATCGAAAAGGCTCTCGGCCGTGAGCGAACAGTGCGTTGGGGTCCACGCACTATCGATCTTGATCTCATCCAATATGGATCGATCCTTAGCGGCAGTGAAGAGTTATTGCTTCCACATCCGCGCGCTCATGAGCGCCGTTTTGTACTTGAACCATGGTTTGAAATCGATCCTGACGCACATTTACTCACTCACGGACGAGTAGTTGATCTTCTGGCAGCGCTTTTGGAGAGTGAGCAGTAAGGCTCTAAACTATGGGTAATTGTCGAGCCCGGTACCTGAAAGGACTGGAGCCATGAAGATAGTTACGCAGGTATCAGATCTCGTATCAGGCTGCGCATTTGTTCCCACCATGGGGGCGTTACATAGCGGCCACCAATCACTTTTCACACTTGCTGCCGAAAAAAGAGAATCAGTAGTGGCATCAATTTTTGTTAACCCACTTCAATTTGAAAACCCTGATGACCTTGCGCTTTATCCACGTACTCCTGAGCAAGACGCGGAGCTGGCCGAAGAAGCCGGAGTTACACACTTGTGGCTTCCGCTCTATGAAGATATTTATCCCCCCGGATTCAAAAAGTTAAGTGCTGGCCCACTCGGTGATATCTATGAAGGTGCATCTCGTCCCGGACACTTCGATGGTGTTGTAACGGTAGTAAGCAGACTCTTTGAACTCGTTCGTCCACAGTATGCAATCTTTGGTGAGAAAGATTTTCAACAGCTCACACTAATAAGGAAGATTAAAAGTGAAGTTGAGATTCTGAGCGCGCCAACAGTTCGTGAAAGCGATGGGCTTGCCTTGTCATCTCGAAACACACGATTGGATGCTCAATCTCGGTTGCAAGCAACTGTGATTTCGCGCGCTCTCTACAAAGCCCTCTCTGCAGAAAATCTTGCATCTGCTCGAACAGCGATGAGAGAGGTTATTGAAAGCGAGAGTTCATTTACTCTTGATTATGCAGAGATCATTGATGAAGATGACTTCAGTCAGGCCACTGAATCAACGCTGCGCCCGCGCGCAATTATTTCCGGTTGGCTAAATGGCGTACGTTTGATCGATAATATGGCTATGAAATCTCGAGCCCAGCTATGAGGCTTTTAGCACCGCGGCCGGGATGGAGCGCCCAAGCAGATGTCATTGTTGTTGGTTCAGGAATTGCTGGACTCACAACTGCTCTTCAAGTGCGAACATTTGGTCTCTCAGTATTGCTGGTAACAAAGGCAAAGGTTGATGAAGGTTCTACTAAATGGGCACAAGGCGGAATTGCTGCAGCGCTCGGTGAAGGCGATTCACCAGAAGCTCATGAAAAAGATACCTTGGTTGCAGGTGCTGGACTCTGCGATGTTGATGCCGTTCGAGTGTTAGTGACCGAAGGTCCTGGTGCTGTACATACGCTGATTGCCCGCGGTGCAACATTTGATCGTGAAGCTAGTGGTGAAATGTCATTGACGCGAGAAGGTGGCCATCTTCGCAATCGAATTATTCATGCCGGTGGAGATGCAACGGGTGCTGAAGTTGAACGCGCATTGATTGCTGCCGTAAATAGCGATCCAGAGATTGAATTGATTGAACACGCTCTTGTACTCGATGCGCTTAAAGATAGTGACGGATCTGTATGCGGAGTGACCCTGCACGTCATAGGCGCAGGAAGTCGAGATGGAGTTGGACAAGCACGTGCACGCGCAGTTGTTCTTGCAACTGGGGGACTTGGCCAAGTATTTGCACAAACAACCAATCCATCTGTATCTACTGGAGATGGCGTGGCTCTCGCTCTTCGTGCAGGGGCAGCAGTTGCAGATGTGGAGTTCATTCAATTTCATCCAACGGTTCTCTGGCTGGGAGAAAACTCTGAAGGTCAACAGCCATTAATTAGCGAAGCGGTTCGAGGCGAAGGTGCATATCTCCTTGATCACCAAGGAAATAGATTTATGAAAGATGTACATCCGCTGGCAGAACTTGCCCCACGTGATGTTGTTGCAATTGCAATTATGAATGTAATGGTGAAGTCAGGACAATCTCACCTCTGGCTCGATGTTCGCCACCTTGAAGGATTCGAGAAGAGATTCCCAACAATTTTTGCTTCATGTATTTCTCATGGAATCGATCCGACAAAAGATTTGATTCCAATTGCTCCCGCTTCACACTATGCATCTGGGGGAGTCCGGGTGGATCTCAATGGCCGCACCAGCGTAAAAGGGCTCTATGCATGTGGTGAGACAGCATGTTCTGGAGTTCATGGCGCTAACCGGTTGGCTTCAAACTCACTTCTTGAAGGACTTGTTTTCAGTGCGCGTATTGCAAGCGATATCGCTGCATCACTGCCCGAGATCGCTGAACCGGTTCCGAATAAATCACAAGAGATTCTATTAGATCCAGATGTTCGTCATGATCTGCAAAAGAGCATGAGCCAAGGAGCCGGGGTGCTCCGATCATCTGACTCACTCGTCTCGACAAACTCAGATCTCACGCGAATCGGTGATCGTACGAGTGCTGCGCCATGTGTTGAGGCATGGGAGACAACAAATCTCTTTCAGTTAGCGCAAGCAATTTTAAAGGCTGCACTTATTCGACAGGAAACTCGCGGTTCACATTGGCGAGCAGATTTTCCTGAAACCAGCCAAGCTTGGCGCAAGCGAATTGTTCAGACCCTTGATAGCGATGGACAGTGGCATACCGATTTTCAGGAGGTGAAGTAATGGTTGATATCGATTTGATTCGTAGAGCGCTAGCTGAAGATCTGGCGGGCGGAAATGACATCACATCCGTTGCAACAGTTTCAGGTGATGAGCAAGTTGTTGCAGATTTTACAGCGCGAAAAGGAGGAGTGATTGCTGGAATTGATATGGCAATTGCCACCTTGCGCGAAGTTGGTCTTACCGAGATTACACAGCACCTGCGTGATGGAGATCGCGTTGTACCAGGATCAGTTTTGATCACTGTCCGAGGTGATACCCGTGCAATCTTGCTTGCAGAGCGCACGGCACTGAATTTCTTAGGCCATCTTGGTGGAATCGCAACGCTGACCGACCAATGGGTTGCAGCCGTTGCTGGAAGTAAAACCGTGGTTCGCGATACACGAAAGACAACACCAGGGCTACGACTTCTTGAAAAAGCAGCAGTTGTTGCAGGTGGAGGAACCAATCATCGACTCTCACTCAGCGACGCAGCACTCATTAAAGATAATCACATCGCTGCTGCAGGTGGAGTCATTGCTGCATTCTCAAAGGTGCGCAATGCTTTTCCAGATGCACTGATTGAGATTGAGGTTGATTCACTAGAGCAATTGCGAGAAGTCGCTAGCCAATCACCTGATCTTGTTCTCCTCGACAATATGAGCCCAGATCTATGTCGAGAAGCAGTCACCTTTGTTGCTGGACGATTTAAATTAGAAGCTTCTGGTGGAATCACTTTAGAGAACGCAAAAGCCTATGCTGAAAGCGGCGTTGATTACTTGGCGATCGGAGCGCTTACACATTCAGCGCCAGTGCTAGATATTGGACTCGACATGAACCTAGAAACCCGATCGGAGAAATAATGTTACTCACAATTGATGTTGGAAATACGAACACCGTCCTAGGCCTCTTCGATGGGGAAGATCTCATTAAGTCATGGCGCGTAAAGACTGATCCTCGATCAACATCAGATGAAATGTCATTGCAAATCAATGCACTCGTCAGTGGATATACGGTGTCAGGTTTATCAATCTGCTCGACTGTGCCTGCAACACTTCGCGAATTGCGAACAATGATCGCATCCTATTTTTCTGATATTGCCACAACAATTGTTGAACCAGGCACAAAGACGGGGGTCCCACTTCTTGTTGATAATCCGAAAGAGATCGGCGCAGATCGAATTGTGAATACTCTTGCTGCGCACACTCTTTACGGTGGACCTGCAATCGTTGTTGACTTTGGAACATCAACAAATCTCGATGTCGTCTCACCAAAGGGTGAATTTCTTGGAGGAGCACTTGCCCCAGGAATCGAGATTTCAGTTGATGCCTTAGCCTCGCGTGCCGCCCAACTTCGAAAAGTAGAGTTGATCCGCCCAAAGAATGCAATCGGTAAGAACACTGTCGAAGCCTTGCAATCAGGAACAATATTTGGCTTTGCAGGACAAGTTGATGGACTAGTAGAAAAAATCACGGCTGAGTTGGCCGAAAGTTATGATGGCGCGCCAACTGTGATTGCTACGGGTGGCCTAGCTCCACTGGTCATTGATGTCAGCACCACAATTGATGAATATGAGCCTGATTTAACCCTTATTGGATTGCGCCTCATTCACCAGAAAAATCTCTAAAAGGTAGACTTCAGCACCTATGAGTACCGATCCGCAAGCACCTGTCGAAGATGATCTACCCGAGCAGTTACGCATTCGTCGCGAAAAGCGCGTCAACCTTATCGATCGCGGTGTAGAGCCATACCCAGTTTCGGTACCCCGTACTCATTCACTTGTCTCGATTCGCGAAAAGTACAAAAATTTAGAGACGGATACAGCAACAGGTGATCACGCATCACTCGTTGGGCGCATTATTTTTAAGCGCGATACAGGAAAGCTCTGTTTTGCAACTCTTCGCGAGGGCGATGGAACAGAAATTCAGGCGATGTTGTCGCTAGATAAAGTTGGACAAGATCAACTCGATGCGTGGAAGAGCGATGTTGATCTCGGCGATATTGTCAGCGTCACCGGAGAAGTAATTACCTCAAAGCGGGGGGAGCTTTCACTCCTTGCAAATTCTTGGGTAATGGCATCAAAGTCATTGCGCCCTCTTCCAAATGACCATAAGCCAATGTCAGAAGAAACTCGCGTTCGTATGCGCTATGTCGATTTGATTGTTCGTCCAGAGGCACGAACAGTCGCGCGTTTACGTCCACAGGTGATGCGATCACTCCGTGAGACATTTACCAATGAAGAATTTATTGAAGTTGAAACTCCAATGTTGCAGGTAATGCATGGAGGTGCTGCAGCGCGCCCTTTTAAGACTTTTTCAAATGCCTATGACATTGACTTATTTTTGCGTATCGCACCTGAACTTTTCCTTAAGCGTTGCGTGGCCGGTGGGCTTGAACGAGTGTTCGAAATCAATCGCAACTTCCGCAATGAAGGTGCTGACTCTTCACACTCACCAGAGTTTGCGATGATTGAGACCTACCAGGCATATGGAGATTGGAGATCGATTGCCGATCTCACTCGTTCACTGATTCAAAACGCAGCGATGGCAGTTTCTGGTTCACACGTTGTAACACATATGAATGGTCGCCAAGCAGATCTTGGTGGGCAATGGAGAGAGATCTCGCTCTACGATGCGATCTCCGAAGGTGTCGGAGAAACTGTTACCGCAATGACTCCAATGGAAGAGTTGAAGAAAATTGCTACAAAACTTGGGATGAAGATCGATCCAAAGTGGGTGACTGGCAAACTCGCAGAAGAAATATTTGAGCATGTAGCCCAAGATAAATTGATCGAACCAACATTTGTGATGGGCTACCCAATCGATACTTCTCCTCTTGTCCGCGCACATCGCGAGATTCCTGGCGTAGTAGAAAAGTGGGATCTCTACGTTGATGGCTTTGAATTGGCAACTGGATATTCAGAGTTGATTGACCCTGTGGTCCAACGCGAAAGACTCACTGAACAGGCTGCCCTCGGCGCTAAGGGCGATCTTGAAGCGATGCAGATCGACGAAGATTTCTTACGTGCAATGGAATTTGGAATGCCTCCAATGGGAGGAATGGGAATGGGTGTTGATCGATTGTTAATGGCGCTCACCGGACTTGGCATTCGCGAGACAATTTTATTCCCGTTGGTGAAGCCAGAGACTGATTAATGTCTATTGAAATTCGTCCAGCCCGGACGCAAGATATTCCGGGCATTCGTGCACTCATCGATACCTACACACTTGGTGGTCGTCTTCTCAATAAAGAAACTGTCATGCTTTACGAAGATGTTCAAGAATTCACAGTCGCTGTCGAGGGAGATTTAGTCGTTGGTTGCGGAGCACTTCACGTTCTCTGGGAAGACCTTGCAGAGGTTCGTACGGTCGCTGTTGTCGATAAGTTAAAAGGACAAGGTGTCGGCCACCAAATTCTTGAAGCGATTATTAATCGTGCGCGAACAGTAGGTGTCTCTCGAGTTTTCTGTCTTACCTTTGAGACTGCATTTTTTAGTCGTCATGGTTTTGAAGAGATCCATGGCACACCAGTTGATCCCGATGTCTACTCTGAACTTCTTCGTTCCTATGACACAGGTGTCGCCGAGTTCCTCGATCTTGAATCTGTTAAGCCCAACACATTGGGCAACACCCGGATGCTCAAACTCCTCTGAAAGCCACCTTTACGGCCTAGATATAGCCATTTTCAGGGAATAAGGGCGCTAGATCTGGGGTTCTAACCCATGCACACCTTTCGCCTCGCGCCAGCGCTGGGCGAAGTTATAGGCTAGCCATACGTAGATGCCGATGGCAGCTATTTCAAGGAAAGAGGTCTACCGATGTTTGAGCGCTTTACAGATCGAGCCCGACGCGTTGTTGTCTTGGCTCAAGAAGAAGCACGCATGCTCAATCACAATTACATCGGCACAGAGCACATCTTGCTCGGACTCATCCATGAAGGCGAAGGCGTTGCTGCAAAAGGTCTCGAGTCACTTGGTATCTCATTAGAAGCAGTCCGCGCACAGGTCGAAGAAATCATTGGCCAAGGCCAACAAGCGCCATCGGGACATATTCCATTTACTCCGCGCGCTAAGAAAGTTCTCGAACTCTCACTTCGTGAAGCGCTACAGCTTGGACACAATTACATCGGTACAGAGCACATCTTGCTCGGCCTTATCCGCGAAGGTGAAGGCGTCGCCGCGCAGGTACTCGTCAAACTCGGCGCTGACCTCAATCGCGTGCGCCAGCAAGTGATTCAACTTCTCTCTGGATATCAAGGAAAAGAGACAGTTGCACAAGGTGGGCCAGCAGAGGGCACTCCCTCAACATCACTGGTCCTTGATCAATTTGGTCGCAACCTCACCGCGGCAGCGCGTGAAGGAAAGCTTGACCCAGTCATTGGTCGTGACAATGAAATTGAACGCGTGATGCAGATTCTTTCTCGTCGTACAAAAAACAACCCAGTGCTTATCGGTGAACCGGGCGTCGGAAAGACAGCCGTTGTTGAGGGCCTTGCCCAAGCAATTGCAAAAAATGATGTCCCTGAAACAATTAAGGATAAGCAACTCTATTCACTTGATCTCGGTGCTCTCGTCGCAGGTTCACGTTATCGCGGTGACTTCGAAGAGCGCCTTAAGAAGGTTCTTAAAGAGATAAAAACTCGCGGCGACATCATTCTCTTTATCGATGAAATTCACACACTTGTAGGAGCAGGCGCAGCAGAAGGCGCAATCGATGCTGCAAGCATCTTGAAGCCCATGCTTGCTCGCGGTGAGCTCCAGACAATTGGTGCGACAACACTTGATGAATATCGCAAGCACGTTGAAAAGGATGCAGCGCTAGAGCGTCGCTTCCAACCAATTCAGGTCAAAGAGCCTTCAGTTGCTCACACCATCGAAATTCTCAAAGGTCTGCGCGATCGTTACGAGACGCACCACCGCGTTTCAATTACAGATGGCGCACTAGCGGCAGCTGCAAATATGGCAGATCGCTATATTTCAGATCGCTTCCTGCCGGATAAGGCAATCGACCTTATTGATGAAGCTGGTTCACGTCTTCGCATTAAGCGAATGACTGCACCTACCGAACTTCGCGAATTTGATGAAAAAATTGCCGATGCACGTCGTGCTAAGGAATCTGCAATTGATGGACAGGATTTCGAAGGCGCCGCCTCTCTTCGCGATAAAGAGAAATCACTGATCGAAGAGCGCAACGCTGCAGAGAAGAATTGGAAAGCAACCGATCTCGACAAGGTCACTGAAGTAGATGAAGAACTCATCGCCCAGGTGCTTTCAGCCTCGACTGGTATTCCAGTGTTTAAGTTGACGGAAGAAGAGACTGCACGTCTTCTTCGTATGGAAGATGAGCTCCACCGTCGCGTGATCGGACAAGATCAAGCGATCAAAGCTCTCTCACAAGCAATTCGTCGTACCCGTGCCGGACTTAAAGACCCAAAGCGTCCCGGTGGCTCATTTATCTTTGCTGGTCCATCCGGAGTCGGAAAGACAGAGCTTTCTCGCACCCTTGCTTCATTCCTCTTTGGTGATGAGAGCGCGCTCATTCAACTTGATATGTCTGAATACTCAGAGCGTCATACCGCTTCACGTCTATTCGGTGCACCTCCAGGGTATGTCGGATATGACGAAGGCGGACAGCTCACCGAAAAGGTACGCCGTCGTCCATTCTCAGTCGTTCTCTTTGATGAGGTCGAAAAGGCACACCCAGATATCTTTAACTCACTTCTTCAAGTGTTAGAAGATGGACGCCTCACCGATTCACAAGGCCGTACTGTTGATTTTAAGAACACTGTCATCATCATGACAACAAACCTTGGAACGCGAGATATCTCTAAGGGTGCAGGCTTAGGCTTTGCTAACTCTGATGACGATCTCACAAATTACGAGCGCATGAAGGCTAAGGTCAGCGATGAACTGAAGTCACACTTCCGTCCTGAATTCCTTAACCGTATCGATGACGTCATCGTCTTCCACCAGCTCACAAAAGAGCAGATCATCTCAATCGTTGATCTCATGATTGCAAACCTTGATGAGCGACTTAAGGTTAAAGATATGGGTATTGAGCTCACACAAGGCGCTAAAGATCTGTTGGCCGCACGTGGATACGATCCAATGCTTGGTGCGCGTCCACTGCGTCGCACAATTCAGCGCGAAATCGAAGATCCGCTCTCTGAGCGAATTCTCTTTAGCGAACTCAAGGCGGGCGAGATTATTGTTGTGGATGTTGACGGAGATGGTCCGGATGCGACATTTACCTTCACAGGTGCACCTAAAGCAACATTGCCTGATTCACCAGAAGATCTTGCAGAAGCTCCAACTGCTTAACTAGCACGTCGTTTCTGCGCACTCTGAGTCACTGCCTTCTTGCGTCGTGCTTTTGCTGATGCAATAACTTTTCTCTGGTTTCTCTTTGCCCGTGCTCGCTCTTCGAGAATTCGTGCAGGAATAGGAACCTCTGGGATTACTAGCTCGCTGATGTCCATGGCCTTACCTTGCACTAGGACAGAGGTTTACTAGCCAAAAACTTGTCCGCTCAATGGGTGATTCTTAGGGTGAATTTCTACCCTTTTCTGGGTATCCAAACTAGTATGTAAAACATGAGCGAAAAGCCGCAGGGTGAACTCGGAAAACTTCGCACCGAACAAGTGGACGAAAAGTTCCATCTTCTCGACATTATGAGTGTCAGAGAGTTGCTCGCTGCTATGAATGAAAGTGATTCAGATGTTCCGAAGGCGATCGCATTACAACTGCCTTCAATTGAACGGGCTATCGATGTGATTGTTGACCGGCTCATGCAAGGCGGACGACTTGTTTATATTGGAGCAGGAACCTCAGGCCGCCTAGGCATCCTTGATGCTGCCGAGTGTGGACCAACGTTTTCTATTGTTGATGATCAAGTCATTGCTTTGATCGCTGGTGGCGAGAAAGCAATTCAACATGCAGTTGAAGGCGCAGAAGATAACCCTGCTCTTGGTGTAGCGGATTTAAAGTCGATCAATTTGCGACCTAATGATGCAGTAGTCGGAATAGCCGCTAGTGGTCGTACGCCATACGTCATAGGTGCTGTCGACTACGCTCGCTCGATTGGAGCAGCGACCATCAGCCTGACGAGTAATCCGCAATCAGAACTTTCATCTCATGTGGACTTTCCTATTGAGATCGATTCCGGCCCTGAGGTCTTGGCCGGCTCAACGCGTTTGAAATCTGGAACATCACAGAAACTAGTCCTCAATATGATCTCGACAATTTCGATGATTAGGCTAGGAAAAACTTTTGGCAACCTCATGGTTGACCTACAAGTCACAAATGGAAAATTACGAGATAGAGCTATTCGAATTATTGAAAGCGCAACGGGAGCACCCCGAGTCGATGCTGAGAAGGCTCTGGAGGAATCTGGATATAAAGTTAAGATTGCGATTTTGATGATTTTGCTCGATCTTGATGCAGTAACGGCAAAAAGTCGACTTGCCAGCTCTTCGGATCGAATTCGCGAAGCGCTGCACGATTAGTCTCACCCTAGACCCACCTGCAATCGTTATCATTTTGTGCTTGACCATTGGCCCTATAGGGAGCATGATTTTCATGTAAAGAGAGAAGATATGAAAGTAATTTTCATGCGGAGCCATGGTGGCTTCGGTTATGAAGGGAGAATCGGTGAATAGAAAGAAACTTGCAATCGCAGCTCTAGCGGCATCATTAGCCGTTGGAACATTGGCTGCCCAACCTGCGAAGGCGGCTTCAACATCCCTCGCAATCGGTAGCGTCCTCGATATCGATAAGTTAGATCCACATACAGCAACAAACTTTGCGACTGTACGTGCGCTCGGACTCGTCTACTCAAGCCTTATTGAAGTTGGTCCTGCTAACAAGCTCAAGACCGGACTCGCAACAGCATGGCGCTTTAGCGCAGATGGAAAGACACTTCGCTTGACACTTCGCGAAGGCGTTAAGTTCCATGATGGTTCAACATTTGATGCAGTAGATGCGAAGGCATCACTTGAACGTATTCTCGATACAAAGACCACTGCAGCAGCTCGAGCAAACATCTCAACCATCACATCGATTACCGCTGCTGGACGCTATTTGACACTCAACCTGTCAGTATCAAATATTCCAATTCTTGCTGCTCTTGATGGCGTAAACATGGCGATGCTTTCATCGACAGATATCGCTGCAGGCAAAGTTGGCGGAACTAATAAGCCAAACGGCACCGGTGCTTACAAGTTTGAATCATGGGAGCCAACACAATCTGTCAAGCTTTCAGCGAACCCAACCTACTGGATGGGTGAGCCAAAGATCTCGGATATTACGATTCGTGTGATTCCTAACGAGGCATCTATTCTCTCTGCAATGAATGCCGGAACCATTCAATTCGGAATCATCTCAGATCCACTCATTGCCAAGCAGGTGAATACACGCAATCTCAAACTGTTTAAGACACCTGCACTTGCCTACTATGCACTTCAGTTCAATAACAAGGTCGCACCATTTAATGATAAAAACGTTCGCCTTGCAGTTCAGTGTGCTCTAGATCGTCAAGAAGTAGTCAATACCGCAATGCTTGGACAAGGCGCAATCACTGGCCCAATTACAAGCCCTGCTTACCGTTCTAGCACTACTGCACGTCCATGCCCAAAGCCAGATCTTGTAAAAGCAAAGGCATATTTGACAGCATCAGGTAAAACTAATGTTACGTTCAAAGCCCTAGTTACAAGTACCGGATGGGCAACATCAGTCGCGATGGCACAGAACATCAAGGCTCAGCTTGCAAAGGTTGGCATCACAATGGAGCTTGATATTACAGATCAAGCAACATACGTTCCTCGCTGGCTTGCTGGTGACTTCGTTGCCACGCTCGCAAACAACGGTGGACGTATCGATCCAGATACGATGTACACCCGTTACTTCACTTCTACAGGAAACTTGAACAAGGTTGCTACATATTCATCATCAACTCTTGATGCAAACTTCCTAAAGGGTAAGTCAAGTGCTAAGACTTCGATCCGTTCAGAGGCTTACACAGCCATCTCGAAGGAACTCGAAGACAACGCAGTATGGGTATGGATTGCAACACCGATCGAATATCGTGTCGCATCAAAGAACCTCAAGGGCTTCACAGCTCTTACAACAGGTTCATTGCTTCCATTACGCTCTGCATCACTAGGATAAATTAAGTCAGAGGTGCGGTGCGCGAGACAACTGATCGCGCACCGCACTTATCTTTTACATCAATCAAAGGAGAGATAAAGTGAAATCAAGGCTGCTTTCAACAGTCTTATTCACTCGCCTAGCGAGTGTTCTTACTACACTCTTTGGAATCTCGATATTTGTTTTTATTGTCTTACGAGTTATTCCTGGTGACTCGATCACTGGTTCACTAGGAATTGAAACAGGTGCTCTCAATCCAGAGCAGATAGAAGCGCTCCGGGTTTACTACGGAATAGATAAATCACTCGTTGGTCAGTATTTCTCGTGGATGGGTTCATTTCTCACTGGTGACTTTGGCTACGCGTATTCCAATGGAGTCTCAGTTCTAGAACTCACAAAGTCGGCCTTACCAGTAACAATTCAATTAGCGTTCTTTGGAACAATTCTAGGAGTGATCCTCGGGATTAGCGTTGGTATGTTTAGCGCGAGCAAGCCAGGAAGCGCCCGTGACTTCGCAGGACAGTTTTTTGGGCTCCTAGCTCTAGCAATTCCAGGGTTTGTTCTAGCCACCACAATCGTGACCGTCATGGCCAACGTATTCGGCTATTTCCCAAATGGGTATGAATACATGTCTCCGTGGGAAAACCCATGGATGAACTTTCAACAAATGATGTTCCCATCTCTCGTGCTTGGAATCGCTGTTGCTGCCCCCGTGATGCGCACAACCCGCTCAGCCCTTCTTGAAACTGTTGATAAAGACTTTATTCGCACCGCACATGGAAAAGGTGTGAAGCACAGAGTCGTTCAATTCAAGCATGTACTTCGTAACTCACTGATACCTATAGTAACAATGACTGGCATTCAGTTTGGATACCTACTAGGTGGCGCAGTTATCACCGAAAAAATCTTCGCGATGCCCGGCATGGGTCGTCAGATTTTAGATGCAATAAATAAACGTGAATACGCCACAGTACAAAGCAGTGTGATGATTTTTGCAATCATGTTTGTCCTTATTAACTTGATTACTGACATTATTTATCGTCGGATAGATCCGAGAATTAAGTGAGTGCACCTATGAAAGAGAAAACGTGGTTCTCGTACTATCTGAAAAGTATCAGTGGGGTCATTGGCGGAATTCTCGTCCTGATTATGTTTACGATTTCAATACTCTCAGCACTTGGTATAACTCCTCATGATCCGCTGATTCAAGATCCAGTTAATGCGCTCCAGGGTCCATCTGCTCAGTATTGGTTTGGTACTGATCAATTCGGTAGAGATATTCTCTCTCGTTGCATGGATGGAATGCGGCGATCGATGCTCGTTTCAATTGTAGCGGTCTCGCTAGCCTCCCTAGTCGGTGTAATTCTTGGCATCGTTGGTGGCTATTTTGGAAAATTTCTTGATGGATTTGTGGTCCGATTCAGTGATGTAATTTTTGCTTTCCCAGCAATACTTCTTGCCCTCGCAATTGTAAACAGCCTTGGTAACTCATGGATCGATACATCGCTTGCTATTGCTGTCGTTTACACTCCAATTTTCATTCGTGTAGCACGAGGTCCAGTCCTGAGCGTAAAGGAGATGGACTACGTCAAGGCTGTTCGTATCCTTGGCTTTTCAACACCGAAGGTCCTCTTCAGCCATATTTTGCCCAATGTACTTCCTCCAATTGTTATCCAGATTGCACTCTCAATGTCGTGGGCGATTCTCACCGAATCTGGATTAAGTTTTCTAGGCCTCGGTACACAACCACCTGATGCATCACTTGGACTTATGGTTTCGGAAGCACAGTCACTTGCTGCCTTTGCCTGGTGGACGTTGGCATTTCCTTCGCTGTTTATCACCATCGTAGTAGTTGGTTTGAATCTCGTGGGAGATGGTCTTCGTGATTCGCTAGATCCGGCACGGAGGAGTTCATGATGAGTGAGCCTTTGATTAGAGTTTCAGATCTGACCGTGAGCACATCCGATGACCATCGCACTCTCGTAAACTCCGTCTCATTTGATATCGCGCCAGGCGAGGCTGTTGGTGTAGTTGGCGAATCAGGATCAGGAAAAACTCTTACCGCTCTTTCGCTATTGGGTCTTCTACCACGCGGAGTTCAGGCTACATCTGGTTCAATAAAATTTGATGGTAAAGATCTTCTCCATACCGATGGCGAGACTCTGCGTTCGATTCGCGGTAATAAAATCGCGATGATCTATCAAGATCCTATGACAGCGCTCAATCCAGTCATGCGTTTAGGCGCGCAACTGATTGAAGTTATTGAATCCCATGAGGGTGAACACGAAGATGCGACACAGCGAGTTCTCGCAGCGTTTTCAGATGTAGGTATTCCTGATCCAAAGCGAGCCTACGAAAGTTATCCTCATGAGTTTTCAGGAGGAATGCGCCAGAGAGTGATGATCGCGATGGCACTGTTGCTTTCTCCAGATTTATTGATTGCAGATGAGCCAACAACAGCACTAGATGTAACTATCCAGCAACAAATTCTTGCTCTTGTGATGCACGAGCGTCGCAAAAGAAATATGTCAATGCTCTGGATTACACACGATCTCGGTGTTGTCGCCAATCTTGTAGATCGGGTTATCGTTATGTATGCAGGACGGATTGTCGAAGTCGGTAGCGTTAAAGATGTCTTTACCAACCCTCAACATCCTTACACTGCAGGACTTTTGGCATCCCTTCCAAAGGCATCAGATAAGAACCGCACACGACTAGTTTCGATCCCAGGAATTCCACCAAAACCATGGACGGTAGGAGAAAGCTGTGCATTTAGCCCACGATGCACCCGCGCTGATGATCAATGTCGGACAACGCTTCCCTCACTTAGAGATAACACATCTACGCAGGCGGCTTGTTTTCATCTTATGGGGGAGAAAGCATGACATTGGCAATTAGAGAAGTAACCAAGAAATACAAAATTCGAACGACGGGTGCGCAGATCAATGCTCTCAATGGCATAAGCATCACTCTTGACGCTAAGCAAACCCTCGGCATTGTTGGGGAGAGTGGGTGCGGTAAGTCCACTCTAGCTCGAATGATTACAGGGTTGGAGCAGCCCACTGCCGGTACTGTCACCTGGAATGGCGAAGAGATTCTCGATAAGACAAAGAATATGCTTTCGAGCAAGCACTCAAAGATTCAACTTGTTTTTCAGGATCCGTATTCTTCATTGAATCCACGGCAAAAAATTGGTGATGCTCTTTCTGAGGTGCTCACTGTGCACAAGCTAGTTGAAAAGAACGCAATACCCGCCCGCATCGATGAGTTATTGACCGAAGTTGGAATCAGCCCAGAGTTGGCTCATCGTTATCCTCACCAGCTTTCGGGGGGTCAGCGACAAAGAGTAAGTATTGCGCGAGCTCTGGCGTCACAGCCAGACCTCTTAGTCCTTGATGAACCGGTTTCTGCTCTAGATGTATCTGTAAGAGCCGAAGTGATGAATCTTCTTATTGATCTACGTGAACGACTTGGCTTAACTTATATTTTCATCAGCCATGATTTGTCGATGATTCGTCACATCTCGGATCAGATAGCAGTGATGTATCTGGGTCGTATCGTCGAATCCGGTTCATGGGATGCAGTATTGGAGAATCCACGCCACCCCTATACACGTGCTCTTATCGCTGCCATGCCTGATCACACAATTGTCGGTAACGACCTCTATGAGGCACCACTTGCCGGTGAAGTTCCAGATCCAGCAGCTATGCCATCTGGTTGCGCTTTTCACTTGCGCTGTCCGATTGCGGTCCCATCCTGTGCCGTCAATATTCAAACGCTCCGTGAAGTTGATATAAATCATGTGATCGCCTGCCAGGAGGTAAAGTAAATGAAAGTTATCGGAATGATTTCAGGAACATCTTTTGACGGTATAGACGCGGGTTGTTTTGATCTCAATGTTGTTGACGGCGTGATGTCTGCAAAACTTATTGGCTTCGAGAGCTTCGAGTACAAAAAAGACGTCCATGATTTGATTGCCAAAGCAATGCCACCTCAGATGACAGATCTTGAATCAATCTGCATTCTAGACACATACATTGGGCAGGAATTCGCACGTGCCGCGGTTGAACTTTCAAGTCAACTTTCCGTAACGGCAGATCTTATTGTCTCTCATGGTCAAACTGTTTATCACTGGATTGACGAATCGCATAAGGCCCGCGGAACTCTTCAACTCGGTGAACCAACATGGATCGCAGAAGCAACGGGTGTCTCTGTGATTTCAAATATACGCTCACGAGATGTTGTCGTTGGTGGTCACGGTGCACCGCTTGTGAGCATTCTTGATCAACTTCTTCTTGGCGCGCGCGAAGAGCCAGTCGCAGCTCTTAACCTTGGTGGAATTTCAAATGTAACTGTTACTGGAAGAGGTCTAACGCCACTTGCTTACGACATTGGACCCGCAAATGGTCTCCTTGATGCAGCAATCGCAGCCTTCACGAACGGGGCAAAACACTTCGATGAAGATGGAAATATTGCAGCTTCTGGTGAAGTTAATATCGTAATTCTTGAAAAATTGTTACAAGAGCCTTATTACGCTCTCGCAGCACCTAAATCTACTGGCAAAGAGTTATTTCATCTCCCCTACATCACAGCACATTTTGGTGAAGTACTCTCATGGAAAATCGAAGATGTAATGGCAACCCTCCTTGCCCTGACCGTAGAGACTGTCGCGCGTGATGTAGAGAAATACAAAGTCTCACAGCTCTATGTTGCTGGAGGCGGCAGTGCTAACCCGGTAATGATGAAGGCTCTGACTGATCGCCTGGCACCCTGCGAAGTACTCTCTATGGCCTCACTTGGAGTAGATCCGCGACAGAAAGAAGCACTTGCCTTCGCAATCATGGGTTTCTTATCGGCCCATGGTCAGCCAGGTTCAATTCCATCATGTACGGGCGCGAGCAAATCAACAATTCTCGGTTCATTCACACCAGGTTCTGGTCCACTGCAATTGCCCGCGCCTTTGGCTAAGGCTCCAACCACACTTGTAATCGCATAACTACACAATATTTGCGATGAGTTCGATCTCAAGTGCGCCCCACTCCGGAGTCATGCGAGATCTACCCGTGGCTGTGAAACCATTTTTTAAGTACAACGCATTAGCTCTCTCATTCTCTGCAAAAACCCAAAGTGTCATGAGATCAAAACCAGATTCCTTATTCCGTTTCATTGCTTCGGTAAGTGCAAATTTTCCATATCCACGACCCGCAAAATCTGGGTCAATATATAAAGAGAAGAGGTGTCCTCGCGCTGGCTCATCTTTATCACTACCTATGCGAAAAACTCCAACTACGTCCTCACCTTCTAGCACGAGCAATGTCTGCTTGTCTCCTGGAGTCTCAATGCTCGTTCTCCAGAGATCTTGCGCGGAGATGAAATCAAATGTTGAACGAGCGCTCTCGGATAGAACTGACGCATACGAAATACTCCAACAGCGCAAAAATAAGTTGGCAATTGTAGGAAGATCTTTGATATCTGCTGACTTTAGTTGCATGAGGCTAATCCTATGACGCAATTGGATTTTGCATTAGGGCGCCACGAAGTAATTCTTCGAGAACCGTTTGTGACTGCTCTAAGAACAGTTGATCGCTATCCTGTAATCACTTACACAATCAGTGATGATAAAAATGTGCGCGGTGTTGGAGAGTGCGTAGCTACCCCCGCTATTGTTGGTGACTCGATAGATGTTATAGAAAATGATCTCAAGGAAATTATTTCTCCTGCTCTCTCAGAGATTGAGGCATTTGAAGAAGGTGTGGAGATCCTTCGATCCATTGATGCCGCATCGAGCAGTATCGCAGCTGCAGATATCGCACTTCACTCATTTTTTGCTAACAAGTTTGGTTTCTCACTAGGACAGTTTCTAGGGAGTAAAGCCGTCACCATTAAAAGTGATGTGACGATCCCAATCGCAGAGCCAGAGGATTTAGAGAGAATTCTTCAAGATCGCATATCTCAAGGTTTTTCAACATTTAAAATCAAATTGGGGGCAGAAGATCTAAAGATCAATCTGGCTAAGATGAATCAAATTTCTTCTCTTGCTGGGGCTAATACCGCGCTAAGAGTTGATCCAAATCAGGCTTGGGATTTTGAATACAGTAAATCATTTTTAGAGGAGCTAGCTCGTGCAAATATAGAGATCGAGTACCTTGAACAACCCGTCGGCAGGAATCGGGTGAAGGATCTTGCTGCACTCTCAGCTCTTCATCTTTCTCCGATCATGGCAGATGAGTCGCTCTTTACCCTCGATGACCTTGATCTACTTATAAAGCTGAAAGCTTGCTCCTGGGTGAATATCAAGCTACTTAAAAGTGGTGGAATTGCTCCGGCAAAGGCTATTGCCGAGCGTGCGATTGAAAATAGTTTAAAGGTATCTATCGGGAGCATGATGGAAGGCTCAGGTGGAGTGATGGCTGCTGCGCTACTTGCAGCCTCTTTGGCTCCAGAAGTGGTCCACGATCTCGATGCTGCCTGGTGGCATAAAGATAGCCAAGTCGAGTATTTCGGGGGAGAGTTAGCGCTATGACCTTGGGGAAAATCGTCGCTGAAAGCGTTCAAGGTGTGCGATCTATTAAGTGCGAGGGAATGCGCAATGAAGCTCTCCCCGTCAACGACTCCACAGCGTGTGACTTGGGTTCTATAACCAAGATTGTTTCAACTACATCAATAGTTATGAAGTTAGTTGAATCAAAATCGATAGCACTCGACGATGTAGTTTCACGATACTTGCCTGAATGGAGTCTTTATCCTCGACACGGGGTAACAATTTCAGACCTTCTAGAGCATCAAGCAGGTCTTAATGAATGGCGCCCTTTATATATTTCTCAGGAAAATCCGACCACAGCTCGTATGGCGATTGTGAATCAAGGATATAAATACTCCGAAGGTCGTCACTACTCGGATCTTGGCTTTATTACTCTTGGAAACATCATCACGGAGATTCTTAAAACTGATCTCGATCTTGCATTTAATGAGTTAGTGGGAACTCCATTGGCCTTGAATTCAACATGGTTTGTGCATCCATCTGATTCGAGCAATGTGTTTGCTTCATCTTATGGAGATCGTGCAGAACTTGAGATGGTGAAAAGCCAAGCCCCCTACCCAACTATTGAGAGAGCTGAGGATTTTGCTGGATGGCGCCATCAGATTCTCGAGGGTGAAGTAAACGATGGAAATTCCTTTCACCTCTATGGGGGCATCAGTGGCCATGCCGGCCTATTCTCAACTGCAACTGATCTCTTAATTTATGGGGAATCCATTCTTGAAAGTTTCAAAGGAAACGGTTACTTCGACGGCCGTGTTCTTAATGCATTTCTTACCATAGGCAGGGATCCCGCCCAAGGCATTGGTTTTCGTACATGGGAGCACAATGGTGAAATTGAGTACTGGGGCCATACTGGATATCCAGGCACAGCGCTTGGAATAAATCTAAAAAAGGAATCAGTAGCAGTGTTGCTTACCAATAGATTACTAACTCAAGAGGAAGCCCCAAAGACAGAAGATCTTTTCTTAGAGGTTCGCAAAAAGATGCGTAATCGTTACATTGAAGACAACCGGTGAAAATTATGCACTCTATAATCGATTCATCTGCGAAAATTGGAGAAAGATAGATGCCAAAAAAGAGGAATTCCTCAACTCAATTTGCAGATCTTCTTGGGGAGATTTCAAATCAAATACCATCATTTCACGCTAGTGAAATTGCAATTGCTGAAGCAATACTTCTAAATCCGGCCGCTGCTGTGAAAATGAATATCAGTCAGATTGCTGAAAGTAGTGGAACCTCTGTTGCATCGGTCGTGAGATTTTGTAAAACCGTTGGCTATAAGGGTTATCCCGAATTTCGTATGGCACTTATCGGACAATTGAGTCGTCAGTCTGGCCTTGAATATTCCCCGGAATTAGATAGTGGAATTACTCTCGAGGATCCAGCTGAGGAGGTAATCAGAAAAGTTGCGCAAGCAGATGCACTAGCAATTCAGACCACTGCTGAACGGTTAGATATTGAAACGTTCAAAAAAACAGTTAGGGCATGGGATAAAGCACAAACAATCGGAATTGTCGGTTTTGCTTCGAGCAGCTATGTAGCATTGGATTTGCAGCTAAAGCTCAATCGTCTAGGTAAAAATGCAATTGCTTGGTCTGATTTTCATACCGCCCTCACTTCAATTTCTGTTTTGAAACCTGGTGATGTGGTGGTTGCTATCAGCCATAGTGGAACGACAGTCGACATTGTTGAAGTGATGACTGAGTTCAAGAAACGTGGAATTCTTATAATTTTAATTACAAATGCATTACGAAGTCCAGCAACTGCGATCGCTGACCTCACTCTCTTTACATCCGCCCGAGAAACTCTCTTTAGAAGTGGAGCTACAGCCAGCCGTATCGCACAATTGACCGTCGTGGATTGTCTTTGCGTTTCATTGGCTCAGTTGAATTGGATTGAGACTAAGACTGCTCTCGACGAGTCTCGAGAAGCTGTGAGCGGGCGAAGTGGAAAGAAGCTATCTGATTCCGACAGCCAAAAGATCAAGACTCAAAAAGTGGCTAAGGGAGCTTCTTCCCAGGGTTAAGAATTCCCTTTGGATCAAAAGCTCTCTTAATTGCTCTCTGTAACTCAACGACAGCAGCAGAGATTTCATTAGCTGCAAAACCTTGCTTGATTGAACCAATTCCATGCTCACCGGATGCGGTTCCACCTAGTGATTGCGCGATCTCAACAATCTCACCAAAGGCTGCGATTGCACGCTCTTGAGCCTTTAGATCTCCATGGTCATGAACGATTGTGGGATGCATATTTCCATCACCAGCGTGGCCAAAGATTCCGATGGTGAGGTCGTACTTTGTAGAGAGCGCTTCTACTCGCTCAACCAATTCAGCAATTTTAGAAATTGGTACTGCAACATCATCAAGAAGCGTTGCACCAAGTCGTTCTAGAGCTGGGTAGGCCAATTTACGAACACGAATAAACTCAATCGCATCCGCTGCCTCAGTCGATGCGGCCCCATCGATCATCTCAAAACTTTCACAGAGTTGAAGTACTTCATCTGCACGATCTTGATCTTCATCTAATTGCATCAAGAGCACAGATCCAGCAATTTCAAACCCCAGTGGATGCCATGATTCCACTGCCTTAAGGGTGGTCTGATCAATGATCTCTAACATTGATGGCTTAAATTTTAATAGAGCAGCTGCTGCAGCTGCTGCGCTCTTGATATGTGGAAAAGTCGCGATGATCGTTGCGGGAGTATCAGGGCGAACAGCGAGACCAACAATTAATTCAGTGATAATTCCAAGAGTTCCTTCTGAGCCAATCATTAAACGCGTCAGATCGAGGGTGGTCACAGCTTTCTTAGTAGCGCTGCCAAGGCTAACGATTTGCCCATCTGCTAGCACCACGGTCAGAGCGCGCACATGGGCGGATGTGACGCCGTACTTAACACAACACATTCCACCTGCGTTTGTTGCCGCATTTCCTCCAATAGTTGACCAATCTCGGCTGGCAGGATCTGGAAGATAAGCAAGACCCTTAAGTTCTGCCGCCTTATCTAAATCAAGATTGATTACACCTGCCTCGACTCGGGCGATCATATTTGTTTCATCAATCTCGATAATAGAATTCATCTTCTCTAGTGAGATGACAAGTGAAGTCGATGATGCATTTGCACCGCCAGATAGTCCACTGCCAGCGCCACGTGCAACAACCGGAATTCCGTGAGTATTGGCATAGGCAACCGCTTTGGAAACTTCCTCTGTTGATTTTGCAAGAAGAACAAGTGCCGCAGGTTCATGTACTGCAAAGGGTGCTTGGTCTCTTGAATATGTGACGGTGATTTCAGGATCTGAAACTATTGAGGCGAGATCTCCGAGAGCTGCTCTGAGTCCGCTGAGGTGATCCATTCGAGAATTTTACCCTTAAATCAATGATGTGGGAGCGAGAACCGTTGCCCCTTCGTGGAGACCACCAAACCATCTTCTAGGAGTGTCAGTAGAGCTTTCTCTACCTGTGATGGAACATCCCACAGCTGCATGAGCTCTTCTTTTTTTAGCGAAGAATTTTCTCTCAACGCTTGAACAATCACACCTCTGCATTGTCGATCGGTACCGTGCCAGGTTTGTGTGCGCTTGGGTTGGTCAGATAATGGAAAATCAAGACTTCTCCACGTACATTGATCGGCAAGTGGGCATTGACCACACTTTGGTTTCTTGGCGGTGCAAATGAGTGCACCAAGCTCCATTGTTGCGGCAGCCCAAATATGTGGGTCTTTCTCCGGAATCAATTTTTCTCGTTCGATGCGCTCTGATTGTGTCGGTGCTGGCTTTGGAACTTCAACGCCATCAATCACTCGAGAATAGAGTCGTCTAATATTGATATCCAGAACTAGCGAGCGACCACTAAATGCAAATGCAACAAGTGCCGCACTCGTGTATTCACCGATTCCAGGAAGCTTCCGTAATTGCGTCTCCGATTCAGGAATCGCACCGCCGTATTCGGAGATGATGACCTTTGCGCATTCATGGAGCCTGAGCGCACGACGCGGATACCCAAGACGTCCCCACGCCGTGATAACTTCGGCAGGAGTTGCTTGAGCAAGAGATGACGCTGTTGGCCAGCGCTTCATCCATTGAATATAAATTGGCAGGACGCGTGCAACGGGAGTCTGTTGCAACATGATTTCACTTACTAAAACACCCCACGGATCAGTGTTGCGCCAAGGGAGATCGCGCCTATTCTCTTTATACCAAGTGAGTACTGGCCGATGAAGAGATTTCATTCCCCAGAGATCGCAACCCTCTTTAGGCCTTGATCAAGTCGAGAGATTTCAATGATCTCCATGCCATCAATTTTCACATCACTTCCAGAAGGCACGAGTGCTTTCTTAAATCCAAGTCGATATGCCTCAGCTAATCTGCGTGAAACTCCGCTTACTTTACGAATTTCACCGGCAAGGCCAACTTCACCGATTGCAACAAGGTCAGGAGGTAGTGCAAGACCTTTGGCAGCAGATGCAACTGCAAGCGCCAAAGCTAAATCTGCAGCCGGCTCTGACATTTTCATACCACCAACAGTCGCCGCATATACATCTCGACCACCTACTCGAACACCTGCGCGTAATTCAAGAACTGCCAAAGTCATTGAAGTGCGGGCTGAATCAAGGCCACTTGTTACTCGACGTGCATTTCCAAAATCACTTTCGCGACTTGCACTTACCAACGCCTGGATTTCTGCCAGCAACGGGCGCCGCCCTTCGAGTGTGACGGTGACACAAGTTCCAGGCACTGGTTCGCTATGGCGAGAGGTGAATAGCCCGGTTGGATCTATCACTGATTCGATACCGCTATCGCTGAGATCAAAACAGCCAACTTCATCGCTTGCCCCAAAACGATTCTTGATTGCGCGAATGAGTCGAAGTCGCGAGTGGCGCTCACCTTCAAATTGCAGAACAACGTCAACGATATGTTCAAGGAGTCGTGGACCTGCAATTGAACCATCTTTTGTTACATGCCCAACTAGCAATAAAGTGATATCACGATCTTTACAGATACGAATAAGTGCACCAGCAACTTCGCGCACTTGGGTTACTCCACCGGGTGCTCCATCTGCGGCAGAGCTTCCAATTGTCTGCACGCTATCGATAATGACAAGTGCGGGCTTGACTGCATCAATGTGAGCAATGACTGCACCCAGATCTGTCTCGGATGCCAGAAAGAGTTGCGGATCAACTGCATTGATGCGTTCTGCACGTAAGCGAACCTGTGATGCCGATTCTTCACCGCTAATGTAGAGAGAACTCATTCCCTTAGAAGCAGTCTGAGCGGCAACAGAGAGTAGGAGAGTTGATTTTCCGACTCCTGGCTCACCTGCCAATAAAATTGCCGCACCTGGAACGAGACCGCCACCTAATACGCGATCGAGCTCACTGACACCAGTTTCGCGAGCACGTGCTGAGCTTAAGTCGACGTCACCAATTGGCGTAGCGGCATGGGAAACAGTTCCTGCAACGAGTGAGAGCTTCTTGGGCGCGGCAATTTCTTCAACGCATCCCCATGCCTGACATTCACCGCAGCGGCCTACCCATTTCTGGGATGTCCAACCACATTCACTGCAGCGGAATGGATCTTTCTCAACCTTGGCCATGGAGTGAGCCTAAGGCAAAGGTATGACTAGCGCCTTACTTGCCCGCCTGAAGTGTTGCTGGGTGCTGGATAACAAAGAGCGGAAGGCTGCGAGCCTGAGCATCTTTGATGCCAGCCACGCGAGCATCACAGTGGCGTGCCAAAATTTCATAAGCCTCTTCGCCCATAAGTGCCTTGAGCTCAGCACGGTTTGAGATGTAGACGGGTTCGCGACCGATATGAGCTTCGGTATTGCTGGTGCAGTACCAATCAAAATCATCTCCACCATCGCCCCAACCAAGACGTTCATACTCCCCGATGACAGTTACTGAGTATTCGCGCTCGCCAACCTCGCGTTCTTCAAAACTGCGACGTAGCGGAAGTTGCCAGCAGACATCTGGTTTAGTTTCTACAAAATGTTTATTCTCTTTTTCCGCTAAATGATGAAGAACGCAGCCAAAAGAACCAGTGAAACCTGGAGCCTCGTAGCCTTTGCGGTTAAGAAAAATACACGCATCATTTACCGTACGAGTCTTTCGCTCTTTATCTTCATCTAAATCTGTAATACGCAGAAGACCACCAGGCTTTTTTGGCCGTGCCTCTTCATAAAACTGCCACATCTGTGGAGTGAGGTAGGCAGCAGCAGCTTGCACGCGCTTCTCATCATCTTCATCGGAGTACATAGCACCTTCGGTGCAGCAACCATCATTTGGACGATCTTTAAAGACACCTTTACAGCCATCGCCATAGATGCAGGTCCAATTGGATGTGAGCCATGTGAGGTCACATTTGAAAATTCCTAATTCGTCGTTGGGATCGGCGAATTCGACCCAGTCGCGGGCAAAACCTGGTTTAACTTCAGACATAGGTGCAGAGCCTACGCGTACTCTTTCGCTATGGCTAATCAGCAGAAGGTCGCAATTATCGGCGCTGGGGTGATGGGAGAGGCATTAATTGCCGCCCTCTCTTTAGCAGGAGTTGCACCGGCAATGATTGCGATCGTTGAAAAACGAAGAGATCGAGTGGATGAGTTAATCACTCGATATGGTGTGGTCTCACAAACTCTTCACGAAGCAGCAGCATCCAACGATGTAATTCTCCTCGTTGTAAAGCCACAAGATCTAGAGGCACTACTTCAGGAAATCTCATCGGTGATCAATAAGAACGCACTAGTCCTAAGCTTTGCTGCTGGAAAACGGATCGACTTTATTACTCGCCATCTCGGTAGTGGGAATCCGATTGTTCGAGTGATGCCCAATACACCAACATTAATCGGGCTCGGGGCAGCAGGGTATTCGTGTGGCGTGGGTGTGTCAGAGCAAGAGAAAGCTTTTGTCTCAATGCTTCTCAGCGCTGCAGGCAAGGCTATAGAAATTGAAGAATCACTGCAGAGTGCAGTCACAGCAACAAGTGGATCTGGTCCAGCGTATTTCTTTGCATTTGTTGAAGCAATGATTGATGGTGCCGTGGAACTTGGCTTGAGCAGAGAAGATGCAACGACTCTGACGGTACAGACAATTAAAGGATCAGCAGCACTTTTGGAAAATTCTGGAGATTCACCAACGGTCTTGAGAGAGAAAGTCACTAGCCCAAATGGAACAACAGCAGCTGCGCTCGCATCGTTTTCTAAGGATAACCTTTCACAGATTGTTCACCGCGCTATGAAGGCTGCACATGATCGTGCGGATGAATTGGCATAATGCGTAAACTATTTGTAATTTTCATAGCCTTTATTTCAATCATTTCCCTGCCGGCTTCACAGGCAGCGCCAAAATCAATTACCGCAGTCGATGTTACTAAAGTCTCTGAAGTGATAGATCATGAAGGTGCAGTGATTAGCAATCAGGGAATCACTCTCTATTCAAATGCGGAGAAGAAGGTTTCAGTTACATTCCTTGATTTCACAGGCGCTGAAAAATGGAAACTCTCGCTCAAAGACCAAGCAGATCAAATTGTTATGGCTGGCACATCCGATAGCGAAGGCAATATCTGGCTTGCTGGAATGACTTCAGGGCTATTAGAGACTGTAACCACACCTGCTGCTGGCGTTAACGTCGACAATGTAGTGGTTGAGCCTGTGCCAGATCTGCGAGGAGACCTCAATGCACTCACACTGTGGAAACTCTCTTCGACAGGAATACTGCTCACTAGCTTTGCCGAATCTGCGACCGCTCCTCTATTGATTACTGCGATTTCTCACTCATCAAGTGGGATTTCAATTCTTGGAGACCGTGGATCTGGCAATGTCCTAATCAATGTTTCACTCACTGGAAAATTTTCCAAGGCGGTAACAATTGGAACGGCCAAAACTACGCTCACATCAATTTTTCGTAACGCAGATGGTTCAGCGCAAATGTATGGATCAAGTGCCGAAACCTTAGGTGGTAAAGCTCTCGTTGGTATTCGAGATGGAATTCTTGTAAAGGTGAACAAATCTGGTTCTCTCACCAATGTCGTCCGAAGTTCGGCTAATCGTGCGAGCCGGAATTGGCAGAGTTCAACGGCGACATATTTTCTTACTGGAGAGGTCAAGGTAAGCGGAAAATCAGAGAGTGCCTTCACAAAATTTAACGCAAGCTTTGCTCCAGTGTGGACGCTGCGACTACCTTCGCAGTCAAGTCTTGCAGCAGCCAGTGGTCCAAGCGGATCACACTATGCACTCTTTAACTCAACTTCAGTAATTCCTCGAGTCACCAGCTGGAAGCCAACTGCGCCAACGCCACTAGTACTTCGCTTTGATGCAAAGGGTGTCATCACTCAAGCTCTTAAAGCAGGGCCAGTTAAGTCTGTAAGAGCGATGTCACATGTCAAAGGTGTTGGATTAGTAATCGTTAGCGCGTCTGGAATATTTAAGGGCTAAGGTCTGGCGAGTGCAAGACTGCCGTCAATGTGGGCAACGACAGCAACCTTGCCCCCAACGGTTATCCATCTGCCACTAATTCCATTTACAGCGCTATTACGTGTAATAAGCGAAATCTTCTTGGTGGCAAAATCAATCATGCAAAGGCGATCTTCACAGTTGAAAAGGGCGGCATTTCCATTGGTACGAAGCCATCGATTCGGTGTTCCAAATTTAGAGGTATCAAAAGTCTGAATAGTTGTCGCACCCCCTAGCGTTGTCGACCTTAATTGAGTTGGTTTTGGAATCGCTGAAGTTCCAAGCCACAGTGCAAAGGCACGTTTAGCGGTAACAGAGAGAGCAACGTCGTAACCAGTCATCGCTAACGAATCTCCGGATTCCTCAAGAGTCTGAAAAATCCATTTCGTTGGATCAATGCTTGACCTTGTTGCCAATCGGATGGCACCAGAAGTTGCTTCCTTCCTCTGGTTAAGAACGAGGACTGAGTCATAGAGGACGTATGACTTCTTCCCGTCATAACCTGCAGCCAGATGAAAGGCCACATCTCCAGTTGTTCGGCCATCAGTCTTTCGATCACCGTCGACTAGTTCGTAGACCCATTTGGTAGCACCAACAAGTTTGTATGCGCCGAGTAAAATTCCTTGGGATTCATCGCGGTAAAAAACCTGAAGGCCTGTGGGTGTTGCTACACAGGCGTTTGAGATACTGACATCACTCGCAGTTCGGACTCGGTTTCTATCTTCATAGTTATTCACTGATGGGCCATTTCCATCAATAATTTCAACAGTGACTTTTGTGCCATCGTAGGTCGCGTGACGAAGGTCTTTATCTTTATCATCAGCGTAGAACATGTGTAATTGTTGCTTTGTTCCGGTTCCGCTAATGCATAGAGAGATTGGGCTCGTAATGTCATGCGAGGTGCGGTTAGTTCCACCAGCACCATCAATAGTGGTTTTCCTCCATGTTAAGCCATTCCACACTGCCATTTTTAAAATTCCAGTGACTCCGTTGGAGTAGACAATTACAGGCTTCTTGTTAAAGGTTGTTGTTGCGATCTGTGCTGGCTCAACATTTGCATCAATGATTGTTGATTTCCATGCTGGCTGTGGAGTTACAGGGTCAGTTGTAGCAATCGGTGAAGATCCAAGCGAGTTGCTAGCCGTAATCGTAAATGTATGTGTGCTTCCATTCTTGAGCCCACCCATCACAACCGGGCTCGTTGGACTGCTCTTTTCGGCACCCGTCCTCACATTTCTGACTGTGTACGCAGTCACCTGTGCGGTACGTAAATTTGCTGGTGGATCCCACTTCACGATTGCAGAACCATCTGCGACAACTGCTTGAGCATTGCGCACGGGAGTTGGTAGTTCAACTGCTACACCAACGGGAGGCTTGGTACGCATGTCCTCCATCATGGCGAGTAGCAATGGACCTGGATCATGAAAAATCTCACCAGCATCAAGCTCAGGTGTCATGACTGCATCCAGTCCGCTGTTTGAGAAAGTTTTTTCATCAAGGTGGCTTACCGATGAACCATCCTCATAAACTACTGGTGAATAGAGCAGCGGCTTCACGCCCTTATTGGCAGCTATTGCCTTTGCACCAGACCAAACAAGTGGAGACCTTAAAGCCCTTCCGAGTTCAAGTGAAGGAGATGGTAAATCTGCAAGCCGTCTTCCATCTTCAGTTTGTGCAAATGCATCAAAGGGAGTGGGTTGTTCAATCGAACCAAATCCAAGAATTGGGTCATAAGTGTCATTTGATAGAAATCCAAGTCCATGAGCCATCTCATGTAGAAACACAGACTGCAGATCATATTCACGAGTCGTGGGTGCGCTATCTCCCCGACGATTCCATGCTGCGCGGGCATTTACATTGATAACCATCTCTGAATTTCTGATATCCAGATCCTTGCCGGCCAACGCATTTGCTAGCGCAGATGGGTACCAAAGACTCGAGTCAGGGGCACCGGAAAATCCAGCAAAGTATCCGCCAGGTCGAGCACTACCCAACACTGCAACCGATTGAGAGTTGCTCCATGTTGCGTCAATAGTGATGGTTACCTTTGAATCAAAATTTGCAGACCAGACATCAACTGCAAGTTGAAGTTCTCGTTTTGCCCACTCAGGAAAATTCGTGTAATTAACTTCGATAGTTGATTTCTTTTCAAGATTACTGCTCTTTGCTGGACTTTGTGAAGTCAGAGATGCTGCGGTTCCCGCAAATGTGTATCCCCATTGCGTGGCAGGCGCAAATTTGTAGAGAGGTTGGGCTGTAGCCGAAGGAGTGAGTGTGGCAAGCAGCACCACAATAAGCAGGACGATTCTTGTGGTGAAGGATTTGCCCGCTCGCATGGCGCTAAATCTATCAGGCTGTCAGAATAGGAAGATGGCTACAGATTCCAACCCAGTAACTGGTCATGATGTCTTTGACCGCATTCACAGCGAGAGAACTCCGCTGACTGAATTTAGTATTTCGGGGAAAAGCCGAGAAATTACTCTCGATGAGGCACGATCGGATGTAGCCAAGGCAATTGGAGCAATCGCTCACACCCTTTTCTCAAAAAGCTATGGTCCACTTGTTGGTAGCGTAACTACGACAAGCGTTGAAACCATCTTAAAGAATGCAGAGACACATGCGGCCCGCGCTAAGGGCGATGCAAAATTAGTTGTTGAAGAGATATCTGCCCGTATATTTAAAGAAAAGAAAGAATGACAGTCGTTACAGTTTATTCACGCCATGGTTGCCACTTGTGTGAGAACGCACTTGAGACCCTTAAACCATTAAGTGAAGAGTTAGATTTTGAGATCGAGATTGTTGATATTCAAGATAACCAAGAGCTAATCAATTTATATAGCGATCAGATCCCTGTAATTCACATTGATGGTAAACATCACGATTTCTACAAAGTTGATCCAGAGAGATTTAAATTTTCCCTTGAAAAACATCGTCAGCATCAATGATTCGGTAGGCATACCCTTGTTCGGCCAAGAAACGTTGACGATTGGCTGCAAAATCTTGATCGACCGTATCTCGAGATACAACTGAGTAGAAGATTGCTCCTCGGCCATCTGATTTCGGTCTAAGGATTCGTCCCAAGCGTTGCGCTTCTTCTTGTCTTGAACCAAATGCACCAGAGACCTGAATTGCAATTGTTGCATCAGGGAGATCAATAGAGAAGTTCGCCACTTTTGAGACTACAAGGCAGGTTATTTCACCGGTTCGAAAAGCTGCAAAGAGTCGCTCACGTTCTTTTACTGGCGTATCTCCTTTAATCAATGGCACTCCAAGAGTCTCAGAGAGCTCATCAAGCTGGGTTATGTATTGACCTATAACCAAGATTTGTTCCTCTGCGTGATAGGAAACCAACTCTTGCACCACTTCACTCTTGGTCTTTGTGGTTGAGCAATATCGATATTTCTCTTCTGGCTCTGCAGTTGCATAGAGAAGACGCTCTGACTCAGAGAGGTTTACACGAACTTCTATGCATTCTGCAGGGGCGATATAGCCTTGTGATTCAATTTCTTTCCACGGTACATCAAAGCGCTTTGGACCAATGAGAGAGAAAACTTCACCTTCCATTCCATCCTCTCGAACTAAGGTAGCTGTAAGCCCAAGTCGTCGCCGGGATTGGATATCGGCGGTAAATCTGAAGATTGGCGCAGGCAGTAGATGCACTTCGTCATAGATGATCAAACCCCAATCGTGGGTATCAAAGAGATCAAGGTGTGCGTATACGCCATTCTTTTTCTTTGTCATCACTTGATAGGTAGCGATCGTGACGGGGCGAATCTCTTTCTTTGCCCCTGAGTATTCACCGATTTCGTCTTCAGTCAGAGTGGTTCTACGTAGCAATTCATCTCGCCACTGACGAGCAGCAACAGTGTTTGTAACCAAGATCAACGTCGTTGCCTTTGCATGAGCCATTGCTGCTGCGCCCACAATAGTTTTTCCTGCACCACAAGGGAGTACTACAACACCTGAGCCACCATGCCAAAAACCTTCTGCGGCAAGTTCTTGGTATGGACGAATCTTCCACCCATCTTCTCGAAGAGCAATCTCATGCGCCTGCCCATCGACATACCCTGCAAAATCTTCAGCTGGCCAACCAAGACGAAGCAATGATTGCTTTATTGCACCGCGTTGGCTTGGGTGAACTGCAATAGTCTCAGTATCAATTCGCGGGCCAAGCAATGGAGCAATTTTCTTCGCACGGATTACCTCTTCAAGAACTGCCGAATCAGTTGTAACAAGGATGAGTCCGTGAATTGGATCTGCTTCAAGTCGCAAGCGACCATAACGAGACATGGTTTCTGCAACGTCAATAAGAATCGAATGTGGAACGGCATATCGGGAGTATTTGATCAGGGTGTCAATGACTAACTCAGCATCATGGCCTGCTGCCCGTGCATTCCAAAGACCGAGATTGGTAAGGCGGTATGTGTGGATATGTTCTGGGGATCTTTCTAGCTCTGCAAATGGTGCAATAGCTCGACGGCATTCCACCGAATCTGGGTGATCAATATCTAAGAGAAGCGTCTTATCGCTTTGAACAATGAGCGGTCCGTTGCTCATTTAAGAAGATCCACAATTAAAGCGTGGAGAAATTGAGTGCGTGGCTCAAGAGACTTTGCACTAACCCACTCACTGGCAGCATGAGCACCGCCGCCTACTGCGCCAAGTCCATCGAGGACGGGTGCACCTGCAGCAGCAGCAAAGTTTCCATCACTTGCACCACCAACTTTTGCACCACCAAGAGGAGGCATTCCTAGTGCAGTAGCAACTTTTTCAGCCCGTTGATACAAAGCAGTCGTAGATTCCTCTTGTAATGGTGGGCGATTGATGCCACCAGTAATCTCAAGACGAACTTTTGGATTTTCCGCCTTCAGAGATTTGATTGCAGCATCAACCCGTTCAAGTTCGGCGATCGAAAAAGAACGAATATCTATATCAAGAATTGCATGATCAGGAACCGTATTTGTGGTATTTCCTGACCGGAGAACTGTTGGCACAACAGTTGTTCCATGTTCTGTGTTTTCAAGGGCAGATATTTTAAGAACTACATGGGCAATTTCGGTAGTTGCATTCACACCTTTTTCTGGTTCTAGACCAGCATGTGAAGCAAGACCATGAGCATGTACCTGATACATGGCAGTTCCTTTGCGTCCAATTTTTACCTTGCCATCAAGTGATGCTTCCAAAACTAGGACAGCCTTTGCATGGGTAGATAATTCTTGAATAAGTCTGCGCGAAGCAAGGCTTCCAGTTTCTTCATCAGTTGTTGCAATGAGTGCAACTGGGCCTTCAATGCCTTTGAGTGCGTACAGAGCTTGTAGGAAGCCTGCCTTCATATCAAAGACACCAGGTCCTCGGATGACATCGCCATTTACTTCCCACAACGGTTGGTATGAACCATGTGGCCAGACGGTATCGAGATGTCCCAAAAGAATTACTTCTGGTTCAGGAGATCCCCACCAGAAGACAGGGCGACCTTCAACTTCTCTAATCTCAGCAGGTGTTCCAAGTACGCGAGTTGCAATATCGCTAGCAAGTCGGACAACGTTGCGGCAGGCATCAAGATCTTCGGTAGGAGATTCACATCGAACCAGTGCTTCTAGGGCTGCCAACATAGGAGTAAGTCTGCCGTATTCGGCTGAGTTCTGGCTTGTCATAGCGATGC
>JBILRA010000116.1:0-2501 GCA_044372915.1 Candidatus Planktophila sp.
ATCGTTCTCACCGGTGGGGGAGCGCTACTTAAGGGTCTTGATGAGCGTCTTCGTCGCGAAACAGGAATGCCTATCCATATTGCAGACCGTCCACTCGATGCAGTTGTTGAGGGATCAGGTAAGTGCATTGAAGAATTCGAAGCCCTTGAAAAGGTTTTGATTTCAGAGCCACGTCGCTAAGGGCGCCTTCAATTGCGTTACGGTGGCGATAATCGTGGGCGGCTTCTGCTCATCGGTTTGATTGTTACCGCACTCTTTCTTATTACCCTCGATTTGCGAGGCGTATCTGTCATTAACGGTGTTCGCAACACAACTCAGAGCGCGCTCTCCCCATTTCAAAAAGCAGGCTCATGGGCGATTTCACCATTTCGTAACTTCTTCTCTGATGTTACAAATCTGGGTCGTACTCGCAACAAAATCGAGAAACTCACTGCTGAAAACAATCGACTTCGTTTGGCACTACAAAATCGTAAGAATGCCGATGCTGAACTCGCTCAATTAAAGAGTGTTCTTGATCTAGCCGGAACTGCCGAATACAAAGTTGTTAGCGCCAAAGTTATCTCACAAGGATCTAGCACTTCATTTACTAACACCATCACGATTGACGCCGGAAGCAAATCCGGTATCCGACCTAACATGACAGTTATTTCGGGTTTTGGATTAGTTGGGTTGGTTAAAGTTGTGTACTCCAATAGTGCGCTGATTGAGCTGGCTTCAGATCCTTCATTTAAAGTAGGCGCGCGCATTGCTGGATCACAGCAAATCGGAATTCTCAGTGGCCAGGGCTCACGAAAAGCTCTGCTACAACTTCTTGACAACTCAACGACAGTTAAAGTCGGAGATGTTATTTTGGCGAGAGGTAGTACCGGTGGGCGCCCATTTGTACCCGGTGTGCCGATAGGTGAAGTAACCGCGGTAGATAACTCTGCTAGTGCTGTCACACAAACCGCTGATGTGAAGTTTTATGTCAACTTCTCGACCTTGGCTGTTGTCTCTGTTGTCCTGAGATCACCTGAGAAAGATCCACGTGATGCGCTAGTTCCAGCAAAACCAATGCCAACTCCACTCCCAACCGTGACTGTTACGGTAACTCCAAGCCCAACAGCCGCTGCGCAGGAGTGATCTCGCAGATGATTTCACGTCGCTTCTTTTTCGCCTTTCCCATCTTCATTCTTTTCTATATTGCGCAAGAGGCCCTTGTTGTTCAGCTGCGTCTTCCCTTTGCAGGTTTCTCTTTACTGTTGATCCTCACTCTCATCTGGGCATCTATGAGCACACCTGAAATTGGAGCACTTACTGGATTTGGTGCGGGGCTATTGATGGATCTTTCACAAACTACATCTGGACCGATGGGTCATTGGACTCTCATCATGATTCTTGCCGGATTTCTTATCTCATTTCTCTCGTATGGCGATGATCATGTACGCGCCAATCCACTCAATATCGTTTTTCTTGTAATAATCGGCGTTGTCGCTTCGCAGATTGGTTACGTAATCATCGGCTTCTTGCTCGGTGAAAACTTAGGTAGTTTCAACCGAATTCTCTTTATCTGCCTCGGAACAGCTTTTTGGAGTGCAATTGTGACTCCATTGATCCTGCCTATTGTCTCTAGGCTTCATGCTGCAGTATTTGGAACGGCATCACGTATATGAACCAACGTTCCCGTTTGAGCATGACCTTTATTCAGATTTTTATCGCCTCACTACTTGTTGCTCTTTTAGGTCGCCTTTTCTATCTGCAAGTTGCTGCAGGTCCAACTTATAGAGATGCAGCACTTAGCATTCAAAGCCGTGATGTTGTAACTCCTGCAACTCGTGGATTAATTGTTGATTCATCAGGTGTGCCACTAGCCCTTAACAAAGTGGGCCTGGCAATCACTGTTGATCGTACAAAGATTGATAGGCAGGATGACAAGGGAGAGGCGGTTCTACGAACGCTCTCAAAGTTGCTCTCGCTTAATTATGCAGATGTTTGGCAACGCACTCGCTTATGTGGCGAACTTCCCGCTGGTACGCGTGCTGGTTGCTGGACAGGTTCACGTTTTCAACCAATTCCGATTACTAAAGAAGCAGATCTCTCAATTGCGTTAGCAATTGTGGAGCGTCCTGATACTTATCCAGGAATCTCTGCAACTCCAGTTGCGATTAGAAACTACCCAGGACTTGCCGAAGTAAACGCTGCTCACCTACTGGGTTACGTTGGGCCTCTCACAGATGCAGATCTCTCAGGAGCAAATGGCCGTTCCTATTTTCGATCTGAAAGCATTGGCAAAGCTGGGTTAGAGGATAAGTACGATTCTTATCTACGCGGATCACCCGGAATCAAGACGGTCATCGTTGACCGTAAGGAAGCTGTCACCAGAACAAGTCAAAATTCAAAACCTGTCCCAGGTAACCACTTAGTTACAAGTATTGATATTCGTATCCAGGCATCGGCAGAGAAAGCCCTCGATGATGCAGTTCGTCGCGCGCGTGCATCGGGATATCCATCTGATGGAGCGG
>JBILRA010000044.1:0-9664 GCA_044372915.1 Candidatus Planktophila sp.
CCAGGCTGGCAGCTTCAGCATCAGTATTTGCAATGAGGGCATCCGCTGCCGCGACTACTTGTGTCTCACCTTGCACGCGAATCATTGGCTCCGGTCTCTCGCCCTCAGCCAAATTCATATTCTTAACGCGCGCCATTGTGTGCATAGTGTGTGCGAGTGGGATTCCAAATTTCTTAGCAGCTGGCATCGCAACTTTTCCTGAAAGCCAATAATGTGAGTGAAGCACATCAAACTTTTCATTCTCTAGAACCGAAGAGAATGCATCTGAGAGTCCTGGGATTAACGCTGGTAGCTCTTCTTTTGTCGCAGATACTGATCCAACATTTAAATGGCGCACACGAACACCTGGCGAAATTTCAACAATGTCAGGAAGTTCTGTGTTTTGACGTCGCGTGAAGATATCTACAGAGACACCCATCGCCGCCATACGTTCAGCGCTTTCAACGACATAGATATTCATGCCGCCAGCATCACCAATACCTGGTTGATCAAGTGGTGAGGTATGCACCATCAACGTGGCGATGCGGGGATTCATTGGTAAAGGGTAGAACTAATTAGAAGGTTGCGCGAATAGTGCCGATCACTCGCGTGCCACCCATCACCTTTTCAGGCTCAAATGGGCTGGAAACGCCGAAGGATTCTAGGCATGCATGTGTCAATGTACGAAAAGGCCTCAAGCTGCCATCGCTTACTTTAAATACAAAGGTACGTCCGTCAGCCAATGAAGCAATCTCGACAGCCTCTGCTCCGTCTTTCATAAATAACCCTGGGACGCTCTGCATCATCTCTGTTGTTAATCGTGCGTTGCCAGCAACCATGAGTGGGTGTGTGCGACATGCATCGATCACACTGTGGTGAATCGGGTCAGTTGAGATTGTGATTGCACGAATTGCTCGCGCAAGTCCTGCCACAGTTAAGAGAAATAGGGGAGCACCACAACCATCAGTACTTGTGAGTGTTATTGACTCGCCAGCTAGCGCTTCAAGCTCTTTCTTGCACGCTACCTGCAAAGGGTGCGCCGGATCTAAGTAATTCTCGATCGGCCAATTATTTTTTACACAAGTAAGGAGCATCGCAGAATGCTTTCCGCTGCAATTCATTGTGATCCGTGTTGGCTCTTTATCTCCCCAGGCTTTTCGTTCGGCATCTCCTAGCGGGCGATCAAGTGAGCATTGCAGCGCATCTTCGGTAAGACCGGCGAGTGCCAATATTTCGCGCACGCCATCAAGGTGCATCACATCACCTGAATGACTTGATGCAGCCAGGGCTAATAGGCGTGGTTCAAGGGAAAGACCATTACGTACCATTGCAGATGCTTGAATCGATTTAATTGTGGAACGCGGATAGATCAAGGCATCCACATCACCAAGTTGGCGATGAATACTTCCATCTGAATTTAACGCTAAAAGATAACCGCGGTGTGATGATTCAACAACGCCATCACGAACATACTCTGCCAATACCGCATCAGTGCTCATTCGCTCTGCCGTTCTAAAGAAGACCAAATGTGTGCTTGCAGTTCTTGTCCTTCAGCGGCCATGTCATAAGCAAAAAATAACTCGCCCGCAACGAGACCGTAGAGACGCACACCTGCTGTCACAATTTTTGCTGAAGGCGCTGAATATCCTTGATCCATCACAAGTTGAATCTTCGGACCATCAAATTGTCCGACCCATCCTTCTGTGATTCCAGTTGAGTGCGAAATATTTACCTCTAAGACGTTATTTGGTTTTACGCGCCAGAAACCAGTCTCTGATGCAGCCGGGCGGATGATGTCACCGTTCTCATCGATGATCCAAGAACGCGAGAAGTAGGTCATAAAAGGGCGGCCATCATGATTAAAGACCACTTCATGCGCGTATTCAAAGGTGTCGATCGTTGGATATTCACCGCGACCTTTACCGCGCCATGTACCGATCATCCAAGCAAGTGGATTCAGGTCTGGGTGCAAACCTTCAGGGATAGTAAAGACCATTAAATTCTGCCTCTCTTATACATTCGAGGATTCTGCGCCTGCGATGGGCGATATGAACGAAAACCAAGGAAAGCTAATCCGATCGAAGCCAACACTGCGACGACACCAAGGGCTGCAACAGTGACCGTCTCCATAGGTAGAGAGTAACGAAATTAGACAGGAACTATTACTTGCTGCGCCGCACTCACACCACCCACGATCAGCGTTGCTTCAACGGGGGTGGTGCGTTTGATGACGGCTAGGGCGATTGGCCCAAGTTCATGATGGCGGGCTACGGTTCCAAGGAATCCAACTGTGACTCCATTGTTCTCAACTGGGGTGCCAGGATTTGGCATCACAACAGCGCTTCCATCAAGGTGGAGCATCACAAGTCGACGCGGTGGGTTTCCGAGATTAAATATCTTAGCCACAGTTTCTTGCCCGCGATAGCAACCCTTATTCATATGAACTGCCCCGCCCAATACCCCAAGTTCATTAGGAATTGATTTGTGATCGGTATCAAAACCAATGCGCGGACGCCCAGCAGCAACACGAAGCGCGTCAAGTGCCCAAGTACCCACCTGCATTGCATGTGCGCCAAAGGCGGTGCGCATCTCATCTAATTCATTACGCGGAACAAGTGCGAACGGTCCACCTAGAACAGTTGTCGCGCCCGGTGCGCGCAAGAGCGCAAACTCATCGCTAGCATCCCGCACTTCAACTTGGCGAGTAAAGATCATCTTCGTTAAATATGCAAGCAAACCTTCACAATAATCTGGTGAAACAACTATCCATGAAGTTGATCCATCGTCGACGAGTAAGAATTGAAATTCAACATGGCCACGTGGATCTAGGACCATCACATCAACCCATTCACCTGCAGGAAGTGCTGATAAATGTTGTGTGGTGACATCGTGTAACCACGTCAGGCGATCAACACCTGCAACAGCAATAACTTTCAAGTGAGAGAGATCTGCCCACGCAGTACCTGCTTCAAGTGCGCGCTGTTCTTTATTGGGTTCACCAAAATGCCAGATGGCACCTTTATCGGGGCCCTCTTCAACAAATACAGCAGTCATGTGCTTAAGTGTAGAACTACTTTTCTACACATGCTGAACAAGTGCCATATATCGCAAAGTGCGTGACATCTGTCTTAAATCCATAATCATCAGATAAGTTCTGCACGAAATTTGCAGCAGCATCAATAGGAGCGTCTCCCACGGATCCGCACTTTCCGCAGACAAGATGCAGGTGCGTCATCTCTTCAGCTGCGTGATAGGTAGCACCACCATGCCCAAGGTGTGTGTGCTGAACGAGCCCGACATTTTCAAGAGTTTCAAGATTGCGATAAACAGTAGAGAGATTGATTCCGGGGTGCGTTTGACGCACACGCTCTGCCACCTCTTCAGGTGTTGCATGACCGAGAGATCGGACAGCAGAGAGAACAAGCTCTCGCTGAGGTGTCAGGCGCAGACCCTTATCGCGTAATTCGTGCTGTTCTGCCATGAGCAAATCCTACTTATCTTTTATTAGATTGAACGGATGCGGGCCAATACAAGATACATCTGGCATCCGAGGCAGAAATCAAAGGCGGCATTGAGAAAGGCAGCCGCCAAAGCCGCAGCGACCGCGACAGTGAACACCACGGAGGTCCCTGTCGCAGCGCCGGCTATTGCGACAATTGCAAAGGCAAGGCCAATTGATTGCGCAAACTTAGGTGGTCGCACATCTTCGGTGCGAAGCGGTGACTTCAAACGAGGCTTGATCAATGAGCGGTAGATAAATGCATACGGTGTGAACTGTGGACCTTTTGTTGCACCGATTGCAAAGACGATCGCTTGAAAGAGTGCAACCCAGACCGAACCTGTAACAAGTGCTAACGCTAGAACTAGCGTTGTGATTGCAGCAGAAAAACGTGGACCACGTGCATCAATTTCAATTGTCTTTGCTGAAGTTACTGAGCTCATTTTTTTCCTCTTTTTGTCGTCGAATTATTAATTGTTTTTAAATTGCAACAATTACATTCGACACAAAGCACCGGCTAAGCGTCCGTAGTCAATGACTCGGCGCTTGGTAAACAAGCCAGTAGAGATGCGTTGCATGGCTTAAGTGTAAAGAAGGTTTGGCGATGTCGCTACTTGCGAAGACCTCGCAGAAAGCGCGGGCAGTGAGCGTGAATTACTGAACGGCAGCAACGGCAGTGAGCACCTGGCTGCGCTTAGGTGTGCCCATCGCGCGTCCTACTTCGGTCCCATCGCGATTGAGAAAGAGTGTTGTCGGCGTTGAAAGAATATTGAGCTGACGAACAAGTTCAAGATGTGATTCGGCATCGATATGCGCATAAGCAACATCGGGCATGGTCTGCACCATCTGCTCAAGGAGAACACGCGTTGCCCGACATGGTGAACAGAAGGCAGATGAGAACTGCACCATCGTGACTCGCTCGCCGAGAGCGATACCAATCTGATCCGATGTCAGACGCGGCCCATCCACTGTCTTCTTACGGCGAAATTCACCGCGAGTACGGCGAAACCAGATACCAAATACGCTCGCTGCAGCCAATACGGCAAGGAGTGGAAGTAGTGATTTCACAAGAGTATCCTCGCCTACTTAAGGCAAGTTAGCCAATCAGGGCTTACTCAGTCAGGGCTAAATAGTTAAGAAGAATGAGCGGTGTGAGATGGCAAAGGTATTGCTATTAACAAACTCCGCTGGCGCCAGCGCGCAGGTTCTTCCAGCACTTGGACTTTTGCAACACACAATCAAAATTCTTCCGCTCGAAGCATCTGTATTAATTGATGCACCAGTGATGGATCTTGTCTTTATCGACGCACGCACCGATCTTCCAAATGTGAAGAGCTTTTCAAAGTTGCTCACCACAACTGGAGTAAGTGCGCCAGTCATTGCAATTACAACTGAAGGCGGCCTCAGTGCATTCACATCTGAGTGGGGACTTGATGATGTCATGCTCGACACCGCAGGTCCTGCCGAAATCGAAGCACGCATTCGCATTGCAATTGGTCGACGCGATGCCGCACACCTTGCGAGTGATCCCACTGCACATGAGATTCGTCAAGGTGATGTTGTTATTGATGAAAACACATACACTGCAAAGATTAAGGGCCGCTCGCTCGATCTCACCTTTAAAGAATTTGAATTACTCAAGCACTTCGCCCAACACCCCGGTCGCGTCTTTACTCGCGCACAGTTGCTGCAAGAGATCTGGGGCTATGACTATTTCGGTGGTACTCGCACAGTCGATGTTCACATTCGACGTCTTCGTTCAAAACTTGGTCCAGAGTTTGAATCAATTATCGGAACTGTCCGCAACGTCGGTTATCGCTTCACGCTTCCATCGAATGGAAAAGATAGCCCCGTATCTCAGAGCATCTAATGCGCCATATTCTCAAACTCTCGCGTTCACTCATTGATCCGATTGAACACATTCCACATCCCTTCACATTTATCACCTTTGATCCTGCCACACACGCGCAATCGTGGCTCGCACTCAACAATAGAATCTTTAGCAATCACCCAGATCAAGGTAATTGGGTAATGGCAGATCTTGAAAACCGTATGAGTGAACCTTGGTTTGATCCATCTGGTTTCTTCCTCTGCTTGCACGATTCCACCATCGTCGGCTTCTGCTGGACAAAGATTCACCAAGATCTCGTAAACGCAGACCCAGTCGGTGAGCTGTACGTCATCGGCGTTGACCCAGAAGAGCACGGTAAAGGCATCGGAAAAACAGTCTGCAACGAAGGGCTGATCTACCTGCGCAACAAGGGCATCAAGCAATCAATCTTGTATGTCGATGCCGATAACGAGGCCGGCAAAGGCCTCTACACATCACTCGGCTTTAACTAACCCGCAACTAAATCAGCGCAGATCTTGTCAAAGATCGCAGTGTGCGCATCAACATCTGCCGCAGTTGTTGCCGGTGACATTAACGCCATATTGTGAAATGGCGTCATCAAGATTCCATCGTTAAGTAACCGCAGATGTATGTACTGCTCAAGTTCAAAATCGCCACCATCGGCTGCTTCTTGTCCTGTACGCGGAGCATCGGGTGCGAAGATGTACTCACCGCGTGCACCTAATCGGTTGCAATGCCAAGGCAAGTCATATTTTGTAATCGCCGCATCAACGCCATCAGACCATCGATCACCTAGTGCGATCATGTGCGCAAAAGCTTCGCGAGTGAGTACTTCACCTAAGGTCGCACGCATTGCCGCAAGTGATAAAGCATTTCCCGCTAACGTTGAACCAATTCCACCGGTATCGATAATCTCTAACTGCACCTTTGCTCTAATCGCATCAGCCACAGCATGTGTCATTCCAAATGTTCCCACTGGAACACCACCAGCAATTGCCTTACCAATCGTAAAGAAATCAGGCTTAAGACCTAAATCTGCCGTCATTCCACCAAAGCCGACTGAGATCGTATGTGTCTCATCAATAATCAGTAACGCGCCATATTTATTTGCTAAATCCTGCACGCCAATCAGATAGCCATCATCGGGTAAGACAATGCCGATATTTGTCATCGCAGGTTCCATTAAGATCGCCGCAACATCACCATGTGCCAACGCAGCTTCCATAGCGGGCAAATTATTAAATTCAACAACGCGCGTTGTCTGCGCTAAATCAACAGGAGCGCCAATATTTCCATCGCGCTTAATCGTCGCACCTTGTGCATCTAACGTTGCAAAGGTTTCATCCACACTTCCGTGATAACACTTATCGATCACAATTATCTTTGATCGCCCCGTAATCATTCGACAGTACCGAATCACATGGCGATTGGCATCGGTTGCAGTCACAGTAAATTGCCACAAGGGCAGACCAAAGCGCGCAGCAAGTTCGGCAGAGACTATCGAGGCATCCTCGGTTGGAAGCATCGCAGTAATTCCCTTGGCCGCCTGTGCGGTAATCGCTGCAACGGTGGCATCAGGTGAGTGCCCGGTCATCGATCCGGTATCACCTAAGCAAAAATCTATGTACTTGTTTCCATCGATATCTTCAAAGTGAGCACCCTTGGCGCTCTTTACAAACACCGCGTGATCACCAGGCCACTTAGCCATCCACGACATTGGAACACCTTCGTGCATGACTTTCTTTGAACGCTCGAACTCAAGCGCTGATTTCTTATGGGTATCAAGAAAACGTGCATCTTCAATGGCGCGCAGCTTCTTTAAATGCTCACGATTAATCAGAGTAGCCATAGCGTTATCTTATAAAGGCGGCGCAGAAATTACTTACTGAGCAGTGAAGACAAAGAGCGCTTCTAAGTAATGTTCGCCACGAATTCCCAGATTTGCCGCATCGGGTGGGGCAGTCTGTGGCTCTACACAGATAGCATCAGAATCTTCGGTATAAACAACCCACCATGGCGCATCTGATTCGATATCAATGCGCGCAGCATCTTCCCAAATCAGCGCTGGTGTCCCGCGAATACCGGTAAATGCATCATCCCAAGGCTCACGTCCTGGTGCGATTAACTCAGAGGTTGCTATTCCTTCGCTATCGCGTTTGAGCATCTTCTCTGCTGAAAATTCCAGCTCAAGTTGTCCGCCGCGATCGAGTTCGCGTGGAAACCACGGATGAAAACCTAACCATGCAGGCAGATCACAATCGCCGGCATCATATTCAAGTGACCAACGAATCGCATCATCGAGCACTTCCACTTTCTGTTCTACCGTCGCACCACCATATGGTTTTGGTAGATGTAGAAGCGATCGACCAGGACCAATTTCTTGCCACGATGAAACAAAGCCAAATCCATGTATTGCATGTGGTGGCATGAGGTTTGTTGGTAATTGATGTTCACCTGTTGTCGGTGAAGTGATTAGGCCATCACGAATACGCCCCGCCCACGGAGCTAAGCCATACCAACCGTAGTTAAGTGGTGAACCGCGAAATGGCATTGCGAACTCCATCTCACGCCAGACGACGGAAGCGATATTGGCACCTTGATCATCATCGATTCGAATCTGAAAATCAGCATCGTCGATATATTGCATTACTTCACCTCAATACTTGGTAGTTCATGCTTATACGGAGGCTGAGCACCTTGCCGTGAACAGGTAATCGCTGCAGCGGTTGCTGCACGTGCAAGAACGCTTCGCAAAAGATCTCCACGAAGATCAATCAAACCGTGCATCACCATCGCTTCTACAATGATTGCACCGACTGTATCGCCTGCACCGACTGTATCTACAACATCTATCTTCACACCCGGCACATCAACGCGCCCATCAGCGGTAAATCCAACTAAACCATTGGCACCTCGCGTAACAACAACTAAGAAGACTCCATCGTTTATCCAACGATTAGCAACATCATCAATACTTGACTGCGGAAATAGCCACGCTAAATCATCATCGCTGACCTTTATGACTGCAGATAAAGCTGCCCATTTCTCAACGGCCGCTTCATATAAATCACGATCTGGTTGCACCGATGGGCGAATGTTGGGATCAAAGACAATGGGCGCAAATTCAGCAACCTGCATTGCCCAGTCATAGAGCGCCGATGCACCAGGTTCAATGACTGTGACAAGAGTTCCAATATGTAGCGCCTGTGGCTGATAACGATATGGATCAGGTAACCATGAAGCCGCAAAATCAAATGTTGCAGTGCCATCAATCAAAAATTCATATGACGCCGCACCTGCACCATCTAATGACACTGTCGCTGTGCACGTTGGCTTATCACTGGCCAACGCTAAATCTAAATTCACACCATCACGCAATAACTCCGCGCGAGCTGATTGCCCGAACGCATCACTTGATATGCCATCGATAAAGTGCACATCATGTCCTAGTCGCGCGAGCGCCTTCGCCGTATTTGCCGGCCCGCCGCCAACAACCGCGCCGCTTGGCAAAATATCAATCAGTACTTCACCGCAGACCCAGATGCTCACGCCAGCGCCAACTTTCGGCTTATTGAGCCACCCATTATTTCGACCATAGGCCAATCTTGCCCTACCGTTGCACCCATGATCACTATTCCGGAAACAGATCTTGTCGTCCATGAACTATGCCTAGGCACCAACGTCTTTGGCTGGAGCGCAGATGAGGCTGAATCTCACGCTGTTCTTGATGCCTATCGCGCCCACGGTGGAAACTTCGTTGATACCGCAGATATGTATTCAGCGTGGAAGGAAGGAAATGTTGGCGGTGAATCAGAGACAATCATCGGTAATTGGATAAAAAAGCACGGCAACCGCAGCGAGATGGTCGTTGCAACAAAAGTAGCAAAGCTTCCAACTCGCCCTGGGCTTCACCCAGATAACATCATTGCCGCCTGTAACGATTCACTCAAACGCCTGCAATCAGATCACATCGATATTTACTATGCCCATCACGATGACAAAACAATTCCGCTCGAAGATGTACTCGGTGCCTTTGCCCAGTTAATCGCCGAAGGCAAGGTGCGATATATCGCAGCATCCCAATACACCGGCGCTCGTCTACAAGAAGCCCTCGATGTTTCAGCAAAGCACAATCTTCCTAGCTACATCGCACTTCAAGATCAGTACAACCTTGTATCTCGCAACCCCTTTGAATCAGATCAACAACCCGTCTTAGCCGCCCACGGAATTTCAGCAATCCCTTTCTATGGTCTGGCCCGCGGATTCTTATCCGGCAAATACCGCGAAGGAAAAGTTGTCGAATCAGTACGCGCAGAAGGCGTCAAAGAGTTTGC